>CAYMWV010000097.1:0-13433 GCA_964394395.1 uncultured Sediminispirochaeta sp.
CCTGCGCCGTGGGGGGCGGAGTAGTTCCAATCCGCATTCCCCTTTGCCCCATAGAAAAAAACCCTGCAAGGCAGGCCCGGGGCACACCTTGCAGGGGGAGTGGGAAGGGGTAAAAGGAGTTACTTCTGCAGCGGTGCTGCGGTAGCCCGGTAAAGGGTATCCGCCGCCTTGGGTACTATCTGTTTTTTTGCCGAAGCAATCCAGCCATCCATGCTCTTTTTCACATTGTCCTGAATGTTCTTGTAAATGGAGGTGTGTTTCTTGACTACTGCCGCAATGGAGTCCCAGGTCTTTGCATCATTATCGTAGTCGGCAGTCACCATATTCTCCTCTTCATCGATTATTGCGTAGACATTATTGAAAAGCCACACTCCATCAAGGTTCTTGCTGATACCACTCATGGAGCCGGAGGCATAATTTTTGGGCTCTGATATCCGCTGCTCATTGAACTCAGCGGTGGCAATTACTGCCCGCATCGGTTTGCCGAAAAGGGTTCCAAAGCTGGGAACTTCAAGTACCGGTACGGTTTTTTCCGAAAGGGTACCAACGTCCTCTACACTTTTTTTGCTTGTTGATTTAAGCGCCTCAACATAGAGTTTATCCCCTATGCTGCTTGCAAAATCGTCCTGAAACCTTACATCCCCGGTAGCGACATCGATGATTTGCCAATTACCGGAAAGAGTAGCTTTGTACGATGCAGTGAGGGTGGTTCCCTGGAACCCGGTAAAGAGCTCTTTATCGTTCTCGGAAACAGGATTAGCGTCGCTGGAGATGGCTCCCTCAATGTAGAAAAGGATGTCAATTCCTTCACTCTTTGCTCCACTCACCACTTCAGCAACACTCGCATTACTGCCAAGCCCCAATGAAGGGTTTACTATCTTGTTTACATCGTTAAACTGCTTATTTTCCTTAAGCGCTTTGCTTACATACTCCCCTAGGTTACTTACATCACCAGCGGTATGGATGTAGAGTTTTGCCACCGAAGCGTCCCAGGCCTGGTTCAGGTAGTAGTTGATATCTTTATAATCTGAAACCCGCTGCCGGACAAAATCAAGGTACCTTTCGGCCAGACGGGCATTCTTGTAGCCCCCGGCTTCCAGGGCGGCGATGGCTGCCTGGTAGCGGTCTTCCAGGATAGCCTCCTGTGCGGTTTTCAGCTCGGCTGAGTAATCCTGGACTGCCAGTCCGAGGCCCAACTTGCCCGCTCGACTGTGGATTCCGGACAGCTTCTCATAAAGCGGGGCGATTGTTTCATTCGGGAATTGTTCTGAGCTGCTGCGGACGGCTTCAATCCCCCCTTCCAGGGCCTCTGTCGCTTTGGGAAAGGATCTGTTCAAGAGATCCTTCGCCTCTTCAAAATCCGGGTTTGCCTCCAGGGCTGAGATTGCCCCTTCCGCCGCAGCGACATAGTTTCCGGCTTTGTAGGCCTTTTCTCCGGTACGGTAATCCCCGCCCCCTTTCGTAAAGAGGGTTCCGCAGGATGAAATCATCAAGGTTCCTGCCAGGAGGAACCCGAGAATACGTGCTTTTCTTAGTCGTGGCATGTGCATACTCCTTGTACGTTAGTTTTCATTAAGGAATGATGCCATGGGAACCTTAACGCAGCATTAATTTTCGGGCAAAACTTGTTCGGGGCAAAAGTTGTTTTGTAGGTATCGCCCCCTTACTGCGGCCAGCTGCCACTGAAAGCTTGGGCAGATTGTAGTGAAACAACTGAAAACATCCTGTATAGTGATTCCTGGTTAACAGGGATAAAACGACCTGCAGGAGCTGGCGGAAAACGCTGCCCGTAACGGGAGCAACAAGGATAATCCCAGGCCCATGGAGGCAAATGACTACCTGGCGGTACTGCAAAAGTTGATGGGGTAATAGCATATTGCCAGATAGCAGGCTGCAGCCAGGAGGCGCCAGATAGCAGGCTGCACCGTTTCAGGCTTCGCATCTCTTAACTGTGATCCAGTCCACAGGGATGCCCTGGGCCGCCGCCCGGGGCCCGGGGCCCGGGGCCCGGGGCCCGGGGGAGAGGTATGGTCCTATCTGTATGAGCTGGATAGGAAACCCAATTTCGCCTATACTGAGAACATGAAATTCGAACCTTTTGCCCTGGAACGCTATTTCGCCCAATATGAGTTTTCAGTGGAAAAGCAGCTGAGCTCTTCAGATTGTGAAACGGTGAGTGTCCGGAAGCTTCTTTCCCTTGCTGCCGATGCCGGATTCTCTGAAGGAGGAGGCTTGATTGATGGAGGCTTGAAAGAGGAAGGCCTGGAGGGGGAGGTCCCCGCAGCTCTTCTGGAACAGCTGTTGGCACTCCCCCTGGGCTACACCGAATCTGCCGGTGACCCCAGGCTCCGGGAGATGATTGCCCGCCGCTACGGTGGCTCTGGTGGCTACGGTGGCTCCGGTGGCTCTGGTGGGGAGATCTCGGTCTTGACCGCCGCTCCGGCTGAGGCGATATTCCTCCTCTTCTCCGCAATCCTTTCGCCCGGTGACCGGGTGATGGTAATTGATCCCGCTTACCAGTCCCTGGCCTCCCTGCCCCGCTCCCTGGGATGCGAGGTGATTCCCTGGAAGGTACGGCTGCAGGGGGATGAAGCGGAGCAGCGGTGGAACCTGGATCTGCAGGAGCTGGATGATGCCCTCTCTTCTCCCCAACCGCCTAAACTGGTGGTGGCCAACTTTCCCCACAACCCCACGGGCTATCTGCCCGGGGTGGAAGATGTTCAAGAGATGGCCCGGCTCTGCGATGAAGCTGGAACCCTCTTTTTCTGCGACGAGATGTACCGGGAGCTGAGCCTTTTCGGGCGGGATCCCCTGCCCGCTGCGGCCACCCTTTCCGGGACTGCCATCTCCCTGGGAGGCCTCTCCAAGAGCTTCGGTCTCCCGGGGCTGCGCATGGGCTGGCTGGCAAGCAGGAATAAAACCATGCTAAAGGCTGCCGCTAGAATCAAGGACTACACAACGATCTGCAGCTCCGGGGTAGTGGAGTTTCTCGCCCGGGCAGCCCTTACGGCAGAAGAGAGACTGGTGGAACGGGCCAGGTTAATCGTGGAAGATAATATCAAAACAAGCCGCCGTCTCTTTACTGAACATGAATTGCTGCAGTGGATCGAACCTTCCGGCGGATCGGTAGCCTTTCCCCGCTATCTGGGAGCAGAGGGAAGCAGCGCTCTCTCCCAGCGGCTTATCCAGGAGAGAAACACCTTGATGCTGCCGGGAACCCTCTTTGGATTCGACGACAACCATTTTCGGGTTGGGCTTGGAAGAAAGGGGTATGAGAACGCCCTAAATAGAGCTTTTTCTGTTTGATTGCCATGGTTCCCCTTTGGACCGCCCGGATCAGGCGATTAGAGAGCAAATTTGCTCTTATCGCTTTTTCTTGTTATCCTATATATGAAAGCATGTATCGAAGATGGACAGTAGCAAGCGACATAGATAATACCCTCACCGGAAATAGAGAGGCCCTGAACAGACTTAGACGAAAACTTCAGGGACTCAGGGAGAGGGGAGAGCTCTATCTCATCCTTTCCACCGGCCGTCATATGGGACAGATTCTGTACGGGTTTGAGCATGAGGGCATACCCATGGCAGACGCTCTGGTCACTCAGGTGGGCACCGAAATATTTCTTCCCCCCTTTTCAGAAGAGAGTCGTCCCGTCTCGGTCTGGAACGATTTGCTTCATCAGGATTTTGATCGCAAAAAGGTGCTTCGCTTGTGCGAAGGCTTCAAGGGGCTGAAGCTTCAGAATGAAGAGTTTAATACGGAGCTGAAGGTAAGCTTCACTCTGCAGGAAGAGGATTCTGAAAAGAGTGTCGACGCATTACGAAAACGAATAAAAGAAGATGGTGATGGTCTCAGCCAGGTGATCTGGTCCAGCGGCAAAGATTTGGATATTATCCCTACTGCTGCAGGGAAAGGAAAGGCAATCAAATTTTTACTCGATTGGCTGCAACTCTCTTCAGAGGAGATTGTGGTCGCCGGAGATAGCGGAAATGATCAATCCATGTTCGAAGAGATCGGCAAAGGAATCATCGTTGCAAATGCCCAGGAGGAGCTTAAAGGGTACCAAAGAAAGGGATCGGCCAATACCATCTACTGTTCCAAGAAGGAGTTTGCTGCAGGAGTGGAAGAGGGCCTTATCCATTTCGGACTACCCCTATGAAGATGATAGATAAGAAAAAACCTCACATACTGATGATTACCAACCACGGCGTACATGAGTGGCAAGTACGCCCCGGCCTCCCCGATACAGGAGGGCAGAACCGCTATGTTAATCAGCTCACAAAAACCTTGAGCGACTTCGGATACCGGGTGACGATAGCCAACCGGGGCGGATATCCCCATCCGGAAACAGGAGAAATGCAAAGGGGAGTACGTGAGAAAGACGACGGATGCAGAATCATCTATCTTGAGGATGGAATAGATCAATTCATACGAAAAGAGGATATGAAAGAGCGGATCCCCGATCTCGCCAATTTCCTGTTTCAACACCTTCAGAAAGAGGATGAGCAGGTGGACTTGATCATAAGCCACTATTGGGATGCTGCACTTCTCGGAGTGATGCTTAATAGATTACTTCCCCACAAGAGCCCGCATGTCTGGGTTCCCCACTCCCTGGGAGCTGTTAAAAAACGGAATGTACCTGAGTCTGAGTGGAAGGAACTGCGGATAGAGGAGCGGATAGCGACTGAAGAGGAAGTGATACCTCAGGTCGATCACCTGGTACCCACCAGTACCATCATCGGTGATTCTTTGAAGGATGATTATGGCAGAGAGGGAGATCTCTTTCTCCCGCCCGGTATCATAAGTGAACGTTTTTATCCGGGAAACATAAAAGAGGATGATGATATCTGGAACTTCCTTGCAGGATTGACATCCCGACCAAAAGAGGAACTTTTAGACGGAGAGTTTATCATAGAGATTAGCAGGACCGATAAGACGAAGCAGAAGGATGTTCTGGTAAAAGCTTTTGCGAAGCTGCAAAAGCAACGTCCCCAAGCAAATCTCTTTCTCATTGTTTCGATAGAAAAGCAGAAAGAAGCACTCTATAAAGAGCTGCGGGAGTTGATTGACTCATTAGGCCTGACCGATTCGGTTCTTGTTATAGGACATGAAGCGGAACGACTGCCGAAGCTCTACCGCTTAAGTGATATCTACTGCTCCCCCTCAATGATGGAAGGATTCGGGATGTCCGTTCAGGAGGCAGCAGCCTCCGGCCTGGTGGTAGTAGGCAGTAAGAAGATTCCCTATGTAAGCGAATATCTATTCCCCGGCGAAAAAGAGCATGCAGGGGAGGCGGTCCAGGAAGAAGAAAAGGAGCCTCTTTACGGTGAAGGTGCAGTGCTGATTCCTCAACAGGAACCAGCTCTCTATGCAAAGGCGATGGCCAAGCTTTTACAGAACCGGCAGCTGCGAAAGAGGATGGGAGAAAAGGCTTACTCTATTACCATACCCAGATTCACCTGGCAGGAGAGTACAGAGAAGCTTCTTCAAGGGATCGGCTTCCCCCTGCCTGAGAAAAAGTGATGTCTGATTCCACCGAACAAAAGCTTGATTGGCCAACCTTGAAAGCATCGCATATCTACCGGGAAGAGATAAGAATCGAAAAGAGGGATCCGAATCAACTCCTCCAGGGCTTTTGGGACGACAGAATGATCTCCTCTCACAAACCGGATGAGAAAAGCGAAACAGATCCGCGGGATGGAAGCAAAATCCTCTATGCTGCAAACCGGGCCAAACGGCCCCATGACAAGAGCCCGGGAAAACCTTCCAGAGGGGAAAGAGAGAAAAGCCGGTCCCAAGAGTGTCCAATCTGCAACGGGAAAAGCACAGAACTGCTGGAGCTGGTTCCTCTGACTGAGGGATTTACTTTTATTAACCGTAACCTCTTTCCCGTGCTATTCCCATTCTCAGCTGAAACCTCCCCAAGGGGAGGCCACTTCATTCAGTGGTCCAGTAACATCCACCACCTGGATTGGCATAATATGCCTCTGGAGGATCGATACGTACTTACCTGCCGGCTTGCTGCTCTGGAAAAGCGATTACTGGACCTTGATCAGGGGGATGTCCTGATTATCAAAAACAGGGGGCGTGCGGTTGGAGGATCCCTGGAACACGGTCACCAACAGATCGGGCTGAGCAGTGTAGAACCTCTATCCCGGATCCTGGATGATCGATTTATCGATCGCTACGGAAGCAGCTTCGGTGCATGGATGGCACAACACAATCCGCAAGAGCTGACTGTAAAAGCGTATAAGACAGGCATCCTTGCAGTTCCCTACTTTATGAAACGGCCCTACAATCTTCTCTATATTCCCTTTAGACAGAAAAGCTCTCATCTCCACCAGTTAGAAGAGAGGGAACGATACGATCTATCCGAAGCAATCGGAGATGCGTTGAAAGCCTTTCACACCATCATGCCGAGACTGGGAAAAGAGATCTCCTATAATGTGCTCTGGCATACCGGCTCCAGGGAAGGGCAGTATGTCGAATTTCTCCCTCACACCCAGGAGACCGGAGGATTCGAACAGCTTGGCCTCTGGATCTGCCAGGCTGATCCGAAAGAATCCACCGAGGATCTTAAAAGAAGCATATGAGCACTAAGCAGGCTGAGCACTGACGGGGTAAACCCTTCCGTCATACCACCGTTGTGCTATATCCTCCCTGCTAGCCCGGTGAACAATTGCCGAATAGGGATCCTTGATATAACGTAAATTGATAGTTTCCAGATCAAGAAGCAGAAAAGAGGCCTTTTTCCCCTTATCCACTGAACCCAGCAGATCCTGCAGGCCCAGGGCAGCGGCTCCATGTATTGTAGCCGCCTTTAACACCTCCTTTGATACAATCAGATCGGGACTTTCAGCTTCAGCCCGTCCTATCCGGGAGAGAAAATCCATCTCCCGAAAGATATCCGGAGCGGTAAACATCATATTGTCGGTTCCGATTGCAAAGGGAATATTCCTTTTTATAAAATCACCGATGGGAGGAATACCATCAGAAAGGATTGCATTTGTTCTTGGACAGAGAACCACCGGTGCCCGCTTCTTTCCAATGAGCTCAATCTCTTCGGGAGAGGGATTGGTAACATGAACAAGCAGCACCTTTGTGTTCAGGGGCAGGACCCGTTCAATCTCCCCCTTGTCCCACAGCTCTCTGCACCGCATTTGAGCTGCTCTGGTCTCTCCGGCGTGAACAGCCAGCACCTTCCCCTTCCCCCGGAGGAGTTCTGCAAGAAAGGCAAGACGTTCTTCTGAGAAATCGGCGACATCCCCAATCCCGATACCATCCGCCTTTTCTATAATCTTTTCAACATCCCGTTCGTACCCATCTTCATGTCCACCATCACCGGAGATGGAATCCCAGGCAGGTTCACCGAACAGGACCGCCTGGAGAGGCAATCCCTCCAGAGCCTGCTCTACTTTCTCAATGCCAAAGAGCCCCTCTTCCCTGAAATCACCAAAAGCGGCGATCCCATTATTAAGGTATTCTGCAGCTCCATGGCGGATGCTTTCAATATGTTCATCCTCTGACATGGCCCGGATGATGCGATATTTCATCCCATTTGGAGGCGATACCGCCTTAATGGTGGGCATGCCCACACCAGCCTCTTTTGCCGCCGTATCTCCGATGTGGGTGTGCGCATCAATAAAGGCGGGTATTAACAAGGCGCCGGGAAGAGCGATTCCCTCCTCCATCCTGCCGGTCCCGTAATCGACAATGATCCCCTTCTCAATTACTATCCAGCCATCATCGATATAGGCCAGATTCTCTCCTGCCAGGAGAGACACATCTTTCAGGATTGTTCTATTCCTCATAAGCTGCAAACCGCCTGATTATCTCTTTCAGCTCCTTCACCAGATCACTAATGATAGCTTTCCCCTTTTGTGCTGATGCATCCCGGGGATTCCCGATTATTCCATCCGCCGATAGATCACCAGTAAACCAGGGGATCACCAGATTTTTAAAGAGCTCCATCTTTTTCAGCTTACCATCAGCTGATGCCTTCTCCGGAACAGCCTCTCTGCGCACAGCTTCAGGCAGGTAGTGCAATACAATGGATGTTTCAATATCCCCCGCATGATAGTCCCGGGCACCTCCATATCCCTGTAAAACATCACTTCCGTACACATGAGCAGCACCGCAAAGAACTCCCGTCTTTTGACGCACCTCCCTGAGAATGGAGGAGACAGTATCGCTGTTCCCTCCATGAAAATTGATGATCAGAAGCTTTTTCACTCCCCAGTTTCCCAGGGAAACAGCTATATCCGTAATAACAGCCTGGAGGGTAGAGACAGAAAATGAAAGGGTGCCGGTAAAGGTGCTGTGCTCCATGCTCTCTCCTATAGGCATTACCGGTAAAACCAAGAGCTGCAGCGCATCGGTCCAGGATGAGCAAAGTTCATCGATACCGATATTCGCAATCTCGCTATCGGTACCCAAGGGCAGGTGAGGGCCGTGCTGCTCCATCGCTCCCAGGGGGAGGATGCAGAGGGTCTCTTCTCCAAGATATCTTTCCAGCTCCAAGTAGGTGAAGCTGGAAAGGCTCCGGGCCTTATCATTCAACCTTATCATTCAACCTTTTACTCCCCCGAAGGTAAGGCCGCTCATGTAATATTTCTGCAGCAGCAGCGAAAGCCCAACAACCGGAAGGACAGCAATTACCCCCATGGCCGCCATATTTGTCCAACCCACACTAAGCATCCCAAAGGTGCTGAGCATTCCAATGGGCAGGGTGGCTGTCTGTGGCGTAGTAAGGGTCATGGCAAAGAGAAAATCATTCCAGGAGTAGATAAACGCAAAGAGTGCGCTGGTAACCAGGCCGGGAAGGCTGAGAGGTACTGCAATACGAAAAAATGCCGCCATAGGACTGCATCCATCAATAATCGCCGCCTCTTCCAGTTCTTGAGGGATATTCTCAAAAATTCCCGCCATCAACCAGGTGGTAAAGGAGGCGTTGTAGACCGTATCGATAAGTATCACCGCCAGCCTTGTCCCAAAAAGGCCCATGGAGTGCATAATAATGCGGAAGGGTAAGGCGATGGTCACCGGAGGAAGGGCGCGGGTCATGAGGATGAATGTCAGCAGCAGGTACTTCCCCCGAAAACGCAGCCGGGAAAAAGCGTAGCCTGCTGGAACACCCAGAAGGAGGGAAAGAACCATGGTACCCAGGGATATGGATACACTGTTGAGGGTCCATCTGCCCACATGCATGGTCTGTAAGACAAAACGGAAGTTTTCAAAGGTCGGAGTAAAACCGATCCATACCGGGGGCAGCTTGAACATCTCAATCATCTGTTTTAAAGAGGTGACAAAAATCCAATAGACCGGAAAAAGAAAAAAGCCGATGATCAGAAGAATAATCATAAAGCGAAGTGTATTCGCTGAGCGTTTTCGTAACTGCTTTGGAGACATAATCATACCGACGCTCCTTGTTTATCCTTGTAAAGACTTCGTATAAACACAATTCCCAGGACGATACCGGAAAGGAGCAGGACATTGGAAAGGGCGGCTGCATAACCAACCCGCAACTGCTGAATCCCTACCTCGTAGATTCGCAGATTGGCAACCGTGGTAACTGTCCCCGGTCCTCCATTGGTGGTCGCCCAAATGATATCAAAGATCTTCAAGGCGTCCAGGGTCCTGATAAGCAAAGCCACCGTAAGGGTGGGCCGCAGCAGCGGAATGGTTATGTACCAAAAGAGTTGAAACCGGTTTGCCCCATCTATCAATCCAACCTCATAGGGTTCTGAAGGAATGCTCTTAAGCCCCGCAAGGATGATGATGACCATCAGCGGTGTCCACTGCCAGACATCGATAACAATGATAGCCCCTAAAGCCAGGTGCCGCTCAACCAGAAGCCCCCGACCGATATTTATGCCCAGCTGTCGGAGGTAGTAGGTCACCGCTCCCAGGTCGGGATGGTATAAAGACTTCCAGACCAGCCCCGCTACCAGGGGGGTGAAGACCGTTGGGATAAGAACAAGGGTGCGGAGAATACCCATAACTCTGCTCTCCATATGAAAAAGCAAAGCGATCAATAGACCAAAGGAAATCTGTAAGCCCACAGCAAAGAACACAAAGAGGAGAGTTGTCCAGAGAGAGCCGACAAATTGATCATCCAGCAGGAGCCTCCGGTAATTTCCTAAACCGATAAATGTCTTTGAACCGCCCAGGGAAAAGTCGAAAAAGCTGATATACACTTCGTAGAGTACGGGAAAGAGAAAAAACAGTCCCATAAAAGCAGTTATCGGTACAAGAAACCAAAACACAGGACGCCTGTAATCGTAGTGGGTTCTCTTTTTTATCAAAGGTAGTGCTGATTGTGTCATTCCGCTCCTCTTTTTTTAGATCGGCGGAAGGGCAAACGCCCTTCCGCCGAACCGTTTACATAGATAGTGCAATTAGAAAATTGCTTTGATATCTTTTTCCGCAAGCTTCAGAGCCTCTTCTGCAGAGAGCTCATGAGTAATTGCCTGATTTATCCGAAGGGCAAGAATGTCCTGCACCATGGCATACTGGGGGATTCTGGGCCGATAGTCGCCGTCGCCATTCTCAAAAATGTCAAGCATGGTCGGCAGCCACGGCTTTTCCGCCACGAGCTCGCTGTCTGTAAGGGTGGACCGCCGGATCGGGGCCCCGTCATTACGCATCCAATCTTTCATCTTCTCGGGGCTGGTGATCCATTTGATAAACTCCCAGGCAATCTCCTGGTTCTCCTCAGAGACCCCGGCGTTTATACCGATACCCCAGCCTCCTACACCATAAAGGGTGTCGTCACTGACGGTGGGCACAGCACCCATGGCGGTCTTATCAACAACCATTGAGATACTCGGATCTTCATATCCTGCCCGGGCGATACTCCAGCTGGACTGCATGGCAACCTGTCCGGTCCGGTAGGCGGTTTCACGGTCATCCCACCAGTATCCGATAGCACCAGGAGGAGCGTAGTTATCAAAGATATCCACAAAGAAATTCAACGCATTTAGGCACTCTTTGCTGTTGATGGTAACATTCCCGGCATCATCGAAGATTGCTCCGCCAAAAGCGCGCATATACTCCATCCAGTCCTGAGCTACAGCCGGACCTCGAGCACCATTGGCTACCAGGCCGTAGAAGTTTTCATCCGGCCGGGTAAAGAACTCGGCAACATCCCCAAACTGCTTCATATCCTGGGGAAGACCCAGTTCGTAGCCGTATTCAGCCTTAAAAGCCGCTTTTTCTTCAGCGGATTCGAAGAGATCCTTTCGATAGATCAAGCTGTTTGCATACCCTGCCATGGGATAGGCAACCTGGGTATCCTTCCAGGATCCCATGAACCACATGACCGGGAGGATATCCGAAGTATTGATCTCCTTCTTATCCCGCTCGATCCAGGGTTTCAGATCCACGGTCCATCCGTTTTCGGAAAACTGACCGCTCCACACAATGTCCACGGTTGCCAAGTCGTACAGTGCGGTACCCGAAGCGTAATCCTGGGTGATTCTCTGATAGAGTTCAGGATAACCTACAGTATCAACCTCAATTCTTGCTCCTGTAACCTTTTCAAACTGCTTTCCCAGTTCGACCAGGTAGGGGCTAAACTGCTCAGCCACACTTGCAAGCCGCAAGACCTTTCCCTCATAGGGAAGCTGCTCTGCCGCAGGGGCCTCCTCCTGCTTGCCCCCGGCAAAGAGAAGAGCGCCCGCCAATACAGCGAACAACATCAACATCACGATTCTTTTCATAAGAAACCTCCTATTGTTTTCTTTGGCGCAACGCGCCAATGGTATTCCAGTTCACTATTATTCCAGTTCGATCCCCACCCGATAGCTGTCGGGACTCAAAGCAGCCTCAAAGGCTTCACTGGCCTGATCCATCGGATAGAGCCTGGTCAGCAGCTTCTCCACCGGCACCATTCCGTAGGCAATGAGCCGGGAAGCTTTCAGGAAATCTCCGGTGGCGGGGCCGGAAGAGCCGGTAATGACCACTTCTGAATAGTGGATTCCGTTGGGGTCTGCAGCAATTGGCCTGTTGGGGTGGAAAGATCCGTAAAAGACAACCCTTCCAGTTTTTCTTGCAAGACCGATTGCCAACTCAGCCAGGGAGGGGTCCGGAGCGGTAAGAAAGACCGCATCGGCCCCTTCTCCTTCCGTAAAGGAGAACACCTTTTCCCGGCTATCCACCGCCGTCGGATCGATGGTGGCGAAGGCTCCCAGCTCCATGGCCATATCACGCCGCTCTTGCCGGGGTTCAATTACCAGGGTCCGGGCTCCCCGGAGCTGCGATAAGAGGAGATGAAGCTGCCCCATAATGCCGGCACCAATAATGACTACCGTTTCACCCAGCTCAATCCTGCCCCGCTGAACACTGTGGATACAGCAGGCGAGGGGTTCGGTAAAAGCGGCCGTCTCCAGAGGTTTATCCCCATGGAAGGGGAACACCCGGGCTGGCTCGAGGGTGATATATTGGGCAAGCCCTCCGCTGCCGGGGATATCCCCGTAAAAGCGCTTTTTTGCAGTACCCGTACACTGATTATCATTACCGGAGTAGCAATAGCTGCAGTGGCCGCAATGATCCAGAGTTTTAAAAACAACCCGGTCTCCCTTTTTAAAGGAGCTGGAAGTGGTTTCAGGGACCTCTTCCACAATACCCGCCGCCTCATGACCGGGAACAAAAGGGAGCTGCATACTGGATTCCCCACTGTAGATGCGCATCTCCCAGGTGCAGATGAGACAGTGGCTTATTTTGATCAGGATCTCCCCATCCTTCGGGACCGGACGGGGGAGTTCAGCAATCTCCAGCTCTTTCTTCCCCTTGACAACTAACGCTTTCACAGATCCAATCCTTTCAAAGCTTCCTGGGCGCTTTTCCCCTGGTGAACCATCTTTACCAGGGCTGCAGTATATTTGGCTGGCGCAGGATGTTTCCACACATTGCGGCCGATGGCCACTCCTGCGCCCCCCGCAGCTACCGCTCTCTCTATATCTCCAAAAAGAGCTGAGGCATCCGCAGAATGGGCTCCACCCAGAACGATTACCGGTACAAAGCAACCCTCAACAATGGCAGCAAACTCTTCAGCTGTTCCCACATAGGTGGTTTTGATGATATCCGCCCCAAGCTCCGCCCCAACCCGACAAGCCAGGGAGACATTCCGGACATTTTTTTCAGGATCGGGACCAAAACCGCCGGGGAGCATCTCCGCCATCAGCGGAACACCCCAGTCCCGGCACTTTGCTGCCAGAAAAGCGATATTCTTGCAGGTTTCCTTCTCCAGATCAGTTCCCAGGAAACCCATACAGGCCACCCCGTCGGCTCCCATCTTTATCGCCTCTTCAAGTTCATACAACATGGAAGCGGCCCCGGTTTTCCCGAGCATGGTGCTTCCTCCATCTATCCGGAGAATCAGCGCCGTATGCTTCATCTCCTCCTCATACCGTTTGGCAATTCCGAAGGAAGT
>CAYMWV010000098.1:0-13389 GCA_964394395.1 uncultured Sediminispirochaeta sp.
AGGTGATTATCCTGGATGAGCCCTTCTCCGGCCTCGACCCGGTGAGCGTGGAGACCCTGCGGAATGCTATCCTGGAGCTGCGGGAGGCGGGAAAGAGTATCTTCTTTTCCACCCATGTGATGGAGCAGGCGGAGCAGCTCTGCGACTATATATTTCTTATCAATAAAGGAGAAGGGGTTCTGGAGGGGACTTTGCCGGAAATACGCTCCCGTTTTGGGAGCCGGAGGGTGCGGGTCGAGTTCCGCAGCGACTCCATTCCCGAAGCACCCGGAGTTTACAAGGTGCTCCGCCATTATCCCGATGGATATGACCTGGAGCTGCCGGAAGGGATGGACCCGGACAGGGTGCTGCAGGAGATGGCCGGGATTGGCGGGATTCGCCGCTGGGAGGTGGCAAGCCCCTCCCTCCACTCCATCTTTCTCTCCCAGGTAGGAGGTGATATCGATGAAGCGTAGGCAGTTGATACAGCTGGGGAAATTATTTGCCGTTGCAAAGATGAGCTTCCGGATTACCGCCATGAATAAGGCTTTTCTTCTTATCACCCTTTTAGGCCCCTTCTTCATAGGAGCGATTGCGATTCTTCCTGGAGCCCTGGCCGCCGGAGATGGCGGAATGGCAGAGCGGATTGAGGTGGGGCTCGTTTCCGACCTGAAAACCTTCCCCAATCTGGCGGAGAGAGTGGAAACCGAACTTTCGGAAACTCCGGTGGTGATCCGATCCTTCTCATCGGCTGCTGAAGCATCCCGGGCTGTAGAGGATCGACAGATTGCCGGATTTATTGAAATAGGTGAAGCACCGAGCCGGGCCGACCGCTACCTCTACCGTTCCCGGACGGGGACGGATCACCATACGGTGATCTTACTTGAGAACGCCTTGGGCCGGATTGCCAAAGTAGCAATTCTGGAGGAGGCAGGACTCTCCCCGGAACTTCTGGCGGAACTTGAGAACTCCCCCCGGGTAGAGCCGGTCAAGCTGACCGGCGGCTCCGGAAATGGTGGTTTTATGGGGGTTTTCCTTGCCACCATGACCTTTGTGATGATGCTCTACATGACCATTCTCCTCTACGGGCAGATGATCGGCCGGTCGGTGGTTCAGGAAAAGAGCAGCCGCACTGTGGAGATCATGCTCTCCTCCCTCCGGCCGGAGGAACTGATGTTTGGGAAGATCCTCGGTATTGGAGCTGCCGGGCTTTTACAGTACGCACTCTGGTTTGCCCTGGCGGGGGTGCTGCTCTCTCTTGCCGCTTCCCTTTTTGCTTTTCAGATTCCCGCCCTGGTCTCACCGGGCTCTTTCGGTCTCCTCTTGGCATTCTTTCTTCCCGCCTATTTCCTCTACTCTGCCATCTATGCTGGTATCGGCGCAGCTGCGGAGGATGAGCAGCACATGGGACAGCTCGGTTTTCCGGTGATTCTCTTTCTCATGGTTCCTTTGATCCTGATCAGTTCCATTGTGATGAATCCCTCATCTCCCCTGTCCCTCTTTCTCTCCTTCTTTCCCATGACCAGCCCCATTGTCATGTTTATCCGGATCCTGGTAGAGCAGCCGCCGGTTTGGCAGGTGCTCCTCTCCTACGCTCTCCTTATCACTTCCATCGTCGCAGCGGCGGTACTGGGAGGAAAGATTTTCCGGATTGGTATTCTGATGACGGGGAAGCGGCCCAGTTTGAAGGAGGTGCTGCGGTGGTTGTAGATATTAATGCGAGTGGTTACCCCTGGAAGGGGCCCCTCCTGAGAGAGCTTCTTCTGGAAAAGCCCCTCCCAGGGGGCCTCAATCATCATTGAATATCAGATGGGATTTTTTAAGCAGCTCATCGGTGTGGGGTACAATCTGCTTATAGACCATCTCGTTCATCTTGTGGTAGAGCTCCACATTCTCCGGAATAGGCTGGAAGCTGTCCCTCCGACTGACCATGTTTTCAATGGCTTCCTGCCGGTCCCGGTAGATTTCCAGGGCCAGGGCGGCACAGATGGCTGCTCCCATACTGGCCGATCCGTTTACCACATTCCGGTGGGCCGGAACAGCGAATACATCGGCAAATATCTGCATAAAGAGCTCTCCATTGGAGCCGCCGCCGCTAACGATGATGTTTGTCAGATCCACGCCTCGTTCATCGCACATGGCCTGGGCGTGGTTTTTCATAGTGAAGGCGATTCCCTCCAGAACGGAGCGGAACATGTGGGGTCCCTTATGGGTGGTGTTAAAGCCGATCATCATTCCCCTCTCGTGGAGGCGAGTGGGATCGGCCAGCCAGTGCAGTACCGTGTACAGCCCATTGCTTCCCGCAGGGACATCGGCGGCAAGGATATTGAGATAGCCTTCGGGGGATAAGCCACAAGCCTCCGCTTCCTGGAGGATATCAGATCCAAGCAGATCCTTTATCCAGGTTACCGTGGCCATACCGTGCCGTATCCCTCTGCTTTCGTAGAGGAACTCATTCCTGGTTGCTCCGGGGTTGCTCCAATAATTGACGCTGTCCGATTTGTAAAGATCACCTACCATCATGGAGGTGATATAGGTTCCCAGAGAGACAAGTACGGTTCCATCGTTGACCAGACCAGCTCCCAGCCCCTCTACAGCTTTGTCGTTGGCGGTGGCAACCACCGGGGTCCCCTCGGGGATTCCGGTGGCCTGGCTGGCAAACCGGTTTATATGGCCCAGCACACTGGAGGGGTCCACCAGCTCGAAGAGCATCTCCCGTGGGGTGGTGTAGGAGTCGAAGCTCTCCCCATCGGGATACCACGTTAGGCTCTTTTGATCTATGGGCCAGGGGCCGACGTAGTTGGACCTGGTATCCCTGGTTTCTCCGGTCAAACGGTGGGTAAGGTAGCCTGTAGCGGTAGTAACATACCGTACCGAATCATCTTCATGTTGGTAGGGTCGGGAGAGGCGAAGATCCATCCAGTTTTGGACCGGCGAGGCGAGGTTCCCATCCTCCTGGATCAGAGCTCTGCAGCAGCGGATTGACCCGAGTCCTATCCCGATTATCGCATTTCTCTCTCCGGTGAATTTAGCAAATAGTCCCTTGCACGCCTCTTGGAGGCTCTCCCACAGGTCGTCATCGGGATGCTCTGCCCGGCCTTCTCCGTATAGATGGAGGGGCCTGAGACGTACCGTCTGGGAGCAAACCTCTACTCCAGCTGGAGTAAAGAGGGCAACCTTGGTGCTTTGGGAACCTCCATCGATGGCCATAATATAGTGTTTCATCTATAACTCCCGCTCTATCGTGTCAGATAGCCGCCGTCTACAGTCAGCACGGTTCCGTTCACATAGTTTGATGCATCGCTGGAAAGAAAGAGACAGGCTCCCATCAGCTCTTCTGTCTGGCCCCAGCGGCCTGCAGGAATGTGGGAGAGGATTTCCCCGTTGCGTTTTTCGTTAGCTCTGGTTTTCTCGGTCAGTTTTGTGGCGAAATAGCCTGGAGCAAGGGCGTTGACCTGGATATTGTACCGGGCCAGTTCATCGCACATCGCTTTGGTGAGCCCCACGATTCCATGTTTGGTGGCCGAGTATGCGGGGGACCACTGGCCGCCGAGGAAGGAGTAGAGCGAAGCGATATTGATCACCTTTCCGTTCTTCTGTTCGATCATGGGCTTGCTTGCCTCGTGGGTCATCTCAAAAGCGGCAGTCAGATTGACAGAAACCATTTTATCCCATTCCTTACGGGTAAACTTGGTTACATCTTCTATGTTGATGCTGATCCCCGCACAGTTTACCAGTATATCAATACTGCCCCAGGTATCGACACACTCGCCAACTACTCGTTTACATTCGCCATCGGCGGTAATATCGGCGTAGTTATAGCTGTATTCAACCCCGCACTCCTTCACCCACTGCTCAGTTTCCTTCTCCTCTTCCATTATACTGACGGCCATTACATTGGCTCCTCCCTTAGCCAGGGCAACCGAGAATACCTGTCCCAGTCCGCTGTTACCGCCGGTAACTAAAGCATTTTTCCCCTTAAGCGAGAAATAATCTAAAGTAAAATCTGTCAGCTTCATCCCTCTTCTCCTTTTGCTTCATTTCTGAATGCCTCAATTCTATCTGTCAGTTTGTGGATAAACTCCACGGCATCACCTTCGACAACCATATCAGATAGCGTACATATGGGAGCATTCTTGTCTGTGTTGACAGAAATGATCGATTCGATATTCTTCAAACCTTCCACATGCTGGATGGCACCATTAATCCCCAGAGCGATGTAGAGCTTAGGACTGACGCTCTTGCCCGATTGTCCCACCTGAATGCTTCTGGAAGCGATCCCCTGCTCCACTATTTTCTTGCTGGCTGAGACCTCTCCCTTCAAAGCGGCAGCCAGACGCTGCAGTGCTGAGAAATTTCCCTCCACTCCGCCGCCGCCGGAGATAAGAATCTCACTCTCCCGGATATCGTAAGATATCTTCTTCTCTTTTATTTCAAGACATTTCAGGCAGCTTTTTACTCTTCCGGGAGCAGTATACTCCCACACTTCTGTTTCTCTATCCCTCTTCTTCGTATAGTTGAAAACTCCCGGTCGTACGCTCATCATTACTGGGCCCTTTCCGCGAGTAACGATAGCAGCCATTATTCTTCCACTGTAGGCGGGACGGATAATCTCAACTCTTCCATCCTTCCAGTGGATGTCAGTTACATCTGCGACTATCCCGGTATTCAGTCTTTTTGCCAGCCGGGGGGCGATCATTCTGCCAAAGGGCGTAGCCGGAACAAGGATACTATCAAAATGGTACTTCTTCTGCAACTTTTCGATAATTTCGCAAATGGTGATCTGATCGTGGGGCTCCACTACTTCCCGGGACAGGGTAATGATGTGCTGAAAGTACCCCGATAAGGGTTTCCAGGGGGAATCAATCACAATACCGTAGGATTCAAAGGGGGTCTCGCCATAGATCTTATCGGCCGCTGCCAGCAGATCGATACTATTCTTGAGGTGCTCCGTGTCGTGAAAAATCAAGGTCCGCTTTAGCTGCTTCATCTCAAAGAAAACCTTTCTCTAATAAAAAATTGAATACCTCTTCGATGCCTTGGTCGTCGGTTTTCACTATGCTGTGGTCCCGGTTCTCAAATTTCTGTGTGTAGGTCCGGACCACCTTTGTGAGGGACCCCTCCAGGCCGATCTCTTTTTTGGCGAAACCAAGGGTATCATTGCCGATAATCGACACTTTTTCGGAGACATCCTTATTGAAATTCTCAAAGCTTATATAGGGGAGCTTGTAGCCGCTCTCCCTCTCCAGGCTCAGTATACCGGGCATGGCCATCTCCCAGGTTACTATAGCGTTTTCGTCCTCCACATCAAAGATTGCGCGGCTCTGGTCAAACTGATCCAGGTCGACCCTCCTTATCCCCGACATCTGCTCCAGCCCAAGCTCCTCGCCTAATTGGGGGGGTACATGAGCGGTGTCTCCATCCAGGGCGTGACTGCCGGTAAGAATAAGGTCAAATTGCCGGGTGGATAGATACCGTCCCAGGATGGTGCTTGTAACATAGGTATCGCTTCCCGCATAGGCAGGATCGCTGATAATAGTTCCCCTGTCCGTATCCAGCCGCAGGAGATCTTCCATATGGGGAAGCACCGTTTTTGGACCCATGGTCACCACTTCAATAAAAGAGTCGGGGTGTGAGGCCTTCACTTTGAGAGCAAAGGCCAGAGCAGAGGCGTCATCGGGGTTCAGGATCAACCTGGACTTTTCACGAAGAAGCGTATTGTTTTCGTAGTCGTAGGAAAAGTTATCCACATCAGGCACAAACTTTACAAGGCAGATTATCTTCAAGTCAGGTACTTCTCGCCATCAGCCTGGGGGAAAATGGTGCCAAAGTTCATTATGCCCTGGGGATCAAAGGCCTCTTTCAGCTTCTCAAGCATGTAGTAGGCAGATCCATGTTCGTCCTTTGTCCATTCGCTGCGAAACTTTCCAATGCCGTGGTGATGACACATGGAGCCTCCGAATTTCAGGGTCTCCTCCACAATCAGCTTCTGAAGGGGATGGTGGTAGACCCGCATCTCATCTTCCGGAGCACAGTGAATGTCGTAGTTATAGACAAAGTACATGTTTGTACCGTTGATATAACTGTGGGAGGAGTGGCCTCCCAGCATGGTGAGGTCATGGGCCCGGGGATACTCCTTGCGAATCTTCTTCATCACACTGTTATATATCTTCGGGATCGTTTCCCAGTCGGCGGAAATTTCGGTGGTGAAACCGGCGTGGGAATCATTCTCCTTCATGCCTTCATACTCATCATCGATATCCTGTTGTGACCAGTTCAGATTATTGAACCACTCTTCAATGTACTTGCTCTCTACCTCTTCGATGATGCCCTCTCTGAATTTTTCCACCGCATCCTCAATGCCCTTGCCGGTTGCTTTTACAATTCCTTCCGGTCCTTCGGCCATAAAGAGCAGGACGCACCTCTTTTTATGGAAGTGATAGAAATGTTGGGCCGCATCCTCTTCTGAGTAGGTACGGGCTACCGATGGGCGGAAACCGTTCACCATCACCTCTCTCAAAACCTTTATTCCGGATTCAACATCCTTGACCAGGTAGCCGAAAAAGCGGTTGTTTTCAGGATAGATTTTGAAGCATTTCACGGTAACTTCAGTGATGTAGCAGAGGGTCCCCTCATTCCCAATGGCGATGTGCCGGATATCCGGCCCGCCGGACCTTCGGGAAACATTCTTTATCCGGGAAATATGGCCGTCGGGGAAGACGCATTCCAGCCCCACCACCATATCTTCAATAGCCCCGTAGAGGGTGGAGAACTGACCGATGCTTCTGGTTGCCACAAGTCCGCCAAGTTTTGCCACCGGCTTGGATTGAGGAGAGTGTCCAGTGGTAAGGCCCTTTTTCCGCAGCTCCTCTTCCAGATCCTGCAAAGCCACTCCGGCCTGTACCGTGGCTTGCATATTGTAGCTGTCGATCTTGAGGATCCTGTCCAGATGCAGAGCATCGATGACGATGGTCTGCTCCTTCCAGTTCTCCAGGCCCCCTTCGGTGGCCGTTTTTCCTGCCCGGGGGATAACATTTATCCTGTTCTCATTGCAGAACTGCAGGAGTTTGCTTATCTCTTCCGGGGATTTCGGATAGACGATAGCGGTGGGCATCGGTACATCCAGCACCCCCCGGGCCTTGGCATATTTTTTATATCGATCTGCTGATGCATCGTAGAGATCTTCTCTCTCTGTGTTCACCTGTTCCGGTGTCAGCAGCTTCCCTAATCTCTCCAGTATTGTTTCTGTATTCATATGTTTCTCCTTGTGCACTTTGACAGGCTTGACAATCTTGACAGGCGATAGATCAAAGCTCGTTTCAATCTGGAAAAAGTGTACGGCCCAGGGAGAGTACCGTCAACATGAGAACAGAAATATTTCCATAGAAAGTTGCATTGATTAATGATTATGAAAAGGGCAGCCCGGGCATGAATACGATAGTTGCACCTATTTGTATCGACGTATAATGTTTACATATCACCATAAGTGCGGTTAGCTTACATTAGTTATCCACTCTATTTACTTACCTTACAATGAGTAGTCGGTAATGGGGCCATCAGAGGATAGTAGTAATTGATAAGCCGTTGATATAATAATAAGAAAAAAAGACTTGCAAAAACTTAGAGTTATAAATATAATAGGAGAATAGGTTTCTATATACTATCAAAACAAGGAGAAAGCGATGAAACGAATCATGATCGTATGTGCATTGTTCCTGATTGCATCTGCAATGGTTTTTGCGGGGGGCAAACAGGAAAGTGAAGAAAAAATGATCATCAAGGTGGCTGAACAGGTGCCCAACCTGATAACCCCCGGGGTGTGGGATGGGCAGGCATTCTCCCTGAATGGCTCCATCTACGACTATCTTATCGAGATGGACGCCAATACCGGAGAACTTGTTCCCTCCCTGGCAACAGAATGGGATAGCCCTGAGGGTAAGGTCTGGACCTTCAAGCTGAGAAAGGGTGTGAAATTCCATGACGGAAGCGATTTTACCTCCGCCGATGTAAAGTACACCCTGGAAAGAACCCAGGATCCGGATATCGGGCACCTGAAGGCCCAGGATTTCGAAAACATGGAAAAGGTTGAGACTCCCGATGACCATACAGTAGTGATCACCCTTAAAGAGGCAGCGCCCACCTTCAATTTTATTTTTACCGACTACAACATGGCGATACTCTCATCAGAATACGATTACGCTCAGAAAGGAGAATCGGCGCCCATGGGAACCGGCCCCTTCAAGCTGGAAGAGCTGATTCCAAAAGAGTCCGCCCTGCTTCTGGGAAACGGTGATTACTGGGCAGAGGGACTGCCTAAAGCCGATGAACTGAGAATCTACTTTGTTCCGGATATCGATTCCAGTGTTTCCCTGCTTGAAGCGGGGCAGGTTGATATCGTTCCCCAGATCTCCCCGATTATCAAGAAGCGCCTGGAGAGCATGGAAGGATTCAAGGTTGTCTCTCCCTACCAGGAGTCCAGGTTTATCGCTCTGGCCGACGATCGGGAGCCCTTCTCCGATAACCGGGTAAGGCTTGCCTTTAAATACACCATGGATCCGGAAATCCTTGCAAAAGCGTGTCAGGGCACCCTGGGAGAGACCATTTTCTACAACGAAACTCCCATAGTTAACGCCCTTGCCCAGTATAAAAAGATCCCTTTTCGCGGCAGGGACATTGAAAAAGCTAAAGAGTTGCTTACGGACGCCGGTTACTCTGACGGTTTGACGGTGGAACTCTTTTACGGCTCCGATCATCCCTACGGTACTGCTATTGCCCAGACCCTCAAAGAGCTTGCGGCACCTGCAGGAATAGAACTGGATCTCAAGGGATTCCCAAGAGATATCTACCTTTCTCAACACTGGATGAATGGACCGATGCTGCTAACCGGCTGGGGAGTTCGGGTAGACCCTTCCATGCTGCTCATGCTCGCCTACCATTCCGAAGGCCCCTGGAACGAATCGCATATAGACAACCCGCGGATCGATGAGCTTATCGAGAAAATCCGGGGCGAGGTGGATCCCGAGGTTCGCCAGACTTATTACAATGAACTCCAGGAAATTTTCCATGAAAAGGGCACGGTGATCAATCTCCAGGTTCCCTACCTGGTCGGTGTAAGCGATGCGGTTATGGATTACCGCCAGCCGGTAACCATGCTGCCCCAGCTTGAATATGCCACTCTAAAATAGCGAGGCGATATGAACTTTCTGAAACGTTTTGCCAAGAGATTGGGCTTTACGGCCCTGACCATTCTTGCCATGTCTTTCCTGATATTCTTCCTGGTTGAAATAATGCCGGGAGATGTGGCCCAGACTGTTCTGGGCCAGAGCGCCACCGAGGAATCGGTGGCTGCTCTCCGGGAGAGAATGGGGCTTGACGACCCCATGCACGTAAGGTACCTGCGCTGGGCTGGAGGATTTATCCAGGGAGACCTGGGAGAATCCCTCTATATGCGGGGAGTACAGATAAACTCAATTTTCTGGAGAAAAGTGGGTCATTCAGTTGTACTTGCCTTAACCGCCCTTCTTTTTTATGTTCCCCTCTCAATCCTTTTCGGGGTGCTCGCAGGGGTAAAGGAGGGGAAAGCGGCAGACTCAATAATCTCTTTTCTGGGCTTGGCCACCATGGCTCTTCCAGAGTTCGTTTCAGGAATCATTCTTATAACGGTCTTTGCGGTGGGCTTAGAGATACTTCCCATCGCAAGTCTTATACCTATAGGAGAGAATCTCTGGCAGAACCTGAATATTCTCGTTCTGCCAGCTCTCTCTATTACATTCGTAATGTTCGGATATGTTTCTCGCATGCAGCGCTCCTCCATGGTAAGCGTCATGAAAGCGGACTATATCCGGGCGGCAATCCTCAAGGGGATGCCGCGCAGGTACGTTATCTTTCGCCATGCCCTGAAGAATGCACTTCTTCCGACGATAACCATTATCGGAATGAACATGGGCTGGCTCTTCGGAGGGCTTATTGTAGTGGAAACCCTCTTCGGTTTCCCCGGTTTGGGCTCACTCACCATGTCGGCCATTAAAACCCGGGATGTTCCGCTTATTGAGGCATGCGTACTTTTTATCACCTTCATTTTTGTCTTTTCCACCTTTATCACCGATATGCTGTACGCATTTTTAAACCCGCGGATCCGCTATAAACGGGGGGAGGATGCATGAACAGATATCTTTTGCAACTTAGACACAGTCCCCGGGCCATTGCCGGTCTTGCAATTCTCCTGATCTGGATTTTTGCGGCTCTTATCGGCCCTGCTCTCCTTCCCTATAACTATACCGAGATGGATATGGATAATCAGATGGTTGCTCCGGGGCAGGAGGGACACCTTCTTGGTACCGACGCCCTGGGTCGGGATGTTTTTTCCAGGATTATCTACGGAAGCCGTTCCATCCTGACCATCGCCCTTTTAACCAGCCTCCTCTCCTCCATCGCCGGAATTATTATCGGTTTTACCGCCGGCTACTTCGGAGGAGTTGTTGATACCATTTTTCTCAGGATTATGGATATTCTCATGGCTATTCCTCCTTTGGTACTGGCTATGGTGGTACTTGGTATTCTCGGGAACTCAACAATTTTAGGTCTCACCATAATTGTCTCCATTGCCTATACGCCGGCAACAGCCCGGGTGGCCCGGGGGGCACTTCTCACCTGTAAAAGTAATGAATATGTGGATGCCGCCCGTATCCGGGGAGAATCGCATCTGTACATCATGTTTGTGGAGATTCTGCCCAACACTATCGGCCCGGTTATCGTTGAAATTACCGCCCGCTTTGCCTATTCCATCATGATGATAGCTTCCCTCGGTTTTCTGGGTGTAGGCCTTCAGCCTCCCACTCCAGACTGGGGGATGATGGTGATCGAGAATAAGTCGCTTATCCGGGCGGCTCCCTGGACGGTGCTTTATCCCTCCCTGGCAATTGCCTCCCTGGTTATTGCTATCTCTCTCTTTTCGGACTTTGTAAGCAAGGTGATGATCAATGAAGAGTGAACCGGTACTGGAAATAAAAGAACTTGATGTTGCTTACCACACCCTTACCGATACGGTAGTGGCTCTGAAGGGCGTATCCCTCTGGGTAGGTAAAAATGAGGCCCTTGGAATAATCGGTGAATCGGGTTGCGGTAAAAGCACCCTTTTTTACGCCATCATGGACTATCTCCCGGTCAGTGCTTCCCGAACCGGAGAAATAGTGTTCAAAGGTGAAGATCTCGCACAAAAAACAGTGGCCCAGATGACGGCGTACCGGGGTAGTAAAATAGCCATGGTGTACCAGAATCCCTACTCAAGTTTGAATCCATCTCTGACCATCGGGTTTCAACTTGAAGAGGTTTCTATGTTTCATCACGGGATGACACGAAGCGAAGCCCGGAAGGCGGCGATAGAGACGTTAACCGATCTGCACATGGGTGATGCGGCGGGCATCGTTCGTCGCTATCCCCATCAGATAAGCGGCGGTATGCAGCAGCGTATCTGCATTGCCATGGCCCTGCTCTGTAAACCTGATCTGATGATCCTGGATGAACCCACCACCGCGCTGGATGTTACCACCGAAGCGGTTATTCTGGATATAATCGGAGAGCTGAAAGATAAATACAACATGTCCCTTATCTACATCTCCCACGATATAGGCGTTGTAAACAAGGTATCAGACAGGATCGCAGTAATGTACCGTGGTGAGGTTGTGGAGTTTGGTGATCAGCACACCATCTATAAAGATCCAAAGCACCCCTATACCAGATCATTGATAAACTGTATGCCCAGAGCGGGAGTACTGAAAGAGAACTCCCGGCTCAACACCATACCTGGATATGTATCCAGAAGGAGCGCAGCGGAAACCGGATGCCCCTTCGTCGCCCGTTGTGAAAAGAAGAATTCCACCTGCGAAGAGGAGTATGGCATGGTGGAACGGCAGCCGGCACATTTTTCTGCCTGTGACCGGGCCTACGCCAAAGATCTTCCAGACAAGGTTCTGACAAAGGAAAAAGGATCCATTCCGGAAGGAGCTGAAACGGAATATCAGACTGTCCTCAAAATTGATAAGCTCTATAAACATTTTGGTCCCCCTGGAAAACGAATCAGGGCACTGGATGGTGTTGATCTTACCCTGGACCGCAACAGCGTACTTGGGGTGGTAGGCGAATCGGGATGCGGTAAAAGTACCATGGGCCATACGGTAAGCGGCTTGATACGGCCCACCCGGGGAAAAATCATTTTCGATGGCACCGATATTTCTGTTGGCTGGAAAAGACGAAGCCCGGAGGTGCTGAAGGATATACAGCTTATTTTTCAGAATCCAGGACGCAGCCTGAATCCCTCGTTCACCATAGAGAACATTATCGGTCGGCCGATGTTGAAACTGCTGGGTATAAAGTCGAAGCAGAAACGACGCAAGATGATAGTGGATATCCTGAAAAAAGTAGACCTGGGAGAGGAATACCTCCACCGGCGCCCCAAGCAGCTGAGCGGCGGAGAGATGCAGCGGGCAGCAGTGGCCAGGGCTTTCTCTATTGCTCCCAATCTACTGATATGTGATGAGCCAACATCTGCCCTGGATGCATCTGTTCAGGCATCGGTGTTAAACCTGCTGGTGGACCTCCAGAAAGATTCCGGGGCCTCCTACATTTTTATCTCCCATGACCTTAATGTCATCAACTATCTAAGCGATTACATCATGGTAATGTATCTTGGAAGGATCTGTGAGTACGGCACAAAAACAGAGGTGGCTGGATCGCCCCGCCATCCCTATACCGAGGCCCTCCTCTCAGCGGTCCCGGATGTAGACCCCTCCCGTAAGAAGGGGGAGATACGGCTCCAGGGGGCCCCTCCCAATCCGACCCGGAAGATAAAGGGCTGTCCCTTTACGGGACGCTGCCATCGAAAGGTGGGCTCTGTGTGTGATACTACGCCGCCCCCAAGGGTAAACTTCTCCGATACGCATTTTACCTATTGTCATATTTCTCCGGAAGTACTGAATGAGGAAATAAGCGTAAAGGGGATCTGAGAGGATGGGATGCTGGTGTTCAGATACTTCCTTAGATCTTCATTTTCCGTATCAGTCTTTTTCGATGATCCCCGGCCCGGGCATCCTCCGGTTCCAGTGCAAGCGCTTTTTCGCAGGACTCCAGGGCGGCGGGATAATCCCCTGTACCGCATAGGGTTTGGGAGAGGGCCAGAAGGGTATCGAAGTGGTATGGGTTTATTTCGAGACTTTTTTGGAAAGCCTCAATGGCCTGTTCCGGCTGCTCCATCACCCGATAGAGAACCCCAAGGTAGTGAGACGCCTTGGGGTTTTGCGGGTCCAACTCCAATGCCCGGAGAAAATCACTTACCGCCTCTTTGTATTCAGCAGCTCCAAACCTGGCCATCCCCCGGTGGATCAGGATCACCGAAGCAACGGTATTCTCAATATT
>CAYMWV010000099.1:0-13340 GCA_964394395.1 uncultured Sediminispirochaeta sp.
GAGTTCTGGTGTGAGTTCTGGTGCAAGAAGCTCTGCAAGCTTCCACAACCTGCTTAAGACCGGCAGCACCCGGTAGTGGATATTTGGCCTGTCCGGCAGCTCTGATACGATGAAGGGGTCCTCTCCGGCAAAGAGGAGTTCCTTCACCTTATCACAAATCCGTTTGCTGGCTGTGGCGGTAAAGGCGGTTATCTGCTTAACCTCCTTGCGGGCAGCGAAGCTTCCCACCTCAAGGTAGGCTGGGCGGAATGTTTCTCCCCATTCCGGCAGGGTGTGGACCTCGTCGAGCACCAGATGGATCGGCCCGAATCGGGCAATCCTCTCTGCCACTTCTTCAATAGCCAGTAGTTCCGGATTGATCAGGACCACCTTCGCTTTCTTTTCTTCAATTGCTTGATAGAGGCCTTCCCGCTCCTGCTTCGATTGCCCGCCCCGAAAGAGAACAGACCCAATCCCCGCCTCGGTAAAGCGCCGTTTTTGATCCTGCATCAGTGATAGGAGAGGAAAGATGACCAGGGTCAGTGGTTCCATGAGCAGGCAGGGAAGCATAAAACAGATGCTCTTTCCCATACCTGTTGGAAGGAGGACCAGTTGTTTTTTCGGCGCCTCCGCCGCTTCTTCACTTCCGAAGAATCCGGCTCCACCCAGGATATTTGCTATAACTATTCGTTGCTGCGGGTATAAGCTCTCTATGCCGAAATGCTTTTGTGCAGTGCTGCCGATGATATCCGTCATATCAACCTCCCAAAGGTTTTAGGTGATATGACTAGATAACACCGGATTGTGCTGAACGGTTCTTTTTTACCCCGACCCTTGGGTCGGAGAGGGACGCTATGCGTCCCGGGTCCAGGGCTTGCCCTAAGGGTTTGATACCTTTCATTCTGGAAAAAGTAATTTCAGAAAATCGTACTTACCCAGGAAGTTGGATTCTCCGGTAAGGAGCCCCCGGTGGTAGAATCTCACATAGGGGATAAGGGCGTTCCCCAGTACCTTTTCCTTGAACCCCTTGAATTGATCAAAATAGTCGGTCCCGTCATAGATGAGGTAGTAGATAGTAGCATCTTCTTGCGAATCAGCTCCGCTTTTGTGGATTGAGGTGAGGTAGCGGTTCATCAACTTCCATTCGGGACACCAGCTCTGGGTGAGGACAATGGCCACATATTCCGATTGGTGGAGAGTCTCTTTCGGGAACTCACCTTCCTCTATTGCCTTTAACGCCTCTTCGTGGGGGAGCTTTACTAGCTGTATCATCTATTTCCCCGCCATTGCTAGGGGGAAAAGGGCATAATACTTTGCCGCATCCACCAATTCAGAATCTTTAATGCTGTCCTGGGTGGAGTGGCAAAGAGATCCGTCGCCGGGACCAAATCCGATGGCGGGAATGCCTGTTCGGCCGCAGAGATGGGTTGCGTTGGTACAGAAGTCCCAGGATCCCACTATCGGATCCTTTCCGAATAGCTGTTTGAAGGTCTCCACCCCTGTTGCAATCAGGGTATGCTCCTGGGGAATAACCCAACTGGGAAAGTAGTCTTCCTGCTGAATAGCAAAACCGGTGTAGGTGGTCACCTTCTCAATATCTACTGCAGCTTTCCCCCCCACCTTATCTACCAGGGGCTGAATTTCCTTCAGCAGGTCGGCAACACTCTCACCGCAGCTAATTCTCCGATCGATATAAACAGTAGCTTTTCCGGGGATTGTGTTGAGGCTCGGGGTATCGCACTCCACCTTGGTTACCTCGATTGAACCTTTGCCAAGAAAGGGATCCTCCACAAAATCCTTCATATCATCAATTCCCTGGATCAGGGGAAGCGCTTTAATCAGAGCGTTCTCTCCCCTCCATGCGGCACTGGCGTGGGCTGCCTTGCCGGGAACCTCCACCTTGATAAGAGCCCGGCCTTTATGACCCCGGATAACCCGCATCTCGCTTGCCTCGCCGACAACAATATAATCGGGTTTAATGTCGGGATTCTCCTCCATCATTGCCTTAACGCAGGAGCCCTCCACATCCTCTTCACTGATGCTTGCGCTGACCCACATGGTGTAATCTCCATCAAGGCCAAGTTCCTTCAAAGCCCTGCCGGCAAAGGCGAAACCGGTGAGACAAGCCTTATCATCCACAGCTCCCCGGCCCCGGACCACCCCGTCGATATAGGTCGCTTTCAGCGGATCAATCCCCCAATCTTCAGCATGGCCGGGATCAACCGTATCAATGTGAGCGTCGAAGAGAAGAACGGTTTTACCGCTGCCGACTCTTCCCAGGCAATTGCCTACCGCATCTACCCGCACCTCATCGTAATGAAAGGATCTAAGCTTATTTGCATACCACGTTACCGCAGCTCCCTCTTCATAGGTTACACTTTTAATCGATATGAACTCTGTAAGAAAATTTACCATTTCATCTTTCTTCCCATCCATCCAGGATGAGATCTTTTTGTTGAACTGATCTAATGCCATTGAAAGCCTCCCTCTGCTCTGATGTACAGATGGAGCATACAAGAAATACGAAATTCGTTCAATCTGAAAACGGTTTTTTTAAAAGGTATATCCCATAAAGATGCTCCACATACCCGGTATACCCACAGGGTCGGCCCACCCGCTCCCCGCCTTTTGGGCTTGCCACTCTTGTCGGTACTGAACCCCCCAGGTAAAAGGGGAGGGGAGCCGTAATCCAAGGCCTGCAGCCCAGCCAAGACGGTGACTTCCGCTGCCGTCGGTGTCCGTGGGATACACCTTTGAGAAAGCTTCTGCTTCCAGCACCAGGAATGTTGCCATTCTGAGCTGAAACTGCACCGTCCCGTTGAAGATCTTTATAAGCTCAAAGCCATCCAGATTGGTGGGAATGTGATAGGTGTAGGAGATCGAAGAGCCAAGGATATCTCCCCGACGTTGCATCTTTCCAAGGGCAAAGCGGAGACCATATGTCCGGTCAAGGGGTATCTCCAAACCGGAGTCATCTTTAAAAAAGCTCTTCCAGCTCCAGAGGAAGCCGAGGGAGAATATGTTGGTACGGTAAAAACCGATATCTGCAACCTGGTGCATTGAATAATGGGTCCCGGTATCCCCGTTTTCACCAATCAAAGAAATAGCATCCAGGAAAAAGCGGGTATGGAGCCATATTCCTCCCGTCCCATACTCCATCCCCAGGTTGAACCGCAGGGGAATAGGGGTGAAACCGCCTTCATGCTTTATTGCAAGGCCCGGACTCAGGCGCAGGGAAAAGATCTCCGAAGGCTCATGGGTGAAAATCCAGCCCACTGCCTGGCCGAAGCGCTTTCCCCCCTCGGCCCTCCTTCTGGCCGCTTCCTGCCTCTCCAATCTTGGATTTCGGATCTCCCTGCGCAGCTCCTTTTCCATCTGCACCAGCTGCTCTTTCCGGTTTTCCAGCTGAATTAGATCCATCTCCATGCGCTTTTGGAGAAACTCCTGATCCTCTGAAAGCGCCTCCAGCAGCTCCAGGAACTTCTCCCGAAGCTCTTTCCCAGCCAGATCAACCCGATTCTCCACATCCACTAAAAGGGCTTGAAGGAGCTCTTTCTCCATATCATAAAAGGGGCGCATCTGCTGATGCTCCTTTACAAAACTTTCCAGTTTCTCCAACTCTGTTTTCAGCATGGTATAGGTATCTCCGACAGCAGAATCCCTTCTGTTTTTCTCCTCCAGGGTGCTGATTCGACCGATACCATCACCGGCAGCACCCGCTACAGAGCTGGATCGCTCTTTCAGCACCGTTACACTGCTGCCTTTGTCTGAAACGACAGCTCCTGTTCTGACGGGATGGAGGAGGCCCATGGCACGCTCTGCATCTTCTGAAGCGTGAACATAGGAGACATAGGCTTCGGGAAGCTGCAGATTCTCCTCTGCCGTTTTCGCCTTGGCCAGAGCCGCCTCAGATGCCAGGAGGATCGATTCCGCATTGTTAAGCACTCCCAGGACCGCCACATAGTAAGCTTGTTCACTCAAGGCGATATCAGTTTTATCGATCTTTACCAGGGCCTTGATCCTCACCTTACCGTTATCCAGCTTTTCGGTTGCACTGATTTCGCCTTGAACAGTTTCAGGTTTGGAGCTTAGATAGTACTCCCGGAAAAAATCGTCCTTGCCAATTGTCTCAAATATGGAGTCCAGGGCCTTCGCCTTTGCTCTGCGAAAAGCCTCATCCTGGTTTGCCCCTTCGGCGCTTGATGATGCCTGGTAGAACATACCATCACTGTTCTGGCTGGATAGGTCTATTGTGGAAAAAAGCAGCAGAATAATCATTGATATCACGTTTATCTTTTTCATGGAATTAATTATAAGCGTAGGAGGAAAAAAAAAGAAAGAGTCAACTTCCTCTTTTTTTCCATTTATGCTACTGTTTGACTCGTTATGGAAAAAACCGATCCGGCCCTGTTCCCGGAAGACCAGGTGGAAGAGCTGAATATTCTCATCCATGCCCTCATTAACACTGTTCGGTTCCCCGGGGCGTGGTCCGATATGCTTAACAATATCCCCCCCATCGATCTTAAGCTGATGACCCTGGTGTGGCAGAAACCGGATATCATCATCAAAGAGATCAGGGATATCATGGAGCTTCCCGGAAGTACGGTAACCAGCAGTATAAATCGGCTGGTTCACCGGGGATGGCTCAAACGGGTCCGCAGCCCCCGGGACCGACGCTCCTATGGATTAATGATAAGCGAATCGGGCAGAATCATTCAAAAAGAGCATGACCGGGTGGATCGGGTTATTGTTGCAAATATTCTGAAGGCTCTCGGTACCGAGGATGAACGGCTTCAATTGATCAGCCTGCTCACCGAGGCGGTCAAACATCTTGAAGGCAGTTACTATCGGGAACTGAGCAGCTGGCTGGAAGATCGAAAAAAGAGCAAAACAACTGATTATTGATAGGAGTCACTAATGGAGCAAGAGAAGAGAGAGGAGCTGTCTTATATTATCGCCACCCCCTACGCCATTGCAAAAAGCAGGATAGGAGGGATCATATCCCGGCTTCTTTCCAGGCTGGAATTGGAGCTTGTTGGGGCACAGCTATTCGCCCCTTCAGAGGAGATAGCCGAAGCTTACGCTGCCGCACTGGAAAACGATACGCCGAAGCTGGCAGATTATGTGCGGCAGAACCTTATGCCCAGCGCAGGGAGAAGACCCCGGGTCTTGATGATGCTCTTTCGAGGGAAAGATGCGTGCCGGAGACTCTCTGACCTGGTTGGCCCCCTCTATCGGGAAGATCGAGAAGATCGGGAAGGTCAGGAAACTGAAGCAGTCAAAGGGGAAACGATCAGGGATACCTTTGGTGATCTCATTATCGACCCGGCAGATCCGGGAAGGGTTCTCCATCTTGAACCGGCGCTCTTTACCCCGGAAAACCAGGAGATCGCCCGTAAGCATATGAGGATCTTTGCTGATTTTATCGCTTCTGAGGCGAATGTGATTGAAGATATCCACTATCAGAAACCAAAGCAAATCCAGCGCACCCTGGTTATTCTAAAACCGGACAACTGGCAGTACGCATCGATCCGGCCTGGGACCATTATTGATATGTTCAGCCAGACCGGTTTGAGTTTGATTGGATGTAAGGTTCAGTGGATGTCGGTGGCTCAGGCAATGGAGTTCTACGGCCCCGTGAAGGATGTGCTTCGGGAAAAACTCTCCCCGGTTTTTGGTAAGAAGGCCTCTTCCTTGCTGGAGGGGGAGTTTGGGCTTGCCCTCCCGGATGAGGTGACCCAGGGAATCAGCAACTCCTTCGGGGTCCACTATGCGGAGGATCAGTTCAAGCAGATTGTTGAGTTTATGACAGGAGTTCGCCCTGAGGAGGATCATGCGGATGAATATCAGAAACCTGGAAAGGTAAAGAGCATGGTGCTTATCTATGAAGGGATCGATGCGGTGGATAGAATCAGGGATGTACTTGGACCCACTGATCCCGCAAAGGCTCCGGGTGGAACGGTTCGAAGGGATTTTGGTACCAACATCATGGTCAATAGCGCTCATGCATCAGATTCGCCGGAGAACGCAGAGCGGGAGATGGGGATCCTTAAGGTCCAGGAGAACAACTGCGGTGTCATTCTGAAGGAGTATCTGCATCGGGCCTAGCTCCGAAGGGAAAACTCGCAGCCGCAGTAGTTTTGTCTGTAGAGTCCAAGTTCTTTACTCAAATGGACGCTCCGGGCAACTCCATCTTTTTTCTTAAAATCCCGGGGGAGAAAGGAGGGAAACTCCTTTCCAAGGGTGAATATGCGATCTGCATCCTTATAGGGGCTTAAGGTGAGGGAGGTGGTAAATTGTGGAATTTGCAGTTCTGCAGCTTTTTCCGCTGTCCCCGTAAGGCTTCGATAAAAACAGAGGGTGCATCGCTGCCCTCCCTCCCGAGAAGCCTCGTATCCCCTTATTCGCTGCAGCCACTGGCGGTGGTCATAAGCATCTATGATGAGCTGAAGCTTCAGCGCCTCAGAGAGGATTTTGAGGGAATCGAGCCGCCTCTTCCACTCAGCTTCCGGAGCAATATTGGGGTTTGAGTAGAAGAGAATAGGGGAAAAGCCCTCTTTTAGAAGTCGTTCCGCCGAAGGAGCGGCGCAGGGGGCGCAACAGGAGTGGAGAAGGATTTTGTTCCCCTTTTCTAAAGAATCCATCTTGACCCAAGGATACCATATATGTAAACTCTTATCTATAGATCGGCGCTTTAAGCGTTTTTGTTGGAGAATACGATGAAGAGTCTGCAACCGTCAGTACAGCTAAACAGCCTCCTACTGCTTGTAGTCGTCCTTGTTGTAGCCGCCGACAAATGTCGCCGGAAAAGCGGATAGGGTAAACTGGCTTAGACACCAGGGCCTGCCGCCATTCGGCGACAGGCCCTTTTTTTGTCTTTTCTCTTACCCTCTGATCAAAAAGGAGGTAGCAGCGTGAAAAAAGGAAAATCGACCGGAGCAAAGCGGCTGATAAAAGGGCTTGAGCAAGCCGGAGCGGAACTGATCTTCGCCTATCCCGGAGGAGCAAATCTTCCCATCTACGAAGCGATTGGTCGCAGTTCCATCAAGACGGTGCTGGCCAGACATGAGCAGGGGGCGGCTCACATGGCTGACGGCTATGCACGGGTTTCGGGTAAGGCTGGATTCTGCATGGCCACCAGCGGTCCCGGGGCAACTAACCTTGTTACCGGAATAGCCAACGCTTACATGGACAGCTCTCCGGTAGTTGCCATTACCGGCCAGGTTTCGCGGAGCATGATCGGGAACGACGCATTTCAGGAAGTGGATATTACCGGAATTACCATCCCCATCACAAAGCATAACTATCTTGTACAGAGTCCTGAGGAGCTTGGACCGGTGATTGAGGAGGCAGTATTTCTTGCTAACAGCGGCAGGAAGGGGCCTGTGCTGGTGGATATCCCGAAGGATGTGCAGCAGGCGGAGTTTTCCCTGCAGAATGAGCATAGAAAACAGCTGGAGGGCTACGCTCCCACCACAAAGGGGCATGCGGGTCAGGTGAAAAGGGCAGCTGGCCTGATAAACGAGAGTAAGCGTCCTGTTATCATTGCCGGGGGAGGAATCTTTCTCTCCGGTGCTTTTGCCAGGTTTGCTGAATTTGTTGACCGGGGGAAGTTCCCGGTGGTCTATACCTTGATGGGGAAGTCCGCCTTCGATAACAAAAATCCTCTCAATTTTGGGCTCTTCGGTTACCATGGTCGCTTTGCGGCGAATAAAGCTGTTTCCGAGGCGGATTTGATTATCGCTGTGGGCACCCGGTTTGGTGATAGATCCACCGGACCGCTGGCTACCTTTGCTTCGGAGGCAAAAATCGTTCATCTTGATATTGATCCGGCGGAGATAGGGAAGAATGTTCCTGCCTACATTCCTATCGTGGGTGATGTCAATGACATCCTTCCCCGGCTTGGGGAGCTTGTGACAAACAGCTGCGATCCAGGATGGATTGATAGGCTGAAAGAGGAAGTGGCTGCCCATCCCCTCCCTATGGAGAGAGAGAGGTTTTCGACCGCTGCCATTCTGGAGCTGGTGAGCCGAAAACATCCTGATCCGGTTCTGGTCACCGATGTGGGTCGTCACCAGATCTATGCAGCCCAATACTATCCGGTTTCCGGGGGACGAAACTTCATCAGTTCCGGTGGTCTTGGTACTATGGGTTTCGGCCTTCCTGCAGCTATCGGCAGCAAGCTTGGTGCTATGGAAAGGGATGTGGTTCTCATCAGCGGGGACGGCTCTTTTCAGATGAATATCCAGGAGCTTACCTGTGCCGGTGAACTGGGAATTGACCTTACTATCATTGTTATCCATGATAAACAGTTGGGTATGATTGATCAGCTTCAGGATGCCTTTTATTCCAGCGGCTTTGATGTCAGCAGGATCGGGGGGCAGATATCCTTCGCTAAGGTTGCTGATGCCATGGGATGCCGGGGTTTTGTGGCGACAAGTCTACAAGAGCTGGAGGCTTTACTGGAGAAGAACAGCAAGAGCCATGGACCGATTGTGTACGAGTGTATTGTTCCTTCTGAGGAGCATGTCTATCCTATGGTAACGGGAGCAAAGCTTACCGATCAGATAGAGGGGGCTTAAGATGACACATACCATTTCAATCCTTTGTGATGATACTCCGGGGGTCATGACCAGGATTTCCGGGCTTTTCAGCCGAAGAGGATTCAACATTGAAAGTCTTGCGGTGGGGCACACTGAATCTACCGGAAAGAGTCGCTTTACCATCGTTGTCTCCGGGGACGATGCAGTTCTTGAACAGGTGCGTAAGCAGCTGCAGAAGCTGGTCCATGTGATCAAGGTTTGGGATATCGACCGGGAGAAGATTATCGAACGGGAACACGCCCTGGTTAAGATCGAAGTGGGTGATCAGGATCGAGCACAGCTTCTCCAACTGGTAACTGCTCTGCAGGCCCGGATTGTTGACTCCTCCGGGGATGTCTGGGTGCTGGAAGTTACCGGGGACAGCGCTACGGTGGATAGCGCCATCAACCTCCTTTCCAGGTTAAAGGTGCTTGAATCAATACGGACCGGGAGAATTGCCCTGCAGCGGGGTAAAGGAAAGGGATGAGCAGATATGATCTGGTGATTATCGGTACCGGCCCTGCGGGGCTCGGGGCCGCTTTCACCGTAAAAATGGCCCGTCCGGAGCTCTCCATTGTAATGATCGACCGAAACCGGTACAGCACCGGGGGGCTTAGAAACGACTGCAAGATGAATTTTACCTATCCCATCGGCTTTCCTTTGGATAACTGGGGCAGGGAAGAGGCTGAGCACTATCTTGAACTTGTCCGGGGAAAGCTGGCTCCCCAGATCATGCCGAAGAGCAAGCTTCTTATCTACCAAAAACGGGCAGAGCGGCTGGGGGCGGAGTTGCTTAACGTGCAGCAAACTCACCTGGGAACTGACGGCGGTTTGAAGTTGATAAAAGAGCTTACCGCAGAACTTTCCGATCTGGGGGTCGATTTTGCCCTATCCACCACAGTTCAGCGGGTCGATGCCCAGGAGCGCCAGGTTATCACCGATCAGGGAGCGATAGGCTACGATTCTCTCCTGGTGGCACCTGGCCGGCAGGGCTTTCGTTTTCTTCAGGAGGTGATGGATACCCTTGGGGTGGGCTACGTTGATCACATTGTTGACATCGGAATCCGGGTGGAGACCAGGATAGACCGCTATCCCATTGTAAATGATTATTACGATCCCAAATTTATCTTCCCCGGGAAGGTGCGCACTTTCTGCACCAACAGCGGGAATGCCCATGTGGTTCAGGAACAATACGGCCGCAGTGGAGAGAGGGTTTTCTATTCGGTTAACGGGCACGCCTATTCAGCTGCCCGGGGAAAGGCGAACGGGCTGACAAATTTCGCCATGCTCAACACGGTGCGTTTGACTGAGCCGGTGGTGAGTGGACAGGAGTTTGCCGAAAACCTGGGCCTGCAGGCCATGTTGATGGGAGGGGGAAAGCCGCTTATGCAGCGGGTGGGAGATTTTCGCCTTGGAAAGCGTTCAAAGAAGGAGAGCTTTTCCGGAGATCTTTACGATTTTGAACCAACCCTCCCCAGCGCCTGTCCGGGAGATATCTCCTTGGCAGTGCCAGCAAAAATTCTACGTAACATCTGGAAGTCCATGAAGATGCTGGACACCATTGTGCCGGGGGTTCTCCACCCAAGTACCATCATGTACTATCCGGAGCTGAAGACCTATGCCAACAAACCCTCATTCAGTGATACTCACTTCAGGGTATCCGGGGATATCTGGTTTGCTGGAGATGGGGCCGGGACAAGCAGGGGCATAACTGCCGCCTGGGCAAGCGGTATTCGGGCTGCGGAGGGGATTCTTGATCGATAGGGGGATGCTTGAGCGCTGAGGTGATTTGATACCCCTCAGGAACATCTTGACCGATTGAAGCTCTCCCGCAACATTGCATCTCACTGGATCGAAACCGGCTCAAACGATCTCCACCTCTCCATCCAGCGCCTTGTTCCAGGCCCTTCGAATATCCTCGGAAGGGGGCATTGCACCTTTGCCAATCACAACGAAGGAGGCCTCAGGCAGCTTCCCCTCTTTTTTAGAGGCCGCTGTCTCAGCTATCTTGATCTGCTCTCCCACACAATCGACCAGGTATCGGGCTCCGTCAGGAAGGAGAGGGGCATACCCTTTGATTCGATAGGAGAAATCAGCAGCGGCGGAGAGAAACGCTCTCAGTTCAGCTCTGCCCACCGCTTCCTTCGGGGTAACCGTACAGGAAGTGGGCCGTCCACACGCTCCCCACCCCTTATATTTCGGATCTGCTTTCTCATAACTGATTGTATTGCTCACTTCCTGGGGGCCTGAAAAGATCTCCCTCTCTACCGAGGCATTTACTGTCTCATATACCCGATAGCCTGGTCTCAGTTCTCCCAGAAGTTCCTTGATTGCCTGGATATCTTCAGGAGAGGCAAGATCACTCTTGTTCAGCACAAAGCGGTCTGAATAGGCAACCTGTTCATCCACTGCGTTTACCACCTCCCGGAGTATCAGGTAACGGGAGGCATCGATAATACAGATCATCCCGTCATACACAAGTGAGCCTTCGCTTCGCTTTTCCGCCTCCCTAACTATCTCCATAAGAACCGAAGGTTTTGCAAGTCCCGATGCTTCGGTGAGAATGTAGTCAAGCTTGTATGAGGAGAGTTTCACCACCGCATTGACAAAGGATCCGGAGAGACAGCTGCAGAAGATCTGTCCTCCCGAAAGTTCAATCACCTCATCGCCTGTGGCATTCTCAATAAGCCCGGCATCGATGTTTATATCTCCCCATTCATTCACGATGATGCCAACCCGGCTTCCCTCTAGTAGTTTCAAGAGCCGGTTCAACAAGGTAGTTTTTCCTGAACCTAGAAAGCCGGTTAGAAAGAGCAGTTTTGCCGGAGTGTCTCCCATAATCTTTGCCTCCTGACCGTGGATACACGAGTTGTAGAGCTTAAAGATGCGAAAATTGACCTTTCCCGTCAAGGTCGGTGGGGTGGGGAATACCCTTGTTAGAACTATTCATTGACAATGAGTGGTTATTTCTACAAATTCGTGAAAAAAAGTACAATACCAGATTGCCCCAATTCCATACACTCTTATACAACGTTCATGAAACCTATTTGACGGTTAGGAAAAGAAGGAGAAGAAGATGACAGGAAAAGAACTTGTGTTAACAGCAATGGAGAATAAAGAGACCGAGAGAACCCCATATGTGCCCTTTGTGGGGGTCCACGCAGCCCAGCTTTTAGAGATGAAGGCGGATACCTTCCTACAGAGCGGAGAGAATATTGTGGCGGGAGTATCAAAGGCGATAGAATTATACCAACCCGACGGAATACCGGTAATTTTCGATCTGCAGATAGAGGCAGAGGTGCTTGGTTGTTCCATTCTCTGGTCTGATGACAACCCTCCTGCCGTATCCAGCCACCCCTTGATGGGCGAAAAAACATTGTCGGATCTTCCGGAGCTGACCAAGGAGAGTGGGAGGGTTCCCATGGCTATGGATGTAACCCGGAGGCTCCGGGCAGCGTATCCCGACATCGCTCTCTACGGACTCATTACCGGCCCCTTTACCCTCTCTCTCCACATGATGGGGCCGGAGATCTTTATGGCCATGTATGACAACCCCGAATATGTGAAGGAGGTGATGGTATACTGCACAGGAATAGCAAAACAGATGGCCTCCTGGTATATGGAAAACGGCTGCGACATCATCGCTGTGGTGGATCCCATGACCAGTCAGATCGGCCCCAAGGATTTCTCCACCTTCGTCAGTGAATATCTTACTGATGTATTTTCCCATATTCGGCAGGAGGGGAAAAAATCCTCCTTTTTTGTCTGCGGCCATGCCCAGAAAAACATCGAAAAGATGTGCCAGTGCAAGCCCGATAACATCTCCATCGATGAAAATATCCCTCTGGACTACGTGAAGGAGATCACCGCCAAATATAATGTATCCTTTGGTGGAAACATGAAGCTTACTACGGTTATGCTCTTTGAAGATGAAGAGGAGAATGTCCGGCATGCAGCGGAATGTATCAACATCGGTGGTAAGAAAGGTTTTATTCTCGCCCCGGGCTGTGATATCCCCTACCATGTACGGCCGGAAAATATCATTGCTGTATCGGAAATGGTAAAGGATGAGTATAAGCTCCAGGTTGCCATGGAACTGATTGGCAGAACGAAAGAGGTCACTACAGATCTGGACCTCTCCGAATACGGGGGAACAGATACGATCAAGGTTGATATTATCACCCTGGACTCCGAATCTTGCAGCCCCTGCCAGTACATGGTGGAGAGCGTAAAAGAGGTTGCTCCGGAATTTGAAGGGGTGGTGGAATGGAAAGAGCACAAGATCAAATCGAAAGAGGCGATCGAACTTATGGTCTCCCTCCATGTGGAAAAGGTTCCAACCATCTGTATTGATGGAAAGGTGACATTTATCAGCCAGATCCCGAAACGGGAGGATCTGATTGCAGCCATCTATCGAAGGATGATCGAGCGTGCCCGGATCAAGAAGAATGACAGCAAGCTTATTGTCCTTGACAACGGAAGTGCGGAAGCTGATCAGTTAATTGAAAATATCAACCGGGCGCAGCGGGAACTGGGAAGTGAGATCTTCGTCGAGCGGATCACCGGTAAATCGGAAATTTCCCAGCACGGAGTCAAGCGGCTGCCGGCAGTTATCTCGGTAAAAAAGGAGCTGCGAAGCTTTGGCAAGGTGGTAGACAAGGATGTTGTCAAAGAGTGGATCAAGATGCTCTCTTAAGCAGAAGATGCTCCCTTAACCCTTTTTGTTTATGTAGTGTCCCCGAAATAGCGCAAAAATTCCTGGGAAATGCTTATCTCTTG
>CAYMWV010000100.1:0-13307 GCA_964394395.1 uncultured Sediminispirochaeta sp.
AGGATGCGGTAGTTAGCCGCTGCTTCGCTCTCCTCTACCAATATTGTGTTTGCTCCCAGGGCCGCAGCGAGGGCTGCCGAATAGCCGCCTCCCCGGCCTATAATGAGTAAGGAACTCCCCTGAGCTACATCAAGTTTTTCAAGAATGGTAAGAATTGTGGAAGGGGCCGGGGTAATTCCCGCCAGTTTGTCCGGCAGGGGCCTGTCTTCCCGGGTGAAGGGTTCCAGGTCCTCGGGAAAGAAGCGGGACCGGGGAACTTTTTTCAATGCATCCAGATAGCCCTCACCAATGAAATGCTCTTCCATAATTGCAAGCCGGAGAGGGTCTTCATTCCGGTTCTGGGCGGTAAGAAACAGGGCGGCAGAAAGGAAAACAGCGAGGGCCAGGGTGAAGATAATGTAGCGAAATTTCATAAGGAAAGTATATACCCCTAAGCGGGAAGGGTAAACTGTGTTGCTTCGCTGGTTCGATTTTGTTACTATCTCTCAATCGATACGCAGGAGAATAGATGCAGGAGAATAGATGATGAAGGCAATAGAGCTGGCAAAGGCATATAATCCCAGGGAGTTTGAGGATCGAATCTATGCTCTCTGGATGGAGAGCGGCGCATTTGGGCCAAAAGATCAGGAGTCGAGTAAGCAGGAACCGGGAGGGGAGTCTTCCGGGGAGAGCAATTCCGCTCAGCAGGGGCAGCCGGGTCCATTTGTTATTGTAATTCCTCCCCCTAATGTGACCGGGGTGCTTCACATGGGTCACGGCTTAAACAATTCTCTTCAGGACATATTGATCAGGTATAAGCGGATGAAAGGACACCCCACGTTATGGCTCCCTGGAACCGACCATGCCGGGATTGCAACCCAGAATGTGGTGGAAAAGCAGCTGCGGAAGCAGGGTACCAGCCGTAGAGAGATCGGCCGGGAAGCTTTCCTTGAAAAGACCTGGCAGGTGAAGGAGGAGCATCACGGGATCATTACCCGACAGCTCCAGAAAATCGGTTCCTCCTGCGACTGGAGCCGGGAGCGGTTTACCCTTGATGATGGCTTGAGCAAGGCGGTTCGGGAGGTCTTTGTCTCCCTCTACGAACGGGGTTTGATCTACCGGGGGCAGTATCTGGTGAACTGGTGCCACAGCTGTGGTACCGCCATTTCTGATGATGAGGTGGAACACAGTGAGATAGGAGGTAGGCTCTATCGCTATTACTATCCCCTGGAAGATGGAAGCGAAAACATAGAGATAGCTACCACCAGGCCTGAAACCATGCTGGGGGACACGGCGGTGGCAGTACATCCCGAAGACGAGCGTTATAGTCACCTGGTTGGAAAGATGGTGAGACTCCCCCTAAGCGACCGGTTAATTCCCATCGTTGCAGATACCTATGTGGACCGGGAGTTCGGAAGCGGTGCGGTAAAAATCACCCCAGCCCACGATATCAACGACTGGGAGATTGCCCAGCGGCATAATCTGGAGAAAATCAACATCCTCAATCCCGATGGAAGCCTGAACGATCAGGTACCGGAGAAATACCGGGGGATGGATGTAAAGAGCTGCAGGAAACTTGTGGTGGAGGATCTGAAGGCAGCGGGGCTCTACATCGGGGATAAGGAGCATCTCCACCAGGTGGGGCACTGTTACCGTTGTGAGACTGTCATTGAACCCTATATGAGCCGCCAGTGGTTTGTCAAAATGCAATCCCTGGCGGATAAAGCGCTTACTGCCTGGGAGCAGGATAAGATCCGTTTCTACCCGAAAAAGTGGGAGAACACCTACACCAGCTGGCTTCGTAATATCCGGGACTGGTGCATCAGCAGACAGCTCTGGTGGGGGCATCGGATTCCCGTATGGTACTGCGAAGATTGTGGAGAGGTGCTGGTGCGCCGGGACGATCCGGACCGCTGCTCCTCCTGCGGCTCCGAAAAGCTTCGGCAGGATGAGGATGTGCTGGATACCTGGTTCTCCAGCTGGCTCTGGCCCTTTTCCACCCTGGGGTGGCCGGAAGAAACGGAGGACCTGAGACGGTTTTTTCCCACCAGCAGCCTGGTGACCGGCTACGACATCATCTTTTTCTGGGTGGCCCGGATGATCATGGCAAGCCTTGAGTTTATGGAGGAGGTTCCTTTCCGGGATATCTACATTACCGGTCTGGTGCGGGATAAACAGGGCCGGAAGATGTCCAAGAGTCTCGGTAATGGAATGGATCCCCTGGAGGTGGTGGATGAGTTTGGCGCCGATGCAATGAAGTTTACCCTCGCATTTCTGGCCGCCCAGGGTCAGGATATTCTTCTTGCTAAGGAAGATTTCAGGTTCGGGTCAAAATTTGCCAACAAGATCTGGAACGCCACCCGGTTTCTCCTGATGAACCTGGAGGGGCGGCAGCTCCTCGATCTTGCGGGGATTGAAATGCGCCCCATGGATAGGTGGATTTTTCACCGCCTAAACAGCGCTGCTGCAGCGGTAGAGAAGGGGATGGCCAACTACCGCTTTAACGATGCCGCCGGGGCAATCTACGAGTTTATCTGGAACGATTACTGCGACTGGTACATTGAGGCGAGTAAGCTTGGGCTTTACAGTGACGATGAATCTGAAAAAGATAGAACCATTACCCTTCTGCTTATCCTGCTGGAGGAGGCGCTCCGTCTTGCTCATCCCTTTCTGAGCTTCATCACCGAGGAGATCTATCAGAAACTCCCCGGGGTTACAGGGAATATCATCACTGCAGCCTATCCCGAATACCGGGAGGAGCGGGATTTCTGCGAAGATGCAGCCAGTTTTGAGGCTCTGCAGAACCTGATCAGGGCGGTGAGGACCATACGCAGCGAGTTTACCGTTCCCCCGGAGAAAAAGGTGGATATCTTTGTCCGGGCTGATGCAGGGTATAAGGGCTCCACTTTTTTCCAGGACCATTCGGTTCTCATTTCCCGCTTAACAGGAGCGGGGGAGCTGCACTTTACTGACAAGCGGCCGGAAGGGGAGGGGCTTATTCCGGTAGCGGAGGTGGGCTTCGAGGTGTTTGTTGACCTGCGAGGGGCCATCGATCTCGACAAAGAGCGGGAGAAGTTGAAAAAAGAGCAGGCTAAGCTCGCTGGTCTCAAAAAGGCGACGGAGGGAAAACTTAACAATGAACGTTTTCTTTCAAACGCCCCTGACGATGTGGTGGAAAAGGAGAAAAGCAAGCTGGAGGAGTTCAGCCAGCGGCTGGAAAAGGTTGATGCTTATCTGCAGATGCTTAGGTAAGCAGGGCACTATGGTTTACTATACTAATAATTAATGTTGCGGCACGGGCTGAATTCCTGGGGGCTCCTTAAGGGGAGCCCCTTCCAATTTAGGATGTAGGATGTGTCTAATACTCAAAATAGCTTGCGGGAAAGCCTCAATAGCTCTAAAAAATGATATTTTATTCAAGCAGTTAAACGATTTTTCTTGACAGAACCTGACAGTCGGCATAGAATGGTCTTAACAGGATGCATACGTATGCAAGTGAATACGTATGCAAATACTAAGGAGGTTGCCTATGAAAATGAAAAAAATGTTGATTCTCTCTGTCATTGCGCTTCTGGTTTCAATGATGATCGCTCTTCCGCTCTTTGCCGGAGGACAGCAGGATTCAAAAGCTGGAAGTGGAGATGCTGCTGCCGGAAGCGGCGAAACGATTGAATACGGCCTGAAGGGTGGAAAGCCCTACGCCGGAACCAAAATCGCAGCTATGCTAAACACCGCAGGAAAGAACTTTGCACTGGAAGCAAGGGTAGCGGAATTTACCGAACTGACCGGTATCGAGGTGGAGATTGATATCACCCCCTTCGGTTCTCTTCTTGAGAAGATTACCAGTGAGGGAGTAGGTATGACCGGAACCTATGATGTAGTTACTTACCTGGACTCCTGGGGACCCTCAATCCAGCAGTTCCTCGTTCCTCTGGATGACAGAATTTCAGGGGCTGGAATTGACATGGATCGTTATCCCCCCGCCTTCCAGCAGGCAGTTACCTACGATGGTACTATCTATGGATTTCCCTGGAGAGGCCATCCTCAGCTCCTTTTCTACCGAGAAGACCTGTTGAAGGAAGTTGGAATGGATGTTCCCACCACCTATCAGGAACTTGAAGATGTTGCTGTGGCAATTACCGAAGAGACCGATACCTACGGGATGAGCATGCACTACGCTTCCAGCGCAGGGCAGAACCTTTTCGGCTGGATCACCTACCTCTGGAGTAACGGTGGAGATATCTTTGATGACAACTGGAAGCCAGTTTTCAACAATGCGAAGGGTGTGGAAGCTACTGAGCGTTACACCGGCCTCTTGACCAAACTTGGTGCAGTTCCCCCGGGAGCTACAACCTATGATGAGTATCAGAGTGGCCAGTCCATGGTGCAGGGCGAGTCCGCTATGTTCATGAGCTGGTGGTGGCAGTATAATAACCTGATCGATCAAGAGAAGGCAGCCGCTAACGTATACCCAAATGTGGGTTTCACCGCCGTTCCCAAGTGGGAAGGCCGTGGCGCAGCGACCTATGCCATCTGTATGCCCCTCTCAATCATGAAAGATTCCAAAAATGTGGAAGCTTCCTGGGAGTTTTTGAAATGGGCAACCAACGCAGATATCGACAAGTCGATCGTTACCGATTTTAAGGCGCCTAATCAGAAAACCAACGTTGCGGTCCATGTTTCCACCCTGGAAGATCCGGAAGTAAACGAGGTTTGGGGTGGCATGCATGCAGCTGCAGCACAGAGTCTTGCTGTCAGCCGGATAATGCCGCAGTTAGCCGAGTGGCCCGAAGTTTCCGATATTATTGCAATCGCAATTAACAAGATCTCTACCGGAGCCCCGGTCAAGGCTACCCTTGATCAAGCTGCCGAAGAGGTTGAGGCTGTAATGGATAGAGCTGGTTACTAAGCTGACCACTTAGGCTCTAAAAAGGCTTAACTTTTACTGGCGGTACCCTTGCGGTACCGCCAGCTTCCAATAACAATTAATGATATACTAATGAGTCAGTTCAGCACTGCAAAGGAGTTTTTATGCACAGGAAGCATATGAAAACGATTCTGCTTGCACCGGCTCTGCTGATCCTTGCAGCAACTACACTCTATCCTTTTTTCAATGCACTGATCACCAGCTTTCGGGTATGGCATTTAGATAAAACAGTGAAACCTGGTCCCTTTATCGGCCTTGAAAACTATATCAGGGTCTTTCAGGATGCTAATTTTCTCAACAGTGTCTATGTTACCGTTGTTTATACCGTCATTTCCGTTGCCCTCTCCATAGTGGTAGCCATGATGATAGCACTCCTCATGCATCGCCCGGGAAAGTTGAACACCTTTTTCAAGATCTTTTTGATCCTTCCCTACGCTATGGCTCCTGCTTTGAAGGGGTTCAGCTGGCGTTTTATGCTCAATCCCTACTACGGTATCATTGATTCTCTCCTGGACACATTAATGCCCTGGATGAGTGAAGTGGTGTGGCTGGGAGACCCCGGATGGGCACTTTTCTGGCTTGCCATCACTGAGGTTTGGGGATGGGCTCCCTATATAGGGCTTGTTTTTATCGGGGCCCTCGACTCACTGCCCACCCAGCTCTTTGATGTAGCCAAGGTAGATGGGGCGAATACCCTGCAAACTTTTTACTACATCACCCTGCCCATGATGCGGCCGATTATTGTAATGGTCACCCTTTTAAAAACCATTTTTTCGGTACGACAGTTTGATGCAGTGGTCACCATGACCGGTGGGGGCCCGGGAAGGGCTACCGAGACGGTCAACTACTTTGTCTATAAAACCGGTTTCCGCTTTTTCGATATGGGATACGCTTCGGCCATGGCCTACCTGCTGGTCGCCGGACTCTTTATCTTTGCATTCATCTATGTGAAGAACGTCATCAAAAGCGAGAACTAGGAGGTCATCATGAGCACTGCAGCGTTATTGAGACGACGAAGCTCGGAGGAGTATTTCTGGGGGCTGGTAAAAGTCGCCACCTGGGTATTTCTCCTGGTTTTTATTTTTTTACCGATTCTCTGGCTTATTCTAACCAGTTTTAAAATTCCCAGAGACGCCTATACAACGAAGTGGTTTTTTACCCCCACACTGAAAAACTTTATCGATATCTTCAAACCTCCCATGAGTTTTGGTCCCCTGGTCTGGAACAGTTTTATTATCTCCTTTTTGACTGCGACGATTGATGTGTTTGTGGGCGTTTTTGCTGCCTACGCATTCAGCCGCTTTCGGTTCAAAATGAAGACCTTGCTGATTGTCTGGGTTCTCTCCAGCCAGTTTGTCCCACCGGTGGTTATTGCCATTCCCTTCTTCAACGTTTACCGACAGCTCTCCCTTCTTGATACCAGGCTCGGGCTGATAATCCTTAACATGTCATTCACCCTGCCTTTTGCGATCTGGATGATAAAGGGTTTTATTGATGAACTTCCCACGGAGGTGGAAGAGGCGGGAATTATCGACGGCTGCAGTCAGGTTCAGCTGCTTCGATACATTTCGATTCCCCTCATTATGCCGGGTATCATCACCTCTTTTGCCTTTGCCTTCATTCAATCCTGGAACGAATTCATGTTTGCCCTGATCATGACCAGGAGGGATGCGGTTACCTTGACGGTGGGCCTCATGAATCTCAACTCGGAAAAGGGTATCCTCTGGGAACAGATGGCCTCAGCCGGTTTGATCGTTATGGTACCGATCTTTATTCTATCTCTATCGATACGTAAATATTTTATTGAAGGGATAACCATGGGAGCTGTAAAGAGCTGATTCCCCTGAACTTGGACTCAAATAACTGAAATAAAAGACGTAGAAAGATTGGGCTGCCGGGAAAACTACCGGCAGCCCCACTTTTTTCCTTCAGATAAGGCAAATACTCGCCGCCCCGGTGTACTACTCCGGCTTCATCGAATCGGAGTAGATTGTATCGTCCTTATCCACCCGGAATCCCGAGAAAATATCTTCATTGCTCTGCTCTGCTATGGCCAGGGAATAGGTGTGATACCCCCCGGAAAGGTTGTATACCTGATCAAAACCGCTTTGCCTGAGAATGCGTTCCGATATATAACCCCGCAAGCCGACAGCGCAGTAGATGACGATCTTACGATCCTTTGGAATCCTCTCCAGGTGCTCCCGGAGGGTATCGTGGCTGATATTAATTGCGCCCTCGATAGCTCCCTGGCTGAACTCTTCGGGTGTGCGGACATCCAGTAGAAAGAACTCTTCCCTGTTGTTTGCCACATCATACCACTGCAGGTGGCAGCTGCTGCCGTTGAAGATATTCTCCGCCACAAAGCCTGCCTGGTTGACCGGATCTTTTGCAGAAGAGAAGGGGGGCGCATAGGCGTGTTCAATCTCCTGAAGATCGAAGATGCTACCTTCCAGACCCATGATAGTTGCAAAGAGATCGATTCGTTTATCTACCCCCTCGTAACCCACAATCTGGGCACCCAGAAGTCTGCCATTCAAGGGACTGAAAAGAACCTTCATACTCATGGGAATGGCCCCGGGATAGTAACCTGCGTGGCTGGCTGCATGGATAATGAAGCTTTTACTTGGGGTGCCGATTTTTTTCAGAGCCTTTTCGGACATCCCGGTGGATGCCACGGTGATATCAAAGACCTTTGCGATACCGGTAGCTATGGTGCCCCGGTACCGTTTCATATTTCCGTGGACGATGTTATCCGCAACGATCCGTCCCTGTTTATTTGCCGGTCCTGCCAGGGGGATGATGCCGGTGGTGCCTGCCAGGGGGTTCTCAAATTCGATAGCATCTCCAATGGCGTAGATATCAGGGTCTTTGGTCTGGAGGAATTTATTAACCACAATCCCGTTGGTCTTGCCTATATCAAGTTCTGCTTCCCGGGCCAATCTGTTCTCCGGCCGCACCCCTATGGAGAGGATCGCCATATCAGCCTCAAGAACTCTCCCACTCTGCAGGGCGATCTTCAATACTCCTCCTTCCCGGGAGAAGGTCGAAACCCCATCGGAGAGATAGAACTCCACATTCTTTGTCTTCAGGTGCTGATGAACCTCTGCAGCCATCTCAAAGTCGAGGATATTCATCACCTGATCTGCCATCTCCACGATGGTTACAAAGATCCCCTTATGGTGCAGGTTCTCTGCCATCTCAAGGCCGATAAATCCTGCACCGATAATCACAGCCCGCTTGGGGTTCTCCTTGATCATAAAATCCTCAATGGCATCGGTGTCCGGAACATTTCGCAGGGTGAAAATACCATCCAGATCGACCCCAGGAATAGGAGGGCGGATCGCCTCAGCTCCGGGGCTTAAGACCAGCTTGTCGTAGCTTTCATCATAGGTCTCGCCGCTTTTTAGATTACGGACCGTAACACGCTTTTCTTCCCGGTTGATCGCCTCTACTTCTGTCTCTATCCTCACATCAATAGAAAAAACCTGATTAAACCGTTCAGGACTTTGAACAAAGAGATTATCCCGCTCGGTGATAGTACCTCCCAGGTAGTAGGGAAGCCCGCAGTTTGCATAGGAGATGTAGGGTCCCCGTTCAAACATTACAATTTCAGCATTCTCATCATTTCTTCGTAGTCTGGCTGCAGTAGTAGCACCACCGGCAACCCCTCCCACAATAACAACCTTTCTCTTCACAATAAACTCCTTGCTTTCACAGGAAAGCTGACTAATTAAATTATAAATATGCAAAAAACACTATATATCATACTATATGCTCTTTTTATTATTGCATCAAGGGATATAATGGATGATGTTCCAAAAATTGTGCTGATCCCTGGCAGGGAGCAGGCTGAACCCAGGCAGAGAGCTGTCAAGGAGCTGGCAGAAAGCTGCTTTGGAAAAGAGTAATAAAAGGACTTGCGCAGGAGTGTATCCGGGTTTATACTGTTTATGAAAAGCGAAGTGTTCGCTGTTTTTTTTTATCTATTCGGAGTTTTCATGGCAACAGGTTGCGTGAAAGCCAATTTTACAAGGAGTTAATTAATGACCAATAGTGCTTTACGGGAGTACCTGGAAGGAAAGGATGTTTCAAAGATCGATGCGGGTTTTCTTGCCTATATCTCTTCGCTAGAGAAAGTTAAGGAAGTCTCACCGGTTACCGCAGCCTCAATTGTGCAGGAGCTGGCAGATCAGCGCAGCAGTCTCAAACTGATTGCAAGTGAAAACTATTCCAGTCTGGCCACCCAGCTTGCCATGGGAAACCTGCTGACCGACAAGTATGCGGAGGGGTATCCCAACCATCGCTTTTATGCCGGCTGTGATAATGTGGATGAGATTGAAAGCAATGCGGTAGAGGAGGCGAAGAAGCTTTTCGGCGCAGAGCACGCTTATGTGCAGCCCCATAGTGGAGCGGATGCAAATTTGATCGCCTATTGGGCCATCCTCACCACCAAGATACAAAACCCTCTTTTAGAGAAGATGGGGGAGACCAATCCGGCTCATCTTAGCCGGGAAGATTGGGACAAGATCAGGGCAGCCTGCGGCAGTCAGCGCATCCTCGGGCTGGATTACTATTCCGGAGGACATCTGACCCATGGTTACCGGTTCAACGTATCCGCCCAGATGTTTGACGCCTACAGCTACAGTGTAAGCAAGGAGACCGGTTTTCTCGATTACGACGATATTGAAAGAAAGGCGATGGAGATTAAACCCCTCATTCTCCTGGCCGGTTACAGTGCCTATCCCCGGTTTATCAATTTTAGAAGGATGAAGGAGATTGCTGACAAGGTTGGAGCAGTTCTTATGGTCGATATGGCCCACTTCTCCGGTTTGGTGGCAGGAAAGATGATGACCGGTGACCATGACCCCATTCCCTTTGCCGATGTGGTTACAACTACAACCCATAAAACCCTCCGGGGTCCCAGGGGTGGGATGGTGCTTTGTAAAGAGGAGTACGCCGAAAACGTGGACAAAGGTTGTCCCTTGGTTATTGGCGGCCCCTTGCCTCACGTTATTGCATCAAAAGCGGTGGCATTCACAGAAGCTAACCAGGAGTCTTTCAAACAGTATGCTGCCAACATTGTGGAAAATGCGAGCACTCTGGCAAAAGCGTGTATGGACGAGGGGATGAAAATTGCCACCGAAGGTACGGATAACCATCTCTTCCTTCTCGATGTTACCGGGTTTGGACTAAACGGCCGGCAGGCAGAGAGCGTACTGAGAGAGTGTGGAGTTACCCTGAACAGGAATGCTCTTCCCTTCGATCCCAACGGCCCCTGGTACACCAGCGGATTGCGGATTGGTACACCTGCTGTCACGTCCCTTGGAATGGGAGCAGCGGAGATGAAAGAGATAGCTTCTATCATCAAGATGGTTCTCGGTTCCACCAAGTCCAAAATTATTGAGGGAGGCAAGAATGCCGGAAAACCCTCAAAGGCAAAGTACGACATCGATCCCTCTGTAGTGGAAGAGGCAAAAAAGCGGGTAGATGCACTTCTCGGTAGATATCCGGTATATCCCGGTATCGATCTCGAACTATTGAAAAAACATTTCTCGCTCTGATGTTTTCTTTTACAAGAGAGCAGGTAACATAAGGCAGTTGCTTGGTGCCCGCCCTTGGCGGGCACCACTCTTGGCGGGCACCAAACTTGTTACAAACCATCGCTGTCAAGCGTTCTGCGGAATTTCCCGATCCTCACTTTTCCTTCTGATAATAAAACCGTGCCTGGCCGGAACAGTTATCCTTAAGGTATACTCTTTCCCATGGTCCGCCTTCTCACATTCAACGCCGTCGAGGGAGAAGATGTGATAATTCGTCTCCTTGAGTGCTGGAGTATCAGGGCCGATCAGTTCAATTTCCTGCCCTGAAAGGAGTTGATTTTTGGGGAGAAAGCTGAAAAGGCCCGGCTCTATCTCTTCCCCCAGGGTGCCCAGAAAGAGGTAATGCCGTTTATAGCTTTCCCGGTTTGGTGTTTCAATATCATCCCGGGCGAAGAAAAATCCCGTACTGTACTGACGATGGCTTACCCGAAAAAGCTCTTCCCGATAGGCGGCAAGTTCCTCATTGCTTACAGAGCCAGGTTCCTCAATTGCATCGATTCCTTTCCGGTAAGCCCGGGTAACCATGGCGGTATAATAGAGGCTTTTCATCCTTCCTTCAATCTTGAGACTATCCACCCCTGCTTCCTTGAGTTTGTCGATATGGTCGATCATGCAGAGGTCTTTTGAACTGAGCAGGGTGGTGTAGCCGTATTCGCTATCTTCAAGGATGGGGAAATATTCTCCCGGCCGTTCCTTCTCCTCCAGTACCCGCCAGTTCCAGCGGCAGGAATGAGCGCAACCGCCGCTGTTTCCGCTTCTATCGGCCAGGTAGGCGGAGAGGAAACATCGCCCTGAATAGGCGAGGCACATGGCGCCGTGGACAAAACATTCCAGCTCAATATCCGGGACCTGTTCACGAATCTGTCGAATATCCTCCAGTGTGGCTTCCCGGCCCAAAATAATCCGGCTGAAACCAAAATCCCGATACGCCCTGACCGCTTCTGAATTGAGACAACTTGCCTGGGTGGAGAGGTGGAGGGGTACTTCGGGGAATTTGCTTTTCAAAAGTGCCGCCGCCCCCAAATCGCTCACAATAAAAGCATCGAAGGGGAACATTCCTGTTGATGCCAAATCTGCAATAAGCAAATCTGCCATAGCAGGAAGCTCTTTCTTAAGCTGCCGGATATCCGGCTCATGAAAGAGGGCGTTTATCGCACAGAAGAGCTTTTTATCTCCTTTAACCTCTGCTGCGGTAAGGATATCGTCCCGGGAAAAATTATCTGCCTTCCGGCGGAGAGAAAACTGGTCCATACCAATATAGACTGCATCGGCCCCGTACTGGTAGGCGTAGTGCAACTTCTCCAGATTCCCCGCCGGGGCGAGAAGCTCGATTTTCCTCCCAGCGCCCCTAAGCCCAGCATCTCTAATGCTCACAGCGCCAGCTCGATCACCTCTTCCATGGTCTCCACCGGATGGAAGGTGATCCCCTTTTTCACTTTCTCCGGAATCTCCTTCAGATCCCGTTCGTTCGCCTTGGGGATAATGATGGCTTTTATCTTGTGCCGTTTTGCTGCAATGGTTTTCTCTTTAAGGCCCCCAATGGGCAGCACCTTTCCCACCAGACTCAGCTCACCGGTCATGGCAAGATTCTTTCTCACTCTCTTTCCTGTGGCCAGGCTTAAGAGGGTTGTTGCCATGGTGATTCCCGCAGAAGGTCCATCCTTCGGTGTCGCTCCTTCAGGTATGTGGAGGTGGATCTGGTTTTTCTCGAAGAAGGAGGTTTCAACCCCCTGTTCTCCAGCTATGTGGCGAACGTAGGTGTAAGCAATATTGGCAGACTCCTGCATAACCTCTCCCATCTGCCCGGTAAGGCGGAAGCCCTCCTTGCCCAGGTTGTTAACCGCCTCAATGATAAGGGTGTCACCTCCAAAGTTGGTCCAGGCCAGGCCAATGGCCATTCCCGGCCGACTGACCGTTTTCGACTCATCCTCCTTGAAGGCAGCCGGCCCCAGGTACTCCTCAAGATCCTCCGGTTTAATGGACACCGGCAGTTTCAGATCCTCAAGGAGAAACTTTTTCGCAATTTTGCGATGGATCCGGTCCAGATACTTCTCGTAGTTCCGCATCCCCGCTTCCCGGGCGTAGGAATCTGCAATAGCCTGAAGGGTAGCTTTCCCGTACCGAACCTGGCTCTTTTTCATACCGCTTCGGTCCAGACTCTTGGGAATCAGGTACTGTTTGGCGATGGCCATTTTCTCTTCATTGATGTAGCCGGAGAGGCGGATTACCTCCATCCGGTCCAACAAGGGCCTTGGAACGGAATCCAGGGTGTTTGCTGTGGCGATGAAGAAGATGTTGCTGATATCAAAGGGGAGATCCAGGTAGTGATCCCGGAAACCTACATTCTGTTCCGGGTCCAGCACCTCCAGAAGGGCCGATGAGGGGTCCCCCTGGTAGCTGGCCCCGAGTTTGTCGATCTCATCAATCATAAAAACCGGGGCGGAGTTCTTCACAATTTTGAGTCCCTGGATGATCTTCCCCGGCATAGCTCCCACATAGGTTCTCCGGTGGCCCTTAATCTCCGCTTCATCCCGCATGCCTCCCACGGAGAATCGGAAAAACTCCTTCCCCAGGGCATCAGCGATGGACCTACCTACCGAAGTTTTTCCCACCCCCGGAGCTCCCACCAGACAGATGATCGATCCCTTGCTGTTCTTTTTCAGCTTCCGGACCGCCAGGAACTCAAGGATCCGGTTTTTCACATCCTCCAGGCCGTAATGATCCCGGTCCAGGATTTGCCGCGCCTCCTCCAAATCCAGCTCCTTCGATTCTGGCTCCTTTGACTCTGCCTCTTTTGACTC
>CAYMWV010000101.1:0-12962 GCA_964394395.1 uncultured Sediminispirochaeta sp.
TGTTTACCCGGTGGTGAATCTCCTGAAGCATTACCGTTCTCTCTGTGAGCATCTCTCTGAGCTGTTCTTCCCGGAGGTACTCCTCTGTGATATCTCTGGCAAGGATCAGCAGAGCCTCCTCTCTTCCTCCCACCGCCCGAATAGATTTTTCGGTTATTTTGAACCATCCATCTCCTATTCGGTATACCCTGTTTTCCTTTTCCCCCTCTTTTTCACCTTTTTCAAAGGTGAGGGTAAAAGAGAAGAGCTCTTTAATAGGGATACCATACAGCTCCCTGCGGTTTTTTCCGGTATATGCCTCCACCGCTCGATTTACCGAGGTGATCAGCCCCTTTTTATCAATAAGAAAGTAGAGATCCTGGATCGCTTCAAGAAGGACTGTTGAACTTCCCCTGGGAGTGAGGATCAAAAGCTTTTTCTTCCGGATTCCAAAAAAGATGATAAGTGCAAAGAGCAGGTAAGCGAAACTCTGCATCTCCGCTATACGTACTCCAGGGATGTGGTTTAGGAGAACAATCAACAAACTTGAAAGTAAGATTGAGAGATAGGCGCCAAGGAGCCATAAAAAATCTTTTCGATACCACCGTTTATCTCTAATGATGGTATAAACCAAAAACACCAGGGGAAGCAGATTGAGCAAGAGATTCCCCAGGACAATAATGCGGTATTCCCCTTGGAAGATAAAGGGACTGACGATGCTTCTGCCATGAATGAAGACAATTCCCTCTCCAGATTGAATATATCGAAAAAAGATGATCCCCATTACGGCTGCCGTCAGGTAGAGGAGAGAGACAAACCCTCTGCGCAGCTTAGGTCCTATTCGAGAAATAGTGAAGATGAAATGACCCAGGAATGCGCTGCAGAAGGGCCAGGGGGATGCCAGCCCAGCAATAAACCTCGCTGTTTCATCGTTGCCCGAAATCCTCACTAAAAGCTCTACCAGGGATATCCATGCTGCAATCAAGAGGAACAGAGAGAAGAGAAGGTTCTGCCTGCCCCCCGCTCCTTCAGAGAGCAGCCACACCGCCAATGCAAACAAGGCGAAGAAAGAGATAAGAGACTGTACCGAATAAAGGAATAGAGCCATGCTCTAAGTTTTATCTTTTTTTGTTAAACAGGCAAGAAAAAAAATTTCCTGGATTTTCTTTATTTCTTCCAATACTACACCTAAACTATTAGTATGAGAGCTTTTCATGATAGGGTGCTCCTCTTAATATTGATTTTAGTGGCACAAGCCCCGGGACTTTCATCCGCTCAGGAAGCTCCTTTGGAAACCGATACTATCCTGGCCATCTTCTCCTATGATGCGATGGATAGCTGGTCAGAATCGGTCCTGGATGGGATTCTTTCGATTATTCCCCAAAGTAACAAGATTCAATACCATATAGAGTATCTGGACACCAGGAATGCGGTTTCCCGGGAATATCTCTCGATCTTTACAAGCCTCTTAATAGAGAAACATGGGAAACACCTCCCTTCGGTCATCATTTCCGTTGATGACGCAGCTTTTACTTTTGCCCGGAGACTCAGAAAAGAGCTTAAAACAGAGACACCCCTCCTTTTTTGCGGAGTAAATAGTGTGGAACCAGCGAGGTGGGAAGAGAGTCCATCGATAAGCGGAGTAAGCGAGAGTATAGATATTGCTAAAACGGTAAACAGAGCGCTATCACTCTTCCCGGAAACCAAAAAGATTGCCGTTGTCGCTTCAAGTTTCGGCACCGGTTCCATCAATGCTGAAATCTATTTCCAGCAATCGAAGCAGTTTGCCAGGGAGGTGGAAACAATTCCCTTCATTGATAAGAGCACTGCTGATCTTGAAAAGCTCTTACCGCAGCTGCAAGAGGATACCCTGGTCCTCCGCCTGGATAATATCGCTTCAGAAGCAGGGGATCGCCTCTCCGTGGTTGAAAGCATCAGCTTTCTTTCCCAAACCTCACCGAGACCGGTGCTTACCTGCTGGGATTTTGACATGGGGAAAGGGGCCTTAGGAGGCTATGTAGTAAGTGGCTTCGCCCAGGGAACAGCTGTTGCCAAACTGGCCCTTCCGATCCTTACCGGTAGAGGCTTTCCACCAGAAGTAAAGGGTGTGGAAAGCCCCAATGTGCCGATGTTTGATTATCAGCAACTGATTCGATTCGGAGTGGATCCAGAGTCGGTTCCGGATAAAAGCTTGCTGGTAAATAAACCTGATACGCTCTTCAAGCAATACCGCCCCCTCATCATCTCCGGGGCCTTAAGTATAAGCCTTTTATGCATTCTCGTTGCAGGAATGACGGTAAATCTTTTCGGTCGAAAAAAGGCCGAGCGAGCTCTGAAGAAGAGCGAAGAGCGGCTCCGGCTTGCCATGGATGCCAGCAGTGACGGCTTATGGGACTGGGATCTGGAAGAGAATACCCTCTACTGGAGTCCCCGGGCCTACACCATGCTGGGCTACCGGGTGAATCAGTTTCCTGTAGATTTTACCACCTGGAAGGAGCTGATCCATCCCGATGACCGGGAGTTGGCGACAGGAACGGTGCTGAAATCGATTGAAGAGGGGCGGGGAAACTTTGAGATGGAGTTTCGCTACCGCAACATCTCCGGGAAATACCAGTGGATAGCAGGGAAAGGGAAGATAGTGGCCTGGAACGATGAGGGGAAAGTGAAGCGGGTCACCGGCACCCAGGTGGATATCAGCGCAAGGAAGAGAACCGAGGAGGCGCTGCAGCACTCCCTGCGGGAGAAGGAGGTGCTCCTGCGGGAGCTCTACCACCGGACCAAAAACAATATGCAGGTGGTGGCCTCCCTGCTCTCCCTGAGAAGGGCCAGCATGCCCGATTCGGATACCGCCGAGATTCTCCGGGGCCTGGAGACCAAAGTCTTTACCATGGGGCTGGTGCATCAGATGCTCTACCAGTCGAAGAACCTGGACAGGATCGACCTGGGGGAGTACATCCGGGAGATCTGCAGCCTCACCGGGGAGGCCTACGACAGAGGAGCTGCCAGGATTTCCGTCAGCTACAAGATGGAGAAGCTGGAGGTTGGCCTCGATACAGCCATCCCCCTGGGGCTGGTGGTGAACGAGCTCTTTACCAATGCGGTGAAATACGCCTTTTCAGAGGCAACAGGGGGCACCATCGATATCATCCTGGAAAGCCGGGGCCATCTGGAAATCGGGGACAACGGGAAGGGGATAAGCTGCCGGGAGGAGGAGCTCTACCTGGGCAATTCCCTGGGGATGCCCACAGTGAAGGAGCTGGTGGAACACCAGCTGGATGGAACGATCACCTGTGTAAGTGCTCCGGGAGAAGGGACCCGCTGGCTTATTGAGTTTCCAACCCAGGATGCGGACTCTCCCGCATAAGGGGGCGTAGCGGATATCCCGCAGCCCCCGGGGAAGGGCCCCGGCGATCGGCAGTGAGCCGATAAGGGCCCTTCCGGCGGGGGAATCCGGCTGAAGGTTTTGGCGATTATTCATGGCAGAGATGAGTCCTCCCAGGGAGAAGCTTCCGGCGGCGAGGAATAGGAGCGGAGCACCCGGCCCCGGGCTGCAAGTCCGGGGTATGCCCCAAAAAGGAAGGCCAGCAGGGGGCCGAGGGGCAGAGGCGCTTATATCGACCCGGGACCGGTGAAGCGGTAACGGGTGTAGAAGAAGCTGTCGCTGTGGCTGTGGATGGAGAGGACCGAAGCTTCGGGGTGGCGGGCTACCGTAAAGGGTTCTGCGTTTTCACCGATGGTGAGGGCTTTGCCTCCCACAAAGATTGCCGAGGTGTTGAGATAGAGTTCGTCCAGGGCGTCGGCGGCCATGAGGGAGGCGAGAAAGGTGGGGGTTTCTACCAGGCTGCGGCCGAAGCCGGCCCGGCGAAGGAAAGTGAGCAGGGAGACCGGGTCGAGGTCGGCTCCGGTACCGATGCCGACCAAGGGGGTTTTTCCTTCCCCGCTCCGGAGGTTTCGCTCCCCGCCCCGGGGGTTTCGCTCCCCCTCCCGGGGGGCTTGAAGGGTTGCTTTGAGTTCCGCCGGGGAATCGATGGGAGTGTAGCGGTGAGGGGCTCTCTTCACCAGGGCGGCGGCTCCGTCGGGAGAGAGGGCGATAAGGGCGGGGATTTCCGGACGGGTGAAGATCTTGTGATCCTCCGGAAGATTGCGGCCGCCCCGGGATACAATAACATGGAGGGGTACATCTCCCCTTCCCTCTTTCCGGCGCTGCTGTCGCAATGGGGGGTCGAAGATGCGGCCGGTGAGTTCCGGTTCCCGTTTGATGGTGAGGCTTCCCATGATCACCGCATCGCAGGCGGCCCGGAGCAGATTGAGAATCCAGAAGTCGCAAAGACCACCGTCGGGGTCTAGGGAGTTGGATTTAGCGATAAGGGTGCCGTCGGGGGATTCGGGATAGGCGATCCGGCCGTCGATGCTGGCCACAAAGGAGCCGAAGGTGTAGGAACGCTCCCGGGGGAGCGGCGGAAAGAGGAGGGGCCCGTACACCTCTTTTACCTTGGGGCAGTCGAGGAGTGACTCGGTGCACTGCTTCATGGAGGTGCCGGTGAAAATCTGTTTCAATCGGAGCCGGTCGGCGGGGAAGCGGTCGTTTTCTTTACGCTGCATGCTCGTTTCTCCTCATGGCGTGTCTCCCTCCTTTGGGATTGCTTGTATAGATGTATGTACCATTATAAGGGATCGGGATGGAAGTGTCAAAAAGCTTGTATGAGTCCTCTGAAAAAAGGTCGAAATGCGGAAGGTACCAGGGACGGGTCGGACCAGCTATAGGGCTCTGGGATTGCCAGCCTGCCGGGGTTCCAAAAAAAAAAATCTATTGCACACCTTTGCAGAGCTTGGTATGATGATTGTTATTATATTCCAAAAAGGAGGGTACCATGAAGCGTATTTTTTTCTTCATGCTACTGTTGGTGCTTGCTTCAGCCTTAGTTATGGCTGGAGGTAAGCAGGATGATTCTTCAAAGCCAGCTGCTAAACAGGAAGCAGACACGGCTACTACAGGGCCCCAGAGTGGAGGAGTTCTGGTTTTTGCCCGGTCAGGTGATTCTGTAGGACTGGACCCAGCCCGGGAGACCGACGGAGAGAGTTTCTACGGGAGCACCCAGATCTTTGATACCCTGGTAGAGTTTACACCGGGAACCACTGCGGTGCAGCCCGCCCTGGCAGAGAAATGGGAGGTCAGTGATGATGGCCTGGAGTTTACCTTCTACCTGAGAAAAGGCGTCAAGTTCCACGATGGGACCGACTTCAACGCTGATGCAGTGAAGTTCAGCTTCGACCGGCAGTTTGTGGAATCCCATCCCTACTTTGAAATGGGACCCTGGAAGTATTGGGGCTACATGGATATGAGCAGCATAGTAGATTCCATCGAAGTGGTGGACGACTATACTGTTAAATTCTACCTGCAAAAGGTGGAAGCTCCCTTCCTGGCCAACCTGGCCATGGATTTTGCAGCTATTGTCAGTCCGGCAGCGGTAGAAAAGTTTGGAGCGGAGTTCCCCAGTAATCCTGTAGGAACCGGCCCCTTCACATTTGCCAGCTGGAAAAAGGATGACAGCATCGTTCTAAACGGCAACAAGGATTACTGGGGCGAAGGACCCTACCTTGACCGTCTCATTATCCGGGTTATCCCCGATGCCACTGCCCGTTACCTGGCTCTCAAGAACGGCGAGGTTGATGTAATTGACTTCCCTTCTGCGGATGACCTGGAACTGATGGCTGAGGACGCAAACATCGAACTGATCCAGCAGCCTGGTCTTAATGTGGGTTACATCGCCATGAACTGCGAAAAGGAGCCCTTTGACAACAAGCTGGTTCGGCAGGCGATGAACTACGCTGTGGACCGGCAGGCGATTATCGATGCGGTTTACGGCAGTGCCGGTCAGGTGGCCAAGAACCCCATCCCCCCCACCATGTGGAGCTACAACGACGATATCGTTCCCTACCCCTACGATCCGGAGAAGGCGAAGGCGCTGCTGACCGAAGCGGGCTATCCCGACGGTTTCACCACCGACCTCTGGGCGATGCCGGTAGCACGGCCCTACAACCCCAACGCCCGGCGGATTGCCGAGATTGTTCAGGCTGATTTTGCCGAAATCGGTGTTGAATCGGAGATTGTAAGTTACGACTGGGGTACCTACCTGGACAGGACCGATACGGGGGAACACAGCATGGCCATGCTGGGGTGGACCGGAGACAATGGCGATCCGGACAACTTCCTTTTTGTGCTCTTGAGTATTCCCGCTGCCCAGGTGCCGGCTGGTAATATCGCCTTCTGGAAAAACGAAGCCTTTAATGACCGAATCGTCCAGGCGAAGGAAACCTTCGACCAGGTAGAGAGAACCCGGCTCTACGAAGAGGCCCAGGAGATCTTCAATGAAGAGGCTCCCTGGATTACCATCGCCCATTCGGTGGTTACCGTCCCTGTGCGAAACAAGGTAAAGAATTTTGTTATTTACCCCACCGGGAAGAGAGTGTTTCAGCGGGTCTGGCTGGAACAGTAAGCTACTTTGATCTAAGACTATTACGGCCCGGCCTCTGCGCCGGGCCGCTTTTCAGGGAGGAATATGGCACGGTTTATCATACAGCGGCTCCTTCTCCTTATTCCCACACTCCTGGGAGTTCTTACCATTGTCTTCTTCATGACCGCCCTCAGCCCCGGAGATCCTGCCCGGGTAATGTTGGGAGAACGGGCCAATGCGGAGCAGTTGGAACAGCTCAGGGAGGATCTCGGTTTGAACCAACCCCTGGGAGAACAGTACTTTATCTATCTCAACCGGGCTCTCCGGCTTGACTTTGGTAAATCAATTAAAAGCGGTCGCCCTGTGATGGAAGAGATCCGGGAACATCTTCCCGCAACTGTTGAGCTCGCCCTTGTAGCGATGATTCTGGCAACAACCATAGGCATCATTATTGGAGTGCTCTCTGCGGTTAAACAAAACACCTGGCTCGACTATGCATCCATGGTGGGAGCCTTGACGGGGGTCAGCATGCCGGTTTTCTGGCTGGGGCTGGTCCTGATCATGATTTTTTCAGTGGGTTTGGGGTGGTTTCCCACCGGAGGCCGTATGGAGGTGAGGCTCTTCTTCCAACCCATAACGAAGTTATTCCTCATTGACGGCATCATTCTTTTCTTCCGGGAGGGGAACCCGGCGTACTTCAAAAGCGCCCTGCGGCACATCATCCTTCCGGCGATAGCCCTGGGGACCATTCCCCTGGCCATTATCGCCAGGACAACCCGCAGCTCCATGCTGGAAACCCTCAAACAGGATTACGTCAAAACGGCCCGGGCAGCAGGCATCCCTGAAGGCCGGGTGATTTTCAGATACGCCCTGAAGAATGCCCTTCTTCCGATTATTACTGTGGTGGGAATTCAGTTTGGCCTGCTTCTGGCCGGAGCGATCCTTACTGAAACCATCTTCTCATGGCCCGGTATCGGCCGCTGGATCTACACTGCCATATCCGCCCGGGATTATCCGGCAGTGCAGGCAGGAGTTGTTGTGGTCTCCGCTGTCTTTGTGGGTATCAATGTTGTTGTTGATATCCTCTATTCGGTGGTAAATCCCAGGATACGCTTACGATAGGGAGGCCGGAATGAATCGTAATAACAGTGTAACAGAGCCTGTCAAGGATGCCCCCAAAGAACCGACCCCCCTGCAGGAGGTGTGGATTCGGCTGCTGAGAAATAAAGCTGCCATAGCGGGGCTGATTATCATCGCCCTTTTCATTTTGATGGCACTCCTCTCCCCCTTGCTGGCGCCCATGGACCCCATTGAACAGAATATCGAATTGCGAAAAACCCCGCCTTTGACCAGCAAGTATCTTCTCGGGACCGATGAACTGGGCCGGGACATGCTCAGTCGACTCATCTATGGAGCTCGCTTGAGCATGACTATCGGGGTTATCTCTGTCGGCATTGCCATGACTGGTGGGGTTATTATCGGCATGGTCTCCGGCTATTACGGCGGCTGGTTCGACAAGATAGTGATGCGCCTCATCGATATCATGCTCGCCTTTCCCTACGTGCTGCTCACCATCGTCATTGTAGCCGTTTTGGGACCCAGTCTCAGCAACGCCATGATAGCAATCGGGATCAGCCAGATGCCCCGATATGTCCGGCTTATCCGTTCATCGGTCCTGGCGGAAAAGGAGAGCGACTACATCCTGGCAGAGCGCAGCATCGGTACCGGCGACCTGGAGCTGATGTTCGGCTCCATTCTTCCCAACAGCCTTGCCCCGATTATCGTGCAGGCTACCCTGGGAGTGGGTGAGGCAATCCTCAGCTCTGCAGCTTTGAGTTTCCTCGGATTGGGAGCTCAACCCCCGACTCCGGAGTGGGGATTGATGATCGCCTCGAGCAGGGAGTTTGTTACCAGCGCCTGGTGGATTGTCACCTTTCCGGGACTGGCTACCCTCCTGGCGGTGCTTGGTTTTAATCTCTTTGGTGACGGACTGCGGGATGTACTTGATCCGCGGCTGAAAGAGTAGGGAAGGATTAACTATGGCAGAAAAACTGTTACAAATACAAGATCTACATGTAAGCTTCCACACCAGCCGGGGTATCGTCCGGGCAGTTCGGGGGCTTGATTTAGAGATTGCCCAGGGAGAGACGGTTGCCCTGGTGGGGGAATCGGGATGCGGCAAGTCTGTTACGGCCCATTCGGTTACCGGACTGCTTCCCATCCCTCCGGCCCGTATCGAAGGCGGAACCATTCTCTTCGACGGCCAGAACCTGCTCTCCTTTTCCCAGCGGAAAATGCGCCAACTCCGGGGAGAGCGGATCAGCATGATCTTCCAGGAACCGATGACAAGTCTCAATCCGGTATTCCGGATAGGAGATCAGATTGGCGACGTCTTCCGGGTCCATCACAAGATTGGTAAGAAACGGGCCTATGAAATGGCGGTGGAACTGATCGACAAGGTAAAGATCCCCGAGCCTGAACGGCGGGCCCGGGAGTATCCCTTTCAGCTTTCCGGAGGCATGCGGCAGCGGGCGATGATTGCCATGGCCCTGGCAAGCCCCCACCCGGGACTTATCATTGCGGACGAACCAACCACTGCCCTGGATGTTACCATCCAGGCACAGATTCTCCATCTCCTGCGGGAACTTCAGAAAGATATAGGAGTGGCCCTGCTGCTGATAACCCATGATATGGCGGTGGTTGCCCAGGTTGCAGACCGGGCTACGGTGATGTATGCGGGGCGGGCAGTAGAGCAGGGCCGGGTGGAGGAGGTTTTTACCCGCTATCGCCATCCCTACACCCGGGGACTGCTCCACAGCCTCCCGGGTAATCCGGAATACAAGAACGCCAGCCGTCTGGAAGCAATCCCGGGAACTGTTCCGGACCTTCGCACCCTGGGTGATGAATGCCCTTTCGCTAACCGGTGCAAAAATCAACAAAACCGCTGTCTGGAAGCCTTTCCCGAAGTGAGCCAGCTTAGCCCGGACCACAAGTTCTGGTGCTGGAATCCCAGTGGCTCGGCAGCTCCAAAGACTTCTGCCGCCAGCAGCGCTGAGAGAGCTGAAGCGGGAGAGGGGAAATTGGGAGAGGGGAAATAATGAGCACAACAGAGATTAAGACCAGCCATGAGATCCTCCTGAGAGTTGAGAAGCTGAAAACCTGGTTTTCCGTCGAAGGAGGAAAGGTCCGTGCGGTGGATGATGTCAGTTTCACCCTCCGCAGGGGTGAAATACTCGGTGTGGTAGGTGAATCGGGGTGCGGCAAATCCACCCTGGGAAGAACCATTCTCCGGCTGGAGGAGAAGAGCGGCGGGTCGGTCATCTTTGATGGAACCGATCCATTTACCCTGGATAAGGAGAAGCTGAAAGCCTTCCGACGCAGCGCCTCAATGGTGTTTCAGGACCCCTCATCCAGCCTGAATCCCCGGAAGCGAATAGATCGGCTCTTACGCCAGCCCCTGCGGGTCCACCGGGTTGGGACCTCCGGTGATTGGGACCGGAAAATTGATCGGATCCTTTCTGAATCGGGGATCGCTCCGCAGTATAAAAATCGATACCCCCACCAGTTTTCCGGAGGTCAGAAACAGCGCATCGGTATTGCCCGTTCCCTGATGCTGGACCCGGAATTTATTGTCATGGATGAGGCGGTCAGCGCCCTGGATGTAAGTATCCAGGCTCAGATTCTGAATCTGCTGCTGGATTTGAAAGAGCAGCGGAACCTCACTTACCTCTTTATCAGCCACGACCTGGCGGTGGTGGAGTTTGTCAGCGACCGGATCCTGGTAATGTATCTTGGAAGGATCGTTGAAGAGGCAGAAACATCCACCATTACCCAAAAGCCCCTCCATCCCTACACCCAGACCCTGATGAAGGCCTTTCCCACCACGGACCTCTCCAAACGGGGCAGCAGCATTGTTGAGGTTCAGGGGGATGTCCCCTCCCCAATCAATCCCCCTCCGGGCTGCCATTTTGCTCCCCGATGCCCCCGGGCAATGGATCGGTGCCAAAGTGAGTATCCGCCTCTGGTAGAGCTGGAACCGGGGCATCGGGTGGCCTGCTGGCTTCATACAGAGTAAGGGTTATACCCGGAGGGCTCCTTAAGCAGCAGCAGTATCCCCCGGGGGTCGAGCCATATGTGTAGATGTCCGCCCGCATCCGGCTCACCTTTTCCCCAAACCCTGGCGTCGTTTGATCAAATCTGCAGCTATCTTTCCCGATAGGATGGCCAGGGGCATACCTCCTCCGGGATGAACACTCCCCCCCACGAAATAGAGCCCTGGGTAGCGCCGGCTCCTGTTTCGGTGCCGCAGGAAAGCGGCGGTTTTGCTGTTGCTGCTGATTCCGTAGAGGCTCCCGAAGGAGCTTCCGGTAGTTTCCGCAATCTGCCGAGGATTGAGGCTTGCCTCCTCCCTGATCGCAGAAGCCACATCCTCTCCCAGTATCCTCTCCAGCCGCCGGAGGATGGCTGCACGGGCCCGGGTGGTCAAGGCGCTCCAATCCTGGCCATTATCCCGGGGAGCATTGATCAGGATGAACCAGTTTTCTCCATCCTCCGGAGCATCTACCGGAGAGAGCTTACTCGAAATATTGACATAGATGGTTGGATCTTCCGGAAGAGTTAAATGATCAAAAAGGGCCTTGAATTCGGCTCTGTAGTCAGCGGAAAAAAAGATGTTATTAAGTCCAAGGGAAGGAAAGCCTTTCTTCATCCCCCAGAAGAAGACCAGGCCGCTGGAAGATGGCTCAAGCTTTCGGTACCGCCGGGCCAGGGGAGCCTCGGGATCCTTCAGCAGTTTTTCATAGGTGCGGCGCACATCGGTGTTGGTAACGACAATCCTGGCCGGAAGCGTTCGCTTGTCGGTTCGGACTCCTTCAACCGGAGAACCTGGCCCGGGGGTGATAATCTCTTCCGCTTTTTCTCCAAAGAGAAATTTGACCCCCAGCTTCTTGGCAAGTTTGTAGAGGGCCTCCGGAATGGCAATAATCCCTCCCGGAGAGCCGTAGGCACCCAGGGTGTACTCCACATGGGGGATGATATTGAGGGTCGCCGGAACCTGGAAGGGACTGGAGCCGTTGTAGGTGGCATAGCGGTTAAAGAGCTGTACCGTTCTGGGATCCTGGAATAAAGAGCGGTTGGCCTCGTCCATGGTGCGGCGAACATCCAGGTCCCCTTTCTTGAAGAGAGAGTGGCGAACCTCCGGGGCGATCCAGGAGGATGGTTCATGGAGGCTTCTATACAGGAAGAGAGGTGCGCTCTTCTCATAGATGATCCTGCTGTAATCAAGATAGGCGGCCCCCGTTCCAGGCTTTTCTCCCAGGACCCGGGAAAGCTCCTTCTCCAGCTCAAGGGGAGAACCGGGAGCATCAAAGCGGCTGCGGTCATCAAAGAAGTAGCTGCAGACGGTATCGAGTCGGGTGAAGGGAAGCTGCTCTTCCCGCACCTCTCCTGCCTCATGAAAGAGCTGGTCGAACACCTCCGCCATGGTGATCAGGGATGGGCCAGTGTCAAAGCGGTATGGGCCAAGTTGAAGAGTGCCCGCTTTTCCTCCCGCCTGCTCCGACTGCTCTATCACCGTTACTGAAAACCGGGCTGCCGCAAGCCGAATGGCCGTTGAAAGAGCTCCGAGTCCGGCGCCGATGACTACTACATCTTTTACATCCTTCCCCTTCATAATGCCTCCCTCCCCTATCATGCTGTAACGGGATAGCTGGTATCAGACTTCAACACTCCCCTCCATGGAGATCCCCTTTTCGCGGAGGATCTCCTCGGCTCTCTGCAGATCCGCTCTTTGAACCCTGATGCAGGAGCCGCAGTCGGAGCTGATGTGCCGGGGTACCGGGATGAGCCGGCAGCTAAGTCCTTCCTGTTTAAGCAGCTTCTCTCCCCGGATAGCGTAACTGGTGGAGGGGAGAAGGATAACGGCGTAGAGAGGTTTTTCCACTGCCTCTGATTCGCTCTTCATAGGTCTCCACCACCGCTCCTTTCCCTTGATAGATAGTGAACCGCCTGCAGGGTCCGGTCAATCTGTTCTACAGTAGTGAAGGGCCCCGGGGCCAGGCGGATTGTTCCCTCCGGGAAGGTTCCGATACTGCGGTGAGCCCCGGGGGCGCAGTGAAGCCCCACCCGGCAGAGCACAGCAAACTCTTCATCCAGATAAAATCCCGCTTCCGAGCAGGGCAGATTCTCCATGGTAAAGGAGATTACCCCGGTAGTCTGAAGGCTCGTTTTAAGTCCGCCCTGAAGCCCACCCTGAAGACTCTCCTGAAGGCCGCCGGGGAGAGTCGGACCATACAGGCTTACTCCGGGAATCCCGGAAAGGCCGCAGTAAAGCCGATGACGCAGAGCTTGTTCATGGGCGATAATAGTCTCTAAACCCTGCTTTTTAATCCACCGGAGGGAGGCGAGCAACCCTGCCAGACCAACCCCGTTCCCGGTGCCCCCTTCGAAACGGTCGGGAAGGAATGAAGGTTGATGCTCCTCTTCGGATCTGCTTCCGGTCCCTCCCCGGACCAGGGGATCGATCTGTTC
>CAYMWV010000102.1:0-4604 GCA_964394395.1 uncultured Sediminispirochaeta sp.
CAAAATCCCGCTTTCGCTTCAGGCTCCTGATGCTATTGAGACAGACGTTGGTGGCAGTTGTGTAGAGGAGACTTGAGGGTGCTCTACCATCCAGGCGCTCGCTGCTGCGAAGGATTTTGATAAAGGTCTCCTGCATCGCATCCACCGCCAACTCCTCATCTTTGAGCAGGGCTCTGCATCGCCGCAATACCATCGGTCCATAGGTTCTGTAATACGCTTCTACATCAATATTCATCTTGTTCTTTTTTCCCCAGGGTAATTACTGTAACACCAGAATGTGGAAACTGTGTCACCTCTTTATAAAAAATAGTGCAGAATGGGAATAAAAAAACTGGCCATTTTTCAGCTCTCAAAGAAAGGATCGGGTGCTCATCCTGAGCGATACCTATCTACTCGTTTCGGGGAGCGTGGCTCTGCCTGGGCCGATAGTTGCTGAGCCGAGGCGGCCAGTTCCTCGGAGGAGGAGGCGGTACTCTGAACGGTGTGATCAAAATCGGCAATGGCGGAGATCTCCTGGACCAGATCGCTGGTTATCAGGATGTCCGGGACCAGTTCGTCTATTGCTGCTCCCGCAGTTTCCGCCACCGATAGGCTCGAAGTTATCAGGTTCCCAATCTCCCCGGCTGCGTGACGGCTTCTTTCCCCAGTGGCCCTGACATAGCGCTATCTCGGGGACCCAATAAAACGAGTAAATCTCTCTGAAAGGCTTGTTAGTACCTCCCTTCATCTGTTATAAGGAAAGGGAGGAGGTGCAGTATGCTTTTTTCACCGCCTATTGAAGGGAGGGAGGATATTGAGATCTCTGTAGAGGAGCTGATGGAGGCTCTCTCGCAGTATGATTTTGATCCTCTGGAAGAGGTCCTGGAGGAGCTCCGGGATGAGTATGATGTAGACGATCACCTGCTGGACGAGTTTGTTGAAAACCTCCGGGAGGATCCTGAGCTGCTGGAGGCGGCAGCCCTCTACATCGCTGATGATTTTATCCAGGAAGAGGATCTGGACTACGATTACTACCAGAGGAGATTTGTCGATGACCTTCTGGTATACCTCTTCCAGCAATGGCAGGCCGAGGAGGAATAAAAAACGAATGAAACGGATAATCGTGTACGCAAGTTCGAAAGGGGCTGTGGAAAAATGTGCCCATTCCCTGGCGGAGAAGCTGGAGGGGGTCGATCTGCACAAACTGGGAAAAGGTGCCAGGCCCGATTTGGCTAGCTACGACCAGGTGATTCTGGGTTCATCTATCCATGCTGGACAGCCCCAGAAGCGGATGACCGCCTTCCGGACGAAACATGAAGAAGAACTGCTTGGAAAAGAGCTGGGCCTTTACATCTGCTGCCTCGCCGAGGATGAGAAGGTAGATCAATACCTCGCTGCAAGCTATGGAGATGGGCTGTTGAACCATGCCAAAGCGGTGGGAAAGTTCGGTGCCCAGCTTATTTTTAAACAGTACAACTTCCTGCTCCGCCGTATGCTAAAAAAGATTATCGGTACTGGAGAGGATATTTACAAAATCCGGAGTGAAGAGATTAATCGTTTTGCTGAAGTGATGAGTGAGGGGCGTTAGCTAATCTGTATTAGCTAATCTGCTTTTGAACTTGAACTCAACCTTCGTTCCTTCCTCTCCGGATCTAAATTGGATGGTTCCACCAATTTCCTGAGCCATGATTCTCACCAAAAGTAGTCCGGTCTTCTCTTTCTCAGGGGAGGGTGAGAAGCCCTCTCCCTGGTCTCTTATTTGCAGATATAAAAGCTCCCCCTCTTTCTCCATGGAAGCAGATATTGTTTTCCCTTCCCTGTCCCCATGGATCATGGCGTTTCGCAGCAGCTCATAAAAGATTATGCCCAGGGGAACCGCCGATTCAGAAGGGAGAGACAATTCCAGGGGAATATCTAGTTCCAGCTTTGATGCTGGAGGTCTACCCAGCTTACCTCTGATATAGCCGGCGATATCTCTCAGGTATCGATCCAGGGTAACCTGGGCGTAAATATCTCCGGAGAAGATAGCCTCCTGGATAGTGGAGACGGTATAGATCCTGCCGGTGATCCTCTCTATTTCAGGACTACTGCCGGAGAGATTGATGATGCTGATGATAAGCTGCAGGTTGTTTTTTACCCGGTGGTGGAGTTCCCGGATGAGGGTGTTCTTTTCCCGGTTTTTCTCTGCCAGTTCCTCAGTTATCCGGTTTTTTCGGTTCGAGTAGAGTTTCAAAAGCGAGTAGATCATAAGAGTGGTTATCCCGACATAGATCCATCCCTTACGGGTCTGGAGGGCCGAGTAGGCTTCTATGTCCGGGACCAGCATAAAGAGAAGATGATCAGAGATAAGAATCCAGAGAAAACCGAAGAGAAAATAGATAAGCGAAATAGTTACGGGCCCCCCGGGACCTTTCAAGCCTCCGGGACGTCGCTGTCTGGGGTCTCTATAAAGTTTTGGACTGTCAGAACGTTTCATTCCTGTAACACCTCCTTAAGGAAGCGGCCGTTTCGGTAAAAAACAGTTCCGTCGGCGCTGATTTCTCCTCCACCTCGCATATCACAAATCATATCCCAGTGGATGGCCGACTCATTATCTCCCCCGGTCTCTTTTGGGGCATCCCCGGCGGCCATGTGGAAGGTTCCGCCGATCTTCTCGTCAAAGAGGGTGTTACCGCTGAAGTCCTGGATCTGGTAGTTGGTTCCTATTGCAATCTCTCCGATAAAACGGCTCCCCTCATCGGTGTCCAGGATTGAGTTGAGAAATTCTTCCCCCTTCGCTGCCCGGGCTGACACAATTTTACCTCCCTTCAGCGCAAACCGTACATCCTCCACCTCCCGCTGTTTGTAGATCGCCGGATAGGTGTAGCGCACCTTGCCTTCAACACCCTCCTTCAGAGGGGTTGTAAAGATCTCCCCGTCGGGGAAGTTTTCGGTACCGCAGCAGTTGATCCATTTTCGCCCGGAAACATCAACGGTAAGATCGGTCTCTCCATCATCAGTTCTGAAACGGAGCACCTTCTTCCCATCCAGGTAGCGCACCCACTTCTCCTGCTCCTCCCGGATCTTTAGCCATTCGGCGGCAGGGTCCGGCTGATCGAGCATCCCGGCTGTGTAGACAAACTCCTCATATTCTCCCAGGCTCATAGAGGCGTTCTGGGCGTCCGAGATGGTGGGAAACTGGGTGCCGCACCAGCGCATCGCTCCGGACCCGGTTTTATCGAAGAAGACCCTTCTCCAGCCCCGGTTGCCCCGTTGGCGCTTCACTATTCGATCCGGGGCGATGTTGGAGAAGCCCTTCAGGTTGGAGTTTCCCCAGGCGGTGAGAAAGACATCGGCCTTCCTCATCATCGTTTCCACCAAGTCGTTGTTCTCTTCAAGTTGATCCGGCCGGGCATGCTTCAAGAGCATCTCCTCCACATCATCACTTACGATATGCACCTCCGGATGGGCCCCTGCCAAAACCACCTCCCTGACAACTTCCCGGATCCAGGGGATGGCCACTTCGTGGGCCATGATAAATACAAAGTCCCCAGCTTTCACTTCCGTTGAATAGGAGACCAGCAGGTGGGCCAGTTTCTCCAGTCGTTCATCTTTCATAATTCTGCTCCTCAATTATAGTTTCTGTTATTGGCAATTTCACGGGGTGGCCCCGGCGCTCGGCCCCAGCCCCCGACCCCGGCGCCCGGGGGCTGATATTCGGCGTCCGGGCACCCGGGAACCGGCCCCCAGCGCCCGTCTCAAGGTCCGGAGAGCACCTTCCTCGCCTGATCGGTGAAGGTTTTCCTCACGGTTCCCGGTTCTTGTTGGAGAATATATTCCAGGTCGGCGGTACCAACGGCGATAGCCCGTTCCTTGATCTCCTTGATGGTGAAGACTCCAGGGAGGGCCCGGCCTACCGGGACCAGGGTGTTCCCCCGGAGGAAGCGGACCAGGGGGTCGTCCAGTTGTTCCGGGATGCTTTCCAGAATCTCCTGCATCGCCTCCAGGTTTTTCACTCCGAAGATGGTTCGAATCCTGGCAACAAAGGCGTGGGCCACCCCCAGATAGGCCATTCTCAGATGGGTATCCGCCGGGAGTTCTTCCAGAATCTCAAGCGCTTCCAGGGCATCCTCTTTTTGCTCCCCCCGGATATAGCGGGCGATGTGGAGGATCCCCAAGGCTCGCCGTCGTTCTTGATCTAAGGCTGGTTTTACTCGTATCAGCCGTTCCATCTCCCGGTCGATTGCTCCGGCCTCTTCGATGGTCAAAGAGAAGAGGGCGTACTCCCTCTCGGAGAGTCCGGCAAAAGGGAGAGTGCTCCCGGGGGTGGGGGAAGGGGGCTCTTCTGCAGCCCCCGGCATCACCGGCAGGGCAAGGTAAACAAGAAGAAGGGCGAAATTGCCGTGAAAGGGTACTTTTCTTTGCATCATTCCCTCCATATCGGTTATGATAGAACGGTATGGAGCAACTTGCAATCTGGAGAGCCCTTTTTCTCTTCTCTTCCCTGGCGTACTGGCCGGTTCATCTCCATCTTTTCTCCCGGCTCGATGGGCTGGATGGGATGGATGGGCCGAAGGGGATGGATGGGCTGAAGGGGCTCAAGGGGCTTAAGAAGGAGGAGCTGGAGCGTCCAGACAGGGCAGGAG
>CAYMWV010000102.1:4704-7418 GCA_964394395.1 uncultured Sediminispirochaeta sp.
AAGGGGCTCAAGGGGCTTAAGAAGGAGGAGCTGGAGCGTCCAGACAGGGCAGGAGCTTTTAAACCGGAAGGGGAAAGGGGCCCCCGGGCTGGTGAGGATGGTGCAGCAACTGCCGGGATGGGAATCCGGGATAGGGCGGCGGAAGAGAGATCAAGCGGAGATGCAGCGGCCCTGGTGCCGGAATCCAGTGAGTTTCCTTCCGTTTCGGTTGTTATCCCGGCGAGGAATGAGGCAGATCATATCTCCCCACTGGTTAAGAGCCTCAAGCAGCTTGATCCTGCCCCCGGGGAGATCATTGTGGTAGATGATGACTCCAGGGACGGTACAGGGGATCTTGCCCGGGGGGCTGGTGCTATAGTAATTAGAAGTTTTGGTCCTCCCGAGGGGTGGACCGGGAAGAACCATGCCTGTCATGTGGGCTCCAGGGTCGCCTCCGGGGAGTTTCTGCTTTTCCTTGACGCAGATGTGGAACTCTCCTTTGCTTCTTCTGCAGCCAGCTCTTCCGCCACCGTCGCCTCCTCCTCCCTGCTTTGGGACTTATATCTCCGATTCCTTCGAGAGAGCCCGGAAGGGGGATTAATCTCCCTGCAACCCTGGCATAGGACTAAGCGGTTCTATGAAGAGTTTTCTCTCTTTTTTAATCTGGTGGCTATTGCCGGGAGCAGGGATTTCGGTATATTCAGGAATCGAAGAAATCCTGCCGGAGCCTTTGGTCCCCTTCTCTTCACCGATAGAGCCACTTATCGGGGGCTGGATGGTCATCGGGCTATAGCTGGAGAGGTGGTTGACGATCTGGCACTCTGCAGGCTTTATCGGAGTAAAGGGCTGGGAGTTCGAAACTATGTGGGCCGGGGGCTGGTCTCTTTTCGAATGTACCCCCGGGGGATGGGGCAGCTGATTGAGGGGTGGACCAAGAATATGGCCTCCGGTGCGGGTATGGCTGGCGGTGGGGTGCTCCTTCTCCTGGTGTTCTGGATTACCGGAATGGTAAACGCCTTTCTGGCCCCTCTCTCGCTCTTTTGGGGATGGTCGGCACCCTACGGAATAGTCTCTCTGGCGGCTCTTTCCCTCTGGTTGGCATCTCTCTATATAAGTGCCCGGCGGATAGGGAGCTTTTCCCCGCTGGCGGTGCTTCTCTATCCCCTGCAGCTTCTCTTTTTCACCGCTATTGTATTGAGAAGCTTTGTTTTAACCCGTTTCCTCCATCGAGTGAGCTGGAGGGGCCGGTCAATCCGGGTGGGAGAGAGAATATCGGGAAAAGAGGATGCCAAACCGGAAAGGGAGGATGACCAGGGATGATCACTTTTCTCATTCCCGATACCCTTGTTGCCTTGATTCTCTTCAACAGCAGTGCCTGGGTTTTGGCGATTTTTATTCCCGGTACCTTGATCCAGCGGGTCTCCATCCTCCGTTTTCGGGAGCGGAGCTTCCTCTTTCGGCCCCGGATCTGGGAGGCTGAAGGGAGGCTCTACCGGCGATTAGGGGTCCGGATATGGAAGGAGTGGCTTCCCGATGGAGCGGGAATTTTTCCCGATGGTTTTCGTAAACGCCACGTTACCGAATACGACGAGTTTTATCTCAAGCGTTTTATCCTGGAAACCTGTCGGGCCGAGGCGGTGCATTGGGTAATTCTTTCCTTAACCCCCCTCTTTTTCCTCTGGAACCCCTTACCGGCGGCGCTCTTTATGATACCCTTCTCTCTGTTGATAAATGGACCCTGTATCATTGTACAGCGGTACAATCGCCCAAGATTGAGGCGGCTGCTGGACCGCAGCCGGTATCGGGGCCGGGGAAATCGGAGAGCCTAGGGACGTAAAAAAATGAATTCTGAACATTCACGCCTTTTTAAGGAAGGGAGCACAACCTACTACAACAGTACCCGCTTTTTCCCCGCCGATGTGCGGGAAGATGTCTTTTATCTCTACGGCTTTGTAAGAAAGGCGGATAATTTTGTCGATGCCCAGCCCCAGGACCGGGATGGCTTTTATGCATACCGGGACGCCTGGCGACGTGCTTCGACGGTGTGGGATGGGGAGAACTGGGGTGCAAGGAGACGGGATGGGGGGCAGCGGCCTGGGCCCTCGGGTGATCCGGTGATCGACCGTTTTCTAGAGCTTTCCCACCGCAGGGGCTTTCTTAACCAGTGGACCGAGGCTTTTTTTGGGGCGATGGAGCTGGATCTGACAAAACGCTCCTACAACACGCTGGATGAGACCATCTCCTATATGTACGGTTCTGCTGAGGTGATCGGCCTCTTTATGGCCCGGATTATGGGACTTCCCCGGGAGGCGGACTACCCGGCCAGGATGCTTGGAAGGTCGATGCAGTATATCAACTTTATCCGGGATATTGATGAGGATCTGGCTTTGGGTCGCCGCTACCTTCCTTTGGAAGGCACTCCTCTAAGGGAGTTGAGCCGCAGCGGGGCGGAGGCGGATCCTGAAGCGTTCCGTTCTTTTCATCGGTTGCAGATAGAGCGCTACCTGAGCTGGCAACGGGAAGCAGAGAAGGGGTATCCTTTCATCCCCTGGCGCTATTTGGTACCAATTAAAACGGCGGCGGACCTCTATCTCTGGACAGCCCGAAAGATTGAGGCCGATCCTATGGTGGTCTTTAAGCGGCAAGTTAAGCCGAAAAAGGCTCACGTTCTGACCAGGGGGATCCTGAACATCCCCCTTTCTCTAAAATATTTTTCCCCCCGGTCACAGCCACAG
>CAYMWV010000102.1:7518-12830 GCA_964394395.1 uncultured Sediminispirochaeta sp.
GTTCTCTTCCACGCTATCGACCTCACCTTTCCCCTGATGCTTGCTGCAACTCCGGTGGTGCTTTCCCTCCTGGGAATCATTATTGTCATACCTCCCCTTCAGGGAGCTTGTCAGGATGGGGGAGGGGGCTGCCGTCGCCTGGTTTTCTGGATGGCTCTGGTTTACCTGGTAACCTTCCTCCTGGAGGCTGTGGGTACCGCCACGGGGCGGGTTTTTGGTCCCTACCGGTATGGACCGGTTCTTGGACCGATGCTCTTCGATGTGCCTATCATTATCGGATACAACTGGATGATCATCGTAATGGGCCTCAGTGCCACCATTTTTTCTTCCCTGGAGCGGTTTACCCTTACCCGGAAAATGGCGTTCCCGGTCCAGGCGCTTACAGGGGCTTTGCTGGTTGGGTTGGGGTGTACCCTTTTTGACTATGTGATGGAACCGGTGGCGGTGGCCTTCAATTACTGGAGATGGGCTGGAGGAGAGATTCCACTGCAAAATTATCTTGCCTGGTTTTTTATCGCCTTTGCTGCAGCGCTGGGATGGAAGATTGCAGCTCTTCGCTGCGATCACCCCTGGCCCAGGTGGTATGTGCTGATCCAGTTTCTCTTCTTTATCGGGCTCACCATATTTGTGCTGTAAATTAACTACACCATTGAGTACCAATGGGGCAACGGGAGCGGGGTGATCATGAAAAACTATTTTGCCAAACGGAAAGAGGAGATTTCCGAGCAGGTCAAGCTTACCTGCCTGGAGGAGGCCGCTGCGATGAGGGGGGACTCCCCTTTTGCTCCGGAGCTCTTAAGGCGAATATTCGATTTTACCTCCCGGGGAAAGATGATCCGGGGAGCCCTCGTCTCGATCGGGGCGGGACTTGCCGGAGAGATAGTTCCTCCGGCGGCCCTTCCTCTGGGGGCAGCAATGGAGCTCTTTCAGTCCGCCTTATTGATTCATGACGATATTATGGACCGGGATGAGGTCCGCCGGGGGGAGATAACCTTCCACACCCGCTATGCCCGGGAGGCGCAGGAGGCGGGAGTTGGGGAGAGCCTCCATCTGGGAGAGGGGCTGGGGATATGTGCCGGGGATGTGGCAATCTGTCTTGCTTTTCGCCTGGTCGCCCGGGCCGGGGAGCTCTCCGGTAAGGGAGCTGAACTGGTTTCACTCTGCAGCAGGGAGATGGTGAGGGTCGGGGCTGCCCAGATGTCCGATATCGCCTGGGGCTGTGGCTGGGGAGAACCGTCGGTGGAGGAGGTGCTGAATCTTTACCGTTACAAAACCGGGCGCTACACCTTCTCTCTGCCCCTCTCTGCCGGGGCTCTGGCAGCCGGAGCAGCTGCAGATTATTGCCGCCGGCTTGAACAGTTTGGCGAGCTGATTGGGGTCATCTTCCAGATCCGGGATGATGAGCTTGGTCTTTTTGGGGATCAGGCTGAGACGGGAAAACCGGTAGGTTCGGATATCGCCGAGGGGAAGAAAACCATCTACTACCTCGCTCTGCGTGATGTCGCCGGAGATGAGCTTGCAGACCGTTTAGGCGAGATCTTCGGTTCCGGTCAGGTGAGCCCCCGGGATATTGAAGAGGTGCGTAGCTATGCAGAGAATTATGGCATCCGGAAGATGGTTGATCAGCGGGTCTTACGAATCCGGGGAGAGGCGGAGGCGGTTCTTGATGAAATTGAAAAGGCCGGTAACAGTTATGATCCCTGGCTTGGCTACCTTCGGGAGCTGCTGGATTATGTGGTGAGTCGGAAGAGATAGGTGTGGGATTAAAACAACAGCCCCATCACCACCGCAGCAACTCCCGTTGAAACCAGGCCGCTGAAAAAATTGACCGCATCGTTGGTCATAAAGGGCAGCCCCCGGATCAGAACATTTTTCGATCTGCTTATCCCCTCTTCGGTGGGGGAGAACCTTCGCTCGGTTTCATTTCCGGCCAGGGCACAGCGGTACTTGGCCTGCAGGGTTGCGCCGAGAATAGAGTCGATCCAGGCGCCGAAGAAGCCGGTAAGGACAATCATCCCCGATTCGGCAAAGAGCCTGAATCCGGCAGCTCCGACAAGGATCCCCTGAAGCAGATAGATCGCAGCGATACAGAGAGCTCCAAGGGCAGCCCCAACGTAACCCCGGGTGGTAACGCCGCCGCTGCTTCCCCTGGGAAGGGGGCGCCCAGTGAGAACCGAAACCGGCGCTTTCCGGCTCAGCATCCCGATCTCCCCCGCCCAGGTGTCCGCATTAGCCGCTGCAAAGGCGGCGGCAAATGCGGCCGCAAAAATCTGTTCTCCCGTAAGGAGGAAAAGCAGGGCGAAAAAAGCTCCCACCCCCCCATTTGCCATCACCTGAATCCAGTCCCGGCGGCTTCCCTTTTGATGCCCCTTCCCGGCAAGCTCCTTCGCTTCCCCGCCAATCCGGCTCAAGAGGGATGAGGAGATAAAAAAGGCAACCAAAATCGACCAGAACGGGAATGAACCGGAGAGAAAAATAATAGATCCAAGGATAAAGCCTGCGGCTGCCCCGCTGATCGAGACTGCCCGTTTAGCCAGTGCTGCCAGGGCCAGAGCGGCGTTCAACAGAAGGGCATAAATTATAGGGGAACTCATCAAAAAAGCCACCAGTAGAGCAGCCCGCTAACAAGGGGAATGGTGAGATTATCCAGTCCGAAGGGGGTAATCGCCTCGGTCAGAGCTGCGGTAGCTCCGATGAAGAGGAGTGCCGGAATAACATAGAGGGATGCAGAGGATAACGCTCCATCTCCGCTTAAGAAAAGTACCAGGGCGGTAACGATCAGGGAAACAAGAAACATGGAAAGGGTACCCTGTACCGTTTTTCTCTGCCTCAGAAAGGGTATGGGCTTGCCCTCCTCTCTAAAGCCGTAGCCGATCAAGGCGGCTATCCCGTCCCCGTAACCGAGGATGAGGATAGCTGCTGTTGCGGCACTTTTCGGCATGGGGCCCGCAAAAGAAAGGAGCACCATGATTACCAATGAAACGGGAAAGTAGATGGTTCCCAGGTTCTTTCTCGGGATTTCATGTTCCATGGCGCTGAAGATATGTTTTCGGTAGCTGATATAATTGATGATGATAAAACTGACCGGTCCAATCAAAGCAATGTGCAAACTGGGCATCCAGAAAAGGGCGATAAGCCACCAGTTAGAGACCCCGATATGAATAACCTTTCGGGTGACAAAGGGGGATATCCTGCCGAAGGAAAGAAGTGCGGAGGCAAGTCCGATGGTGGTAAATATAAATAGATAGGAAAGTACTAGTGCTACGATCTCTTGCATGGGGGCTATTATTACCTTTTTTTCTCTTCCGGATAGGGGTTCAATTTATCGTACCGCTTCTCTCCGTTGAAGTAATTTCCTCCAGGGTGGTAGAGGCGGATTTCAAAATGGAGATGGGGGCCGGTGGATCGGCCGCTGTTTCCGATATGGCCAATCAGCTCTTCCCGCTCCAGGCTGGTGCCAATCTCCAGGGTCGGTCTCTCTTCCAGGTGAGCATAGTAACTGCTCCAGTGCTCTGCATCGGGGTAATCCTCCGGATCGATTCCTTCCAATCTGTGATCAACCTCGATGTACCAGCCATATCCATCATCCCATCCCCTATCCATTACTTTTCCCGGAGCAACTGCAACAACCTTCCCTGGAGGTTTGCCCTCCCTGATAATCTCACCAGCGTGGTTTACATAGGCGATGTTACTCACATTAATGATATCCACCGCAAAGTGGGGGCTTGTCCCGCCTGTGCCCAGGGGGTTTTCCCTTCGAACCATATAGCCGTCGGTTATCCTGAAGCCCTTCCCGTCATTTTCTTCACCTTCCACCTGCACAGGGTAGGCTATCTCCGGAATAATCGGATCAAAGCCGGCCAGGGGGATGACCGATTGTCTGTCTGTGGCAAGGAATATCCGGGCCTGGTACTCCTCTGTCGGAAGCCGGCTCATCTCATACATGATTTCACTGTAGGTGGTGCTTTGGAGGATGTTCTCGGCGATAAGATGATACGCTTTTTTTCTGGCCGGGGTGTATTTTGTCAGTTCCTCTGATAATCGCTGTACATTGAGATAAGCGTTGTGCTGGTCAAACTCGAAATCTTTCCGATTTTTCTGCACATTGCTAATCAGCGCTCCTATCTCATCCTCGGTGCTGGTGAAGAACTCTTTCACCTGCCCGTCGATATCTTCCTGATAGGCCTGTACCGTCTGGCTCATCTCCTTTTCCATGGATCCGAGTTTCAGGGAGTATATTCCAAGTATTGCGGCAAGTCCGACTCCAATCAACAGAGCGGCAACCAGGGCGGAGTGTTTGGTCAAAAATCGTACCGATTTCGGAAAGATACCGTTTCTCCCTATCTCGTAATCTCCAGGGATGGTGACTGCCAGGGTTCGGGATGCCCGCTCGGAGATCTCGGCCATGTAGGCCCCTTCCCCTGCTTCAACCGCCGATACGGTGTCACAGCGTCGATTAAGATCTGATAGGTCCGCTCCTATGTTTCGGTAAAAGATCGGCTTGCCCTGCTTTTCCAGCCCTGCCACGTACCACTGCTCCTTCTTTCTAAAGGTCCAGCCCCGGTAGACAATGCTGCCCCGGGCTGCGGAGCTGATAATCTCCTGGAGTAATAGTTCATTCTTGTTGATTCTTATGCTATTGAGGGTGTAGGTAGCCGGTATAAGCCCGTTTATGGTACAGCGAATGGGGGTTGAGGATTCCGATCGCTCTTCTCCAAGACGATTAAGGAGTATACTGGTTACCTGTTTTGTCAGTTCTTCTATTCTCTCTTCCATTACTGGCTAATTTCCCATCCTTTTTCCCGGCCAATTTCTTTTGGCTTTCGGGCAACTCCGCAATGTTTCCAGTACAATTGGTGTGGTTTCAAGAAGGCGGGGTATAACAATAGTAAAGATACAACACAATTACCCCTTTTTTCAAGGTCCCAACTAGCGCATACTAAAAAAATGGATAGGATAGTTTATCAAAACAGCGGTAAAAGAGATAATGGAGAATACGTTCTCTATTGGATGCAGCAGAGCCAGCGGGCCGAGTTTAATCCCGCCCTGGAGAAGGGTATTGAAGAGGCGAATCGCCGCCGTCTGCCCCTGATTGTTCTTTTTGTTCTGATCGAATCTTATGCTGGGGCGGGGCGGCGGCACTATCGCTTCATGTTGCAGGGGCTGGAAGAGACCCGGCACCGCTTAGCGGAGCGGGGGATCGGTTTTCTCCTGGTATCCGGGGGCTTGCACCAAAATTCGGTCGGGGGGCCTGCTGGAGATGAATACCAAGAACAGATCGGAAGAGCACACGTCTGAACTCCAGTCACGTG
>CAYMWV010000103.1:0-12634 GCA_964394395.1 uncultured Sediminispirochaeta sp.
CAGCCCTACATCAGCTCCCTCTGCCGGAACCTGGGTATCCCCGGGAACATCGTCACCATTGAAGAAGCGGTGGCGGCTTTGTGTCCTGGGGGAATTTGAAAAAAAGGTCTTGAAGATCCCCGAACCAGGAGCGTTGAGAAGGCCACTGTATAATAATTTCGTATATATAGCCTAATCCCTATTGACAAAACTTCAATTGTTTCTTAGTTTGGCAACAAGATAACAAACAAGGAGAAATGAGTGGAGGAGAAGAAGAAATTCCTTATACCGATATTGGGAGGGATGGCATTCCTGGCAAACGGGGATAACTACGCCGCTGCACCCCTGATATTAAACATCGCACAGGATCTGGAGCTTTCCGTGCAGACGGCAGCCTATTCGGTGACCGCCTATATGCTCGCCTTTGGTCTCTTTACCCTCCTCTTCGGCCCGGCATCGGACCGGTACGGGAAGGTGAAGATCATCAATATTGCCGCTTTGGGAACAGCCCTGTTCAGTATTCTGGGAGGCTTTGCCTTCAATTTTCAGAGCCTGGTTCTATTCCGGGCGGTAAATGGCGCCTTCGCTGCCGGTATTTTCCCGGTTACCATGGCGCTGGTGGGGCAGAGTTTTGGAGCTGAAGGACGGCACAAAGCCCTGGGTAAGGTGATGGGACTGATGTTTCTCGGTGGAGCCACGGCGACGGCCATCGGTGGGATCCTTTCCTATTTCGGATCCTGGCGAATTGTCTACATTGTCTACGGTGTGGCGGAACTGATAGTGGCCCTGGTCATGCTTCGGTTTTTGGAACGGGACAAGGGGATTATCGACCACCTGAACTTCATCAAGGTGTATGCCCATCCCTTCAGGCACCACCGTTTTATGCGGCTGGTGGGGCTAATTTTCCTGGTAGGATTTGCAGTCTTCGGCAGTTTCACCTATTCGGGTAAACTGCTTCAGGAGTTGACCGGTTATACGGTCTTGCAGGTGGGTTTGGTCCTCTCCTTTTTTGGGATCGGCACCGTTGCAGGAGGCCGGATTGCACCCCGGTTGAAGCAGCTCTTGAAACATGGCTTTCTGGTTGCCGCCGGTTTTATCGGCTTTGCGGCGCTCCTCTCCCTCTCTGCAATGGAGAATATTGTCATCCTGTCGATCAGCCTCTTTCTCTTTGGAGTGGCGTTTATTTTCCTCCAGTCCACTCTTATATCCACCGCCCAAGCTAAATTGCCGGCAATGCGGGGGACCGCCATGTCCCTGGCATCCTTTAATATGTTTGTGGGAGGGGCAGCAGGAACAGCCTTCAACGGCTATATCATGGTACGCCTGGGGATTCCCCGGGTTTTCCTCATCGCCTCTTTTGCAATCTTGACGGTAGGGCTATTGGGAGCACTCTTCGTGGCCCGGTTCGAGATGCGCCAGAAGGCGGAGCGGGAGCAAACTGGCTAAATTGAATCCCCCACAGGTTCAATTCTGGAGGCTGATTCCGATTGCTTAGCAAAAAGCAGTAAAAAAAGAGGGAGGACCGATCCGCTGAAAGCGTATCGATCCTCCTTTTGCTTGCCCGGGGGCCCCAGTCCGGGGGCCCCCGGGCCGGGGGCCCCGATTTTATACTAGAAGGCCCACCTGAAGCAGATTCAAGCCTCCTCCATCTGGGGGAAATGGCCCCGCATACGCCGGGCGATCTTTACCAGGCTGAGCATCACAGGAACCTCCACCAGGACCCCCACAACGGTGGCCAGGGTGGCGCCGGAGGAGAGGCCGAAGAGGCTGATGGCCACTGCCACAGCGAGCTCGAAAAAGTTTGATGCACCGATCATCCCCGCAGGGGCGGCGATCTCATAGGGAACCTTCAGGAGTTTCGAAGCGCCAAAGCCAATGGAGAAGATAAGATAGGTCTGGATGATCAGGGGGATGGCAATGAGCAGGATTGCCAGGGGGTTTGCCAGAATGATCTGGCCCTGGAAGGAGAAGATAATTACCAGGGTAAGAAGGAGGCCTCCCTCGGTAATGCCTTCAAACTTTTTACAGAATACCTGGTCAAACCACTCCAGTCCCCGCCGTTTTATGAGACTGCTCCGGGTGATGAAACCGGCAGCCAGGGGAATTACCACAAAGAGGATAACCGACATGAAGAGGGTATCCATGGGCACCTGCACGTTTCCCACTCCCAAAAGGAAGGCGACGATGGGAGTAAAAGCAACAAGGATAATCAGGTCGTTTATCGCCACCTGCACAACCGTATATCCTGGGTCCCCGTCGGAGAGGTAACTCCAGACAAAGACCATGGCGGTACAGGGAGCCGCCCCGAGGAGCACCGCCCCCGCCACATATTCGGTGGCCAGAACGTCAGGGATGAGGGTTTTAAAGACAACCTTAAGAAAAAACCAGGCAATGAGGTACATGGTGAAGGGCTTGATAAGCCAGTTGACCACCAGGGTGATGGCCAGCCCCTTGGGCTTTTTTCCGGCGTTGACGATGCTCTTAAAATCCACCTTGAGCATCATGGGGTAGATCATGAGCCAGATCAGGATCGCCACCGGGATAGATACTTTGGCGTACTCAAATCGTTCCAGGGTTTCCGGTACCGCCGGCAAGAAGACTCCGATAGCAACCCCCAAAGCGATACAGAGGGCAACCCAGAGGGATAGGTATTTTGCAAAGATTCCAATCTGTTTATCAGCCATATAACACTCCTTCCACAAGCTTATATTGGGAATTTGGCTAATTGGGCAAATCATGTCAAGGGAATTGTTGACAGATTTGGTAAAATACTGGAATCTTTGGGTATGATTGAGGATCCGAACATGGAACTGGCTATCTCCCGGGCAAGGGTGATAAAAGCTCTGGATAGACTCTTGAGAGAAAAGGGGCGAAAGCCAAAGCCCTCGCCCCGAAATGTTGCTAAATGCATGTACTAAATGATCCTGCCCCGCAGGATCAGGTGCAAGTGCAGGATCAGGGAAGGCTGTTGGCCATTCCTTCACCAATCATCTTGCCAAACTGCTTGAAGGCAGCACTCATGGCACTGCTGGCGTTTGATCCCAGAGCGGTTTTAAACTTGTTTCCCGAGGAGTAGAGAATCTTGCCGCTAGCCAGTTCGGCAACCTTGATATCCCCGGCGACCTTGACAGTAAAGCGTCCATCGCTCTCCCTGAAATCACTCACCCCAACGGTACCGAAGATGATCCGACCGTACTGGCCGCCAAAATCTCCCTTTGCCCGGTTAATAACAGCAGCGTCGCTGGACCCCTGCAGGTTGCCATAGGGAGCCACCGTACCGATATTAAAGCCTTCGCTGCTGAGGGCCTCCAGCAAGCCTGAAGCAGATTCGGTCTTACCTGTACTGTTACCGGCATTGTCAACATCAATAATCATGATCGCTGTGGAGATCTCCTTCGCCCGGCTTTCAATCGTATAGGTAAACTTGATCTCTTTGGTGCTGATCATCTGCTCCACCGCCTCCAGCTGGGGATACATAGTATCCGGCACATCTTCCAGCGCTTCAAGAGAATCAGAGAGATCCACCTTCATGGTGAGGGTTTCCCTCCCCACAAACTCGGCGGGAGGAGGGAGAAAAGAGACAGATCCGTCGCTGCTGCTTTTTACAACCTCACTCTCAATCCGGGTCCGGTTGTTCCTCCCCATGGTTTTGTAGGAAATCTTCACAGGCACTTCAGGCAATACTCCGCCCGTACTGGTAACTGTCGCCTTGAAGGGGGTGGAAAAGGGCTGCTGCATATCCGCAGTAAGATTATCATTCTCCTTTTCCAGGGTGATGGAGGAAACTGCATCCCGGGTCTTGTTCATGTTCCGCTCATACTTGATATAGGCGTTATCCACATCGGAGCTTGATGATGCCAGGGCAGCCTCAAGATACTTCACCGCCGCCCGGTACCAAGCTCCAGCAGCAGCCAGACTGTCACCCTCCGCTTCCGGACCGGAAATCGCCTCAGTCTGCTCGGCGAAAACCGCCCGGAGCCGGGACTGCTCTTTCAGGAGACTTTCCTTGTTATAGGCTGCCAGAATGTAGACATTGGCAGCGCCGTTTACCGTTTCAGTCCAGGTGTCCCGGATCTTAAAATCGCCGATCATGGCGTTACTGCTCTCCTTGATCACCTGCTCCAGGCTGGCGGTATAGCTGTCAAGGGTATCCTTCGCTTTACTTGTGGTTTCGGCACTCACCTTCACCCCAAGAAAACGGGTAATCTCCGCAACCAGGGCGTTGCTTGCCATTTGCCGGGCTGTGGCTACATCACCAGCCGCATCAGAACCCGCACCGATAAAGAAGACCTCATCGGCGGTATCTGCAGGAGGGGTGGTAACCCAGTCGGGACGCTCTTTCCCGGCACTTCCTCCAGCGGGGGCCGAACTACAGCCCCAGCTGAACAGGATAGCAAAACCGATGAGACCAGTAATTAATCCATTCTTCCAAGTTAATTTCATGCTTGCACACTCCGCTCTTAAAGGCCGGTATCGAAGGTTATGGTGTTACCCCGCTGGAATACCAGGAAGGTACCTTCCATTCCATCAATCCCTTCAGTTACATCGTATACGAGATCTTCCAGATCGCTGATACGGCCAATTAAACGCACCTCGTACTTTGACTCTTCCGGTGCAAAATTGAGGCGCTTGACACTCTTCGCCTTCCGCTCCAGCTTCTTCTGAAAATCCCGCATCATCCGGGAATCCGGGGTGTTCTGCACAACCAGGGTGTACTGCAGTCCCTGAGAGAGCTCCTTCTCGGTGTAGACCTCCGCCTGCTCAACAGCGTTGCGGACAGCATTGTAGGTTGCAGAAGCAACTGCGTTATTAAGAGCATCCTTCTCGCTCACCGTGCTCATGGCAGGTGGTACGGTCTGATAGAAGGCTGTACCCCGGCCGTTACCGGTGGAAGCGTCAAAGTTTTTCAGATTGACCGTAGCACTGCCGTAGTGGCGGCCGTTCTTGGTCTCACTGTTGGCATCCACCACCACCTCGATATAGATATCCGCATTCAGTTTGTTTGCGATCCACTGGATGATGGAGATTGATTGGCCCGTCTCTTCCTCGTAGACCATCTCCTGATCCTTCTTGATCCGTTCGATCTGATCCAGGTCCACATAGTTCATACCGTTCTGGGAGAGATACTTGTTGGCCATTCCTACAGCGGTGGTGGCCAGAAAGGGATCTGTCACCTGATCTTCATCGTAGTAGACCATGTAGCTGAGCTTATCCACAATCTCCCGGATGATGGCTGCCTCTTCCGGATCCACCTCAGCAGCAGGAGCTTCCGCCACTGCAGAAGAGCTGCTGGAATCGGCCGGAGCACTCTCCTTGGCAGGCTCGGAACCGGCAATATCCGGCCGGACCTGGCTTATCAGAGCAATCTCTCCTCCCTGAGGCAGTACTTGCCCTCCATAAACACCGGCAGAGCCCAGGATTTTTCCCACCGCCTCCAGGTTGATCTTGATTCCCAGGGTTAGCGAATAGTCACCGTCGGAACCTCCCCGGTCAACAATCTCCATGGAGTCGTTAAATACCAGAGCGTTGATACTGCCGCTGCCGAAGAGAGCCTCTTCCATCTCGTTCTTCTTGGCCGCAGCGGCTGCGATACCCACTGCATCCTGGGCCGCCTTGCGTACCGCCGCCATCTTCGCCTTGTTCATTGCGTCTGTCTGGCTGGATCCACTGCCGCTGCCGTAATAGACCGGTGCAGTTGTGGGCTTTGCTGCCTCTGCGGATGCGCCTGCTCCGGATCCCCCCGAAGAAGCCGGTCCGGCAGTGGCACAACCGGAGAGAACCATTATCAGGGCGAGGCCAAGCAGCCCCGCCGTTGTTAAAATGCGTTTGCCTTGAATTCCTTCTAGCATCGCTTATTTACTCCTTGCATTTATTTACAGCTTAAAGGTAACACCAGCACCAGCGAAAATTCCGGAATAGGCGGTGGGGTTTGTCACAGCCCCGCCAATCATATTATTTAGCACCCAATCATCAATCAGACCTATGTACATGGAGTAGCCCCCATAGGCAGTTATTTTTATATCCCTGCTAACTAGATAGTTTAATGCCACCTGGGCGGTCCCCCCGAAGCTACCGATAATATCCGCATCATCCAGGTCATCAGCAGTAATGGGAACCAAAGCCCCCACGCCAACTACAGCAGAGGGGTTGAGGCTCAATCTTCCCAGCATCCAGTTGGCTTCCACCCCTACATAGGAGGTGACAGGGAACCAGAACCAAAAAGCATCACCCAAAGGTACCTCTACTCCTGCAACAGGCCTAATCCCGAAGAATCCCCGGGTCATTACTGCCCGAAGTCCAAGCACGATTCGATCCTTTTCCTCTGCGTCCGTCCCAGTATTATCTTCAACTGGCAAATAGTGTCCATACACCAGGGCATCAAACCCATACCTAGGAATCTCCCGCAGCTGATCGCCAATGTTGGGCTTGCCTTTGCTGTAGATGGCCTGGGCGGAGGAGACATCGGAGCTGACATTCTTGATGATCAGAAGGCCCGTCTCGTCACTGACCTGTCGGCCCGAACTCAATACCCGGTTTTCCACGATGGCGTATTCATCACCCACCTTGACGCCCATGTTTGTTCCAAACTCAATGATGAAGTCCCGGCCGTCCCGGTCGATAATACCGGTTTTCAGCTGGAAAGCGGGGATGCTCCGGATCTGAAACTGGAGCTGCATGGGAATAGCATCCACAGCCCCTTTGACCGCCTCTTTGGCGCTGTCGCCGGAGCCAACGGTATCAATCTGGAAACTGGCCATGGCGGTACCGGCCTGGACATCAACAAAGGTGAAGGAGGTCTGAATTTCCGCATCGTATTCGCCCCCATCGGCCTGCACATCGTAGTAGCTCATCACCGGGATAACCACGATAAAAGAACCAACCAGCTTATTGAAGTCCGCTTCGGTAAAGGTGGCCTCCCCGGTCCGCACCTCTTCGGGAATCTCGATATTTTCCTCTTTGTACTTCTTTATCTGGTCAATAAAGGTTTGGATATCATTGCCCTGCAAACGGTAAGTCATCCCGTAGATATTGAACCGTCCAAGATCGATAAACACATTCTGAATCGATTGGTCCACCAGGCCGAGGGCCCCTGAGGGAATTGACCAGTCGGCGTAGCTGAGACTGAATACGGCAATATCCTGCTTCTCGGAAATCTCCTGGGCAGAAAGGGCACAAACCGCCACAGTAAGGATAAGCAGAACGGCAAATAAGCGATGGATTTTCATGTGGTTCCTCCTGTTTCTATTAACTGTCATCATAGTGAATGAACATAGGAAAATCAACGAAACTTTTCTTATTGTTCAAAATTATTGGACGCCCCAATTGCCAGAAAGGAAAGGAACAGTGCCCCCTCCCCTCCCATGATCACCCGATCTGGTTGAAAGCGAGACAGCTCCTCCTCCAAAGATGCGATAGGAAGAAAGTAGGATAGAAGTTCTCCATCCGGATCATTCTCTATATCATTTTCTAGATCATTCTCTGCCCCCGGTGCAGATAACGGATTCCATGCAAGCTCCAGGGTTGAAGCCGCTGGATCAAAAGAGAAAACAAACTCTCCTGTTATCGGTTCGTTTAGAGGATAGCTGATACGGTACACAATATGCCCCTCAGGAAAACCCTGCTCTAACGATTCCTTACTATCCAGGATGATTACAAGCTCTGACAGTTCCTCCTCGGAGGATTCGAGAACCGGGGAATTGGGATCTGGGGAAAGGAAGGGCTCTGCCTCGGGTTCAAGATCAGTTGCCTCTACACCATTCTCATCCTCACCATTCTCATCTTTGACACCCTCTTTATTATCAACTACTTCAGCTGCTCCGCCATCAAGATAGAAAACAATGTTTCCCTCAGGATCTTTCTCCAGCCTGGCCAGGAGATTTTTATCGTCAAAGAGAGCAAAAAGCACTCCAGATCCCTCCAGAAAAGCCGCCCCCTCCAGGAAGAGGGTGAGCTTTTCATCCGCGAGAGCGTTGATTGCTTCATTCCCCTCCACGTTATCTGCTTCCGAAGGTTTCAGGGGGAGATCAAGATTGGCATTGCCAGGAAAGTGGTAACCAAAACGTCCATCCTGGAGGGCTGGGTAGGGCTCTCCGATAACGTTGGAAAGATCGGATAGAAACCCAGCATTTGATAGGGTTCCGGAAAAGGAAAAGTGATGAAAAAAAGCGTCTCCCTCGCTTGCCTGGCTATCACGTTTCTCACTCACAAAGAGTTCAATCGATTTTCGCTCTGCCGCCTGGAAGGGGTAGGTACCGTTGAGAATCTGCGGAGGTTCTTCGGGAAAGATCTCCAGACTCAGGTCGTAGACTCCTGCTTTATCCGGAGCCTCCCAGATCAACTGATTGGAAATTTCCGCTCCCATTCCTTCGGCAAGGACCGCATCATCCATGGTCCATCGGAGGTAGGAATCGTCCACAGAAATATCCGTTCGGGCAAGAATGAGACACTGGTAGCCAAGCTCTATTCCTCCAGCAGGATACACCTCCAGGGCATCAATGTGCGGCACCATATCACTTACAAAAAAAGCAACTATTTTAGACTCCAGTAAACGCTCCTGATTATCAAACACTTCAAAAGTAACTTGCATGAAGGAGGATTCCATTATCGAATTGCCGGGAGAGGAACGGTCAGGAAGGGGCATCCAAGGATCCATAGCAAGGATATCCTGGATTTCTCTGGTTTCGATAACAGCTCCATTACCATCAAGAAAGGTTACCTGAAGGCGATAAGGAACGGGATCATCCAGATCCTGGGGATCATGCACGGTTACAACAAGGGAGCGGTTTGGAGAAACTACTTCTCCTTCAGAAAGCGACAGGTCCAGTAAAGGCTTATCACCCTCGGTGCCAAAGGGGGAGAACATATTGATATCTCCGCAGGAAACCAAGAGTAAAAAGATAGTGAGAAACAATCCCCCTTTGAAAACCTTCTTCAACACCGCCTTCTCCACCATTATTATACCTACTATACCACATTTTGGAGAAAAAACAGGAACTCAAGCCCTCTACACCACAATCTATAATGTTATTAGCGTTTTACCGCCGCTATATGCTGCGAGCAAGATGGGAGCTCTTGGGGGCTTAAAAGCCCCCGTCAAGCATGCTGCCAGGCATTCCCGAGCCCAGATCTTCGGTCCCGCCGCCGGAAAAGGGGCTTTCCAGGAGCCCGGAGGCTCCACCGCCGGTGGCCCGGTCAATTTCCTGAAAGAGTTTGAACATGTACCGCACATCGGCCATTTGTCCCTTTACCCCCCCAAGCTTCCGGTCAAAATCGGCAAAAAAGGAGGAAGAGCTCATTCCGTTTACTGTGGTTCTGCCAAGCCCCTCGGCGTGGTAGCCGGAAAGCACCTCCAGACGGTAGAACACCTGCTCAAAGAGGGGGAGGATGCTTCGCATTTTTATAACCCCCCGGCTCAGTTTTGACTTAACCTGAAACAGGGTGCCTGATGAAGAGGAGCCTTCCCGGCCATACCGTTCAAAGAGCTGACGGTTTGCTGCCATCTCCCGGTAGGCGGCCTCAAAACGGGGAAGATAGTCCCGGTACTGCCGGATGAAGCCTTTATTAAAGGTGGAAGCACCGCTTTTGAAGACCTCCATCCGTTTGGAGATCCAGTAGGAGCGGTAAAGTTCCAGCTCCTCCGCCTTGACTTCGTAGGAGGCGAGATTGGACTCCGGGACGTTCTCTACTACACTGCCCGGCTTTGCCAGGGCGCTACGTCCCTGGGGATCGGCACACTCCACCGCCCCTTCGTCGCAGAGGATGAGCACTCCCCCTTCCGGGCTGGAGGCCACATCGAAGTTGGTTCCCCGGACCCCCATAACCGCCGTTGCAGTTCGTACATTGAAGGATTCGTTTCCCGCAAGCTTCTGCACCCGAAAAGAGAGACTCCCCTTCATCATGGTGAAGGAGCTCTGGCTCTTTCCCTGAACCGAATCTTCGGTAAGGTAGAAGGAGGTTCCCGGCTTAACCTTTACCAGAGCGGATGTGCCCGCCGGGGTTACCACATCTATCTCTGCAAGGCCATCCTCCCCGGTCTCCACTGTGTCCTGGGGCTCCACAAAGAAACCGATATCCACATTGCGCCAGTCCAGTTTTTTACCGTCCCGCCACACATCGACGGTGCCTTCAAGGTAGACAATCTCCCCTCCCAGCTCTCCGGCAAAGAGGAAAGATGCACTCAAACATATGAGAAAGAGCAGGATTATGGTCTTTTTCAGCATGGTCATTTCAAAACCTCCGTTTTCGACAACACTTGAAATGGTAGCACATGGGAGGAGGGTATTCAAACTGCTTTCCCCTTTTTCAGCCTAAAGTACCCACTATTAGTCCCACATTAGCCTGCCCAGAGCCCCGCCAGATGGATCAGGGTCTCACAGGCACTTCCCATGGTCTCCAGACAGGCCCACTCAAAGCGGCTGTGGTAGTTGTGTCCTCCGGTAAAGATGTTGGGGGTGGGAATACCCATTTCACTGAGCCTGGCGCCATCGGTGCCTCCCCGGATGATCTGCCGTACCGGCTCCATCCCCGCCCGGCTGATCGCCTCCTCAAGGAGCTCCATGATCTTCGGTTCCCGGGCTATATGGTCCCGCATGTTGCGGTACATATCCTGAATCTCCATTTCCACCTTTCCACCCGGGAAAGCCGCTTCCACCGCCCGGGCAAAGTCGGCAAGGGCACCTTTACGCCGCTCCATCCCGTCGCTCTCAAAATCCCGGAGGTAGACATCCAGCCGGGCATGCTCCAGGGTTCCGGTAATCTCCATGGGAGTGAAGTAGCCGTAGCGGCCGTCGGTCGCCTCGGGGCTCTCGTTTCTGGGCAGAAGGGATGCGAAAGAGGCAGCCATGGCAACCGCATTAATCAATCCTCCCCGGGCAGAACCCAGGTGGATAACCCTTCCGGTGAAGGTGATCGCTGCTTTAGCGGCGTTAAAACATTCCCCCTCTATGGTTCCCGCTTCACTTCCGTCCACGGTGTAACAGCACCGGGATTTCAGCCTGGCCGGATCGAAGGCGGAGAGCCCCTTTCCGGTCTCCTCATCGGGGGTGAAGATGATCTCCAGAGCAGGCCGGGGCAGTTCTGGGTGGGAGAGGAGCCAGGAGAGGGCGGTCATGATCTCGGCCACTCCAGCCTTGTCATCCGCCCCGAGCAGGGTAGTACCGTCTGAGGTGATTACTGTTTTCCCCTTCGCTGCCAGGAGCTCCGGATACTCTGCAGGATCAAGCTTGTATCCCCCCTCCAGGGGAATAACCGAGCCGTCGTAATTGCGGTGAATCCGGGGGGCAACCCCGGCGCCGCTCATATCGTGGGAGGTATCCACATGGGCCATCAGGCCGATGGAAGCTTCATCCCCCCGATTACCTGGAAGCCGAGCTAGCAGGTAACCCTTGTCATCCAGTGATAGATCCTCCAGCCCCAGATCGCGCAGCTCCCGCTCCAACAGCCGCAGCAGATCCCACTGTCCCGGGGTGGAGGGAACCACCTCCCCGTGGGGATCGCTCATGGTATCGATCACCACATAGCGGAGGAACCGCTCCAGCAGCTCCTCCTGAACTTTTTTACCTATTATTTCCTGTATCTCCGGCATTTTCTGCTCCCCCTTGATCGTTCCGCTTTGCTTACGGTTGTTTCAGGTACAGCTTATCGGAAAAAGGGAGAAGCCACCACAATTTTTACTGAAGGATTTAAGAGAAATACAGGAACGAAGCGTTATTAAAGGAACAGGAGTAGCAAATTTTAACTATCTTTTCACTTGCATTAGTGAAGCTTTCCTCACATAATGTGCTATTCTCTTTTTCGGAGTTACCACCATGTCTGTTCGAAAAATGGTATCTACTACCATTCTGGGCCTTCTCTTAGCCCTCTGTTCCCTTCCCGCCTTCGGTGCGGAGGAAGTGCTTCTTGTCTATGCCGACCGGATTGAGGAGGTAACCATCCTGGATGCGGGCGGTGAAGAGATCTTTGCCGATTTCGGCACCCTCCTTTACAGGGGATATCTCATCAGCCTGGGAGCTACAAGTGCGGAGCTGCAATATGCAGAAAACAGCACCATTGTAAAGCTGCGGGAAGGCTCTACCCTGAAAATTGACGCTTTCCAGGAGCCGGAGGAGCCAAAAAGTGCCAACAAGCTCTCCCTGGTACAGGGAAAGATGCGGACCGTAGCCGCTCGGCTGACAGAGAGCCGATATTCGGTGCGCACCCCCTCATCGGCCCTGGGAGTGCGGGGGACTGATTTTATTATCGAAGCAGACCCGGACATCCTGACGGTCCTTTCGGGCCAGGTAGAGGCTCTGGACCTGCAGAGTGACCAAAGCTTTTTTATCGACCCGGGAAAACAGATCACCATCGGCCTAGGGATTGACGGGATAAGCGAGGCTGGAGCTGACCTTCTCAGCAGCCTGCAGGAGAACTTCTCCTTCTCCCGGCTTGATCCGGCGGCAGTTCCTTCCGTTGAAGGGTACAGCAGCGATTTTGACCTCCGGGAGCTGTGGGAAGATGAGGAGGGGGAGATCCAAACCCTGAACGGTGGTTCCGGTTCCGGTCGTGCCGGGAGCAGTTCTGCCGACAGGGATGGAGCCGGAAGTGGCAGTACCAGCGGCAAGAGGGGCAACAGCGGCTCTTCTGCTACCGACAGCCGAAACAAAGCTCTCCCGGGAGA
>CAYMWV010000104.1:0-12344 GCA_964394395.1 uncultured Sediminispirochaeta sp.
GGAGCACCGGCGTGGATGACCACCTATGGGGATATGGTTACCCTCCTCCTCACCTTCTTTGTTCTTCTCTATAACACCGCTACCCCTGAGGAAGCTAAAATGAAACTGATTTTGGCTGCCTTCAGTGGTTTGGGCATGTATTCGGGAGGTCAGACACTCCAGGCAGGTCCCCTGGCGGAGCTGGGGAACACGATAGAGACCCTTCCATCCATGAATAGTGGAAGAGCCCTGGACCAGGCACGGAAGAACGCAATAAGCCAGTTCCAGCCGGAGTTGAAGACCAAAAAGGTGAGGATTAAGGAGGATGAACGGGGTCTGATTATTACCCTTGCGGCAGACTCCTTTTTTGATCCTGCCAGTGCAAAGGTTAAAATTGAGGAGAGCAGGGAAACTTTGCAAAAGCTTTCCATGCTCTTAAAGTCGATGGAGGGGAGGAAGTTTCGTATCGAAGGACATACCGATTCTTCGCCCACCGATCCGAATGGTCCCTGGATAACCAATTGGGAATTATCGACTGCCAGAAGTACCAATGTCCTTCACTATCTGGTAGATTTTGGGGTAGATGAAGAGCAATTCCAAGTGGCAGGTTTCGCCGATACGGTACCCCTGGCTTCCGAGGAGACTGAAGAGGGGCGAGCTTACAACAGAAGGGTAGATATTATTATACTTTCGGACGGGCATTTATAATATAGTGAGAAGCAGGGTTTGCAAAAATTCTGCTTCTCTGGTAAAATTTTGCAGGCGGAAGCTGCAGGAGCTAAAACGATGGGCGATGAAGAAGTATTTGTTGATGAAGAAGTGGCCGGCGGAGGTGATGCCGGAGGTGGTAAAACGGGTTTTGTACCCGCTGCGATTCTCAAAATTCTGAAGTGGGTAGCCTTGGGTCTGGCTGCGGTGCTTTTTATCGTAACAGTGGTGGTTGTTACGGTAAGAATAATGACCGGTGGACAGCAGAGGCAGGCGATGCCTTCAGCCAGTGAACAGTACGATGAGGCTCCTCCCATCCGGCAGTGGTACGATATCGGAGAGATTCGGACCCGAACCAGTGATGAGAATCCATCTACGGTTATTGTTTCCATCAAGCTGGGGTATGAGAGAGAGAACAACGCAGCACAGAACGAAATCAATCAGCGACGGGAACAGATCGTAGACCGGACCCGTTATTTCTTTTCCGAAAAGATGCAGGTGGAGTTGACTGCAAGTAATGAGGCTAAGCTGAAAAATGAACTGAAACAGATGATAAATCAGCTTATGGGGAAAAACTATGTGAAAGAGGTGGTGTTCCTCTCTTTCAACGTGATGGATTTCTAGGGAAGGCGGATAACAGCGGATGAACGAAGTTCTATCCCAGGACGAAATTGATCAGCTCCTCACAGCAATATCCAGCGGAGAAATCGAGACCGAGTCGGTTACCCAGGTCCAGGATCAGCGAAAGATCAAGATCTACGACTTCAAGCGGCCTGATAAGTTCTCCAAGGAGCAGATCAGAACTGTTTCGATCATGCACGAGACTTTTGCCCGTTTGACTACCACCGCCCTTTCCGCCCAGCTGCGAAGCATGGTTCATGTCCATGTGGCCTCGGTGGATCAGCTTACCTATGAGGAGTTTATCCGCTCCATACCAAACCCCACAACCCTGGGGATTATCAATATGGATCCCCTTAAGGGGTCGGCAGTATTGGAAATTGATCCCGCCATCACCTTCTCGGTTATAGATCGCCTGATGGGAGGCCCTGGTGAGGGGAGTAAGATAAACAGGGATTTGACGGATATTGAACAGACGGTAATGGAAGGTATTATTGTACGAATTTTGGGGAATTTACGGGAGGCGTGGAGTCAGGTGATCGATCTTCGTCCCCGGCTTGGACAGATAGAGACAAATCCCCAGTTTGCCCAGATTGTACCTCCCACGGAAATGGTTGTTCTGGTTACCCTGGAAACAAAGGTTGGAGAGGTAGAGGGAATGATGAACTTTTGTATCCCCTACCTGACAATAGAACCTATTATAAGCAAGTTGTCTGCCCAGTACATGTACTCTTCGGTACGCAGTGGAGCGACAACAGAGAACCTCAATATCCTGAAAGACCGGCTTTCCACTGTGGCAATTCCGGTTGTTGCGGAGATTGGGGAGATGAACTTGACCGTTCGGGATGTATTGAGTCTCAGGGCGGGGGATGTGATCAGGTTGCAGGATACCCGGGTGGGGGATCCCATGACCATCAAGATTGGGAATAAAAAGAAATTTGAATGCAGGCCGGGCCTTGTGGGAAATAAGGTGGCCGTACAGATTGTGCACAGGCTTGAGGATCTTCAAAAAGAGGAGTTCGAAGAGCTTGTAGCGGAAGAAGGGGAATAGCATGGCCGATGGCTCTCTCTCACAAGATGAAATTGATGCTCTGCTCCAAGGTGGAGGCGGAATGGATTTTGGCGGCGGTGAAGCTGCCGGCAGCGGGGGTTCCGGTAGCGCTTTGTCCGATCAGGAGAAGAACCGTTTAAGTCAGATCCTTTCGGAGGTTACCGGGTCCCAGGCATCCAACCTTTCAGGAATGATTGATGAATCAGTGGACTTGAAGGCTCCTACAGTAGAGATTCTCTCGGCTGGTGAAGTTGGATCCGGGCTGCCTGATTCCTTGGTGGAGATAAAGATTGACTACAGTGATGGAATAAGTGGGGAGCACTCATACCTTATTCCTGAAGATATGGCGATAATCATTGCCGGGAAAATGATGGGACAGGAAGGGGTTGAGCTCAACGAAGCAGCCCTCTCGGCAATTGAAGAGGCGGCCAACACGATGGCCGGTTCTTCGGCGACTGTTATCGGAGATTCGATAGGCAAAACGGTAATGAATAGCCCCGGAGATACCAAGTTAAGCAGCTCCGGGGAACTAAGGCTGCCTGCGGGAGATTCACTGGTTCGGGTTACCTATCCCTTTACCATTGATGATGCAGCGCCCAGTCATCTGTATGAGCTTTTCTCCATTGAAGCGGCAAAAGCGATAGCAGGAGGTGGCGAGAGTGGAGCAGGAGCTTCCCCGGGAGCCGCCCAGCCGGATATGTCCATGGGTGGAATGAACATGGGTGATATGAATATGGGTGGAATGAATATGGGCAATATGGGCCAGATGAACGCCGGGGGCGGTGGCTTTGGCGGCGGACAGGCCTCCTATAATCAGGCTAATGTTCAGCCGGTTCAGTTTCCTCCCTTAAACCCCCAGGGTGGAGGCTCAGAGCAGGGTAATATCGGTCTTCTCATGGACGTCTATATGGAGATGACCGTAGAGTTGGGAAGAACCAGAAGGCTCATTAAGGATATCCTTGGAATGGGAGAGGGAACCATTATTGAGCTTGATAAACTGGCTGGTGAGCCGGTAGATATCCTGGTTAACCACAAGCTTATTGCCAAAGGCGAGGTTGTGGTTATTGATGAAAACTTTGGTGTCCGGGTAACGGAGATTGTTTCTCCCATGGACCGGGTGGAAGGGTTTTCATGATAGATAGATAAACAGGTAAACCTGTCCATTGCACCGAACGGGGAACGGTGCCGGACAGACGGGAGGGGAATTACATGATAAAGCTGCCTTCAAAGGGGCTGATCACGCTTTTTGCAGGCCTGATCATGCTCTTGCCGGTGATGGTTTATTCTCAGGATGGCACGGAAGCCTCTGGTGAGAGAATAGATGAACAGACCGGGAATGAACAAGGTACAGAAGAAGAAACACTACTCATAAATGATTCCGAGGATCCGGGTGTCGCCCTGAGCGGAGAACTCTCAGGATTTACTCTCTGGGATTTCCTGCGGATGATTCTTGTCCTTGGGGCGGTTATCGCTCTCATCTATGGACTATTTCTCTTTCTCAAACGGGCGGGGAATCCTAAAACCGGCGGGGAGGCGTTTATTAATCTTTTGGCCAGCCAACCCTTGAATGGAAACAGATCGCTTCATCTTGTGCAGGTGGGGGTAGAACTGTTTTTGATCGGCTCCGCCGATGGGGCTGTTTCACTCGTTTCCAGGATAGAGGATAAAGAGTTCATCGATCAGATCACTCTCCAACAGTCAAGTGAGAAATCGGGAGGCAGAAGCTTCTCCGGAGCACTCCGGGCCCTCCTTGGGGAGACCAGGGGAGATGAGGAGAGGTCTCATGAAGAGAATTCAGCTCTCTTCCTTGGTAAGCAGAAGGAACGGCTCAAGAATATGCAGAGGCAGCGATGAAGAACTCCTTGAAGCTATCTTTGGCTATTACCCTCCTTATGGTTACAACCTCGTTCTTTCAGACCGGCGAGCTTTCGGCCCAGGATCGGCCTCAACTGAGGACGGATGACGGTATAACGGTACCATTCGTGGATCTAACGGTACGGGAGCCGGAAAGCAACCAGGAAGTGGCCCTCTCCATTCAGCTTCTGCTGCTTCTGGCGATAATCACCCTCAGCCCTTCGATCATCATTCTAACCACCAGCTTTCTGCGCCTTGCCATTGTTTTCGATTTTATTAAGCGAAGTCTTTCCCTTCAACAGGTACCGCCTAATCAGGTGATGATGGGAGTAGCCCTGTTTCTTACCCTTTTCATCATGTGGCCCACCGGAGTTGCCATCTACGAAGATGCCTTTGTTCCCTTTGCCGATGGGGAGATCGGTGTTCAGGAGCTCTATGATAACGCTGCCGGACCCTTGCGGATCTTTATGTACCGGCAGATGGATGGAGATCATGAGAACATTCAGCTCTTTATGCGAATGAGGGGGCTGCCAAAGCCGGAGAACTTTTCCCAGGTGCCTAGCTACGTCTTGATTCCAAGTTTTGTGCTCCACGAGTTGACCATGGCATTCAAGATAGGGATTCTCCTTTTTATTCCCTTCATCGTGATCGATATGGTGGTTGCCTCAACCTTGATGTCCATGGGAATGATCATGCTTCCACCGATCATGATATCTCTTCCTTTCAAGTTGATCCTCTTCGTTCTTGTGGATGGATGGGACCTTATCACCCAACAGCTCATTTTGAGCTTCAGATAGGAGGATAACAGATGACCTTTGGGTTTACCATCAATCTGATACGGACGGCGGTTCTTCAGATCCTCATCATCTCGGCGCCTGTTCTGATCATCGGGGTGGGGGTAGGGTTGATTATCTCCATCTTTCAGGCAACCACATCCATACAGGAGCAGACCCTCACCTTTGTACCCAAGATTGCCGCCATTCTTCTTGCTGTTGCTCTTTTTGGACCCTGGATGATTCAAACCGTTCGGGAGTTTACTATTAGTCTCTTTTTGATGATACCAAATATAGGAGGATAGGTTTTTAGGTGAATATTGATACCCTGGCCACCGGAGCACAACTATTTCTCCTCATTTTTACCCGGATTTTTGCCATGATTGCCATTGCTCCTGTCTTATCCAGCAGTGCTATCCCTGGAATAGCAAAAAGCGCCTTAGCTCTCTTTGCTGCTTTCCTGGTATTTCCCTGGGTTGCTGAAGCAGGGTATCCAATCCCCCAAACGGGACTGAGCTACGGAATGCTCCTGATAGGAGAGGCTCTCATCGGTCTTATCCTGGGTTTCATGCTCACCGTGGTTTTTGCTGTATTTTTAGTGGCCGGGCAGTTCTTCTCCTTTCAGATGGGCTTTGGCGCAAGCCAGGTTTACGATCCTCTGGCTCAGGTGCAGATTCCTCTGATGGGACAGTTTCTCAACCTGGTGGCCATGCTGATTTTCCTTATCAATGACGGAATGAGAAAACTGTTTCTCCTGGGTATTCTTCGCTCCTTCGAATCAATCAAGGCGTTGGACCTTCTCTCCCGGCAGGAGTATTTTGGCTATATGGCTGCCAAGGCAGTGACGGATCTCTTTAAACAGGCAATCATCATCAGTTTTCCCGTCCTGGGAACCCTGCTCCTGGTATCTGTTGCCCTGGGGCTTTTGGCAAAAGCGGCTCCTCAGATGAACCTGCTGATGCTTGGCTTCCCATTAAAGATAGCCGTTGCCTTCTTCATGCTTTTTGCGGTAATGCCCTTTCTCCTTGAAGCGTTTGCGAGGATGATCGACGCCGGTTTTCTCGAGCTTGCCCGGTTTATTACCGGTGACATGGTTATACCGGGGGAATTGTGATGAACCGGGAACTTGAAATGACTAAAAGGGATGAGCAGATTCGTTGGTATCTCAGAGGTGGAGCTTTACAGGATTCTCCCTGGAATATTGATCTTCAGTGGTTTGCTGCTGAAGATGAGGGAAGAACAGAAGATCCCACTGAACAGAAGATTCGGAAGGCCCGGGAGGATGGAAAGGTTGCCAAGAGTGCCGAGTTCACCTCTGCTCTGGTTCTCCTGTTCCCCATTGTGGCTCTTGGCTTTCTTGCCCCCCACTCCTTTGGGGTGATGCAGGAGATGATCCGCTATTTTCTCTCTGTAATCAGTGTGGGTGAAGTGCTGCCGGAGCACATGGCTGCTTTCTTATCCTATATGATGCGGCTGACCGGCCCCATAGCGGCTGTAGCATTTGCGGGCGCACTTTTTGGTAATATCATTCAGGTGGGGTTTCTCTTCACCACCAAGACCATTACTCCCGATTTGACCAGGATAGCTCCCAATTTTGCCAAGTTCTTTCAACGCAGCTTTTTCTCCGGTGAGGCGCTGTTCAACTTGACAAAGTCGGTAGTTAAGGTTGTGGTCATAGGGATCATAGCTTTTATCAATATAAACAGTGAACTAGAAAAATTTGCCTTTTTTGTAAGTGCCCCCTTTGAGCTTGCCTTTCAGACCACCGCTGCTGTCGCCTTCCGAATCCTTGTTCAGTCGGCGATAGCCCTGCTGCTCCTTTCTCTTCCCGATTATCTCTTTCAAAGACGACAGCATCGGGAATCCTTGAAGATGACCAAACAGGAAGTGAAGGAGGAGCGGAAGAATGTTGAAGGTGACCCCCTTATCAAGAGCCGTCTTCGGGAAAGAATGAGGGATGTGCTCAGTCAGAATATGATGCGGAAAGTTCCGGAGGCAGATGTGGTTATTACCAACCCTACCCATTATGCCGTCGGTATGGAGTGGGACCGGGAGCGCATGGTAGCTCCCATGGTAACTGCCAAGGGGAAGGATAATCTGGCCCAACGGATCAAGACTCTTGCCCGGGAAAACAGTGTACCCATTGTGGAAAACAAGCCCCTTGCCAGGGCGCTTTACGCCGAAGTGGAAATTGGAGAGGTGATTCCCGAGCAGTACTACGAGGTGATGGCTGCGGTTCTGGCGGAGGTGTACCGCCTTGGTGGAAGGGAGAAGGTTTCATGATAGGAGCAGCTTGCATGACAATGGTAACGATAGATGGAGGTTCCTATGGCTGATGCTAAAGCCGTTTTCAGTTCCGCATTTTTAGGCCAACGAAGCGACCTCCTTGTTGCAGTTGGTGTGATCATCATTGTAGCGATGCTGATCATCCCCATGCCAACGGTGCTGCTGGATCTCTTTATGAGTCTGAACCTGCTGTTGAGCCTTCTAGTAATTCTCATTGTTCTTTACACAAAGCGGGCCCTGGAGTTCTCCGTTTTTCCAACCCTCCTGCTGGTGAGTACTGTTTTTGGACTTGCTCTTAATGTCAGCTCTACCCGGCTTATTCTGAGTCAAGGCTCTGATTTTGGTGGTCAGGTTGTCCGAGCTTTTGCCACCTTTGTTGTCGGTACCAGCGGAAGCGAAGGCTTGGTGATAGGGCTTATTATCTTTATCATCATCATCGCTGTGCAGTTTATCGTGATTACCAAGGGTGCAACCAGGGTTGCCGAGGTAGCGGCCCGGTTTACCCTGGATGCACTTCCTGGAAAGCAGATGGCTATTGAAGCTGCCTACAATTCGGGCAGCCTCACCGAGGAGGAGATGACCCGGCAGAAAAATGATCTTCAGCGGGAGGTGGACTTCTACGGTGCCATGGATGGTGCCAGCAAATTTGTTTCCGGAAATGTGAAGGTAGGGATCCTCATCACCGCAGTAAATATTGTGGGTGGAATAGTAGTAGGGACCACCATCCACGGAGAGCCTCTGGCATTGGCTGCTAACACCTATGTCTCCTTGACTATAGGTGACGGCCTGGTGAGTCAGTTCCCCGCCCTTCTGATATCCACCGCTACCGGTCTTATTGTTACCAGAGCGATTAGCGATGGAACCTTTGGAGCGGATGTTTCCAAGCAGTTTACCCAGCAGAGCCGAATCTACTGGATCGCCGCATTGTTCCTTTTCCTTCTGGGTATACTTCCGGGATTTCCCTGGTATGTTCTCTTTCCTTTGAGCGCCCTGTCCGGAATATTAGCCTATCGGCTTGGAAGAAAAGAGGTTAAACAGTTCGAGGTTAAACAGAAAAAGGAGCAGGAGGGGCAAGAGCAGACTGCACCTGTTGAAATGAGCCCGGTGGTTCCCCTTGACCCATTGAGCCTAGAGTTGGGCTACGGTTTAATCCCCCTGGTTGACAAGGATCAAGGGGCAGAACTGCTTGACCGGATTACCAGAATCAGAAGGGAGTCAGCGTTGGAGCTGGGACTGGTGGTTCCTCGGATCAGAATTATTGACAATATGCGGCTTGAACCAAATGAGTACTGTATCAAGATAAAGGGGGTTGAAGTGGGCCGGGGATCCCTCAAGGTGGGCCACTTTCTTGCCATCAACCCGGGAACCGTCCGGGAAGAGATGGAAGGTGAACCGACCCGGGACCCCACCTTTGGCCTTCCGGCTCTCTGGATAGGGGATTCTGACCGGGATCGGGCCGAACGGGCCGGATACACCGTGGTCGATGGGCCATCAATTGTGGCTACCCATCTGACAGAGATTATCAAAAAGCACGCTTTCGAGATGCTCGGCAGGCAGGAGATCAAGTCAATTCTCGATACTCTGCGGGAGGACTTTCCTGCAGTGGTTGATGAGGTAACAAAAGCGCTCTCCCTGGGAGAAGTACAGAAGGTTCTTCAGGGACTGTTGATCGAACAAGTCTCTATCCGTAATATGGTACCGATTCTGGAAACCCTGGCCGATTATGGTCCCGTATCGAAGGACTCTGCTTTTCTGGTTGAGAAAACAAGGCAGTCCCTGGGAAGGCAGATCTGTCTGCAATATGCTGGGGAAGATAGAACCCTCAGGGTCTTAACGGTCCATCCTGAGCTGGAGCAGATGATTATAGACTCGGGGGTTGATACTGCTTCAGGTCCTGTTCCGGCGATGGAACCGGCGGTACACCGGAAGTGGCTGCAGGCGGTAACGAACGGAGTGCACCAGGTGCAACAGAGTGGACACTACCCGGTAATCCTCTCCTCCGAGGCGGCTCGTTTGTTGATAAAGAAGAGTATCCAACGGGAACTTCCGGACATTGCGGTACTTTCCGTCCCCGAGATTGCCGCCGATATTGATACTGAGGGAGTTGGAGAGATTTACTTTGACAGTGATCTCCCATCGAAGGAGTGAATCAGCAGATGCAGTACTTTACCGAACAAGCCCTGAGCCATCAGGAGGCGTTGAATAAGATCCGGGATAAGTATGGGGACCGGGCAAAGGTGCTAACCCAGCGCTCTATCCGGATGGGAGGTTTCCTTGGCCTGTTCAGTAAGGAAGGGGTTGAGATGAGTGGCTATATCGCCCAGGAGAGTTATGGTCGCCAAAGCAAAGTGAACAATGTCGCCGAAGAGAAAAAAAAGATTCTCGATAGTGTAAAGGGAGATAAAACCCTGCAGCAGGTACTTGAGGAGGTTAAGGGCTTAAGAAAGCAGCTATCGGAAACAGGGGAACCGGTTCGACAGGAGAAGCACCCTTCACTAAGTAAGCTTGAACAGCTTTTATCGGAGAATGAGTTTAGCTACACCTTTATAAGCGGCACTGTTGAGCGGCTTCGGAGAGAATTGTCGGTGGATGAGCTGGATGATTATCACCTGGTAAGGCGGAGAGTTATGGAATGGATTAAGGAGTCCATTACTCTCAGTCCACTCCTGGAACACCATGATCCCAGGGTTTTGATTATTATCGGCCCCACCGGGGTGGGGAAGACAACCACCATTGCGAAACTTGCGGCGATTCACAGCCTGGGAACGAAGGGAGAAAAGCCCAAATCGGTACGGCTGATAACCATTGATAACTACCGTATCGGGGCAAGACAACAGATCGAGACCTACGGCGACATTATGGGCATTCCTGTTACCTGTGTTGAAACCTATCAGGATTTACAGAAACAGGTCCTTATCTATAAAGATTCGGACATGGTTCTGGTGGATACCATAGGAAAAAGTCCAAAAGATTTCATGAATCTTGCGAAGATGCGGGAAATCTTGAGTGCCTGTGGTACCAGGTCAGAGGTCCATCTGGCGATGAGCGCCACAACAAAGGCGAGCGATATCAATGATATCCTCTCCCAATTTGAGCCTTTTAACTATGGAGCTGTTATTTTGACCAAGCTTGATGAAACCATGCGGATAGGTAATCTTATAAGCGTTCTTCATGAGAGGAGGAAAGCCCTCTCCTACATAACCAATGGACAATCGGTTCCCGAGGACATTCTTCGGGCCGACCCTTCGCTTTTAGTTAAGACGCTGGAAGGATTTGACCTTCAGAATCTTGAGGGGTTGACCGAAACCGAACAGCACTATCTGAATACAAAGGAATGGAGTTGAAGATGACAGACCAGGCTCAGCAGCTTCGGGACATGATGAAAGGGAAGGAGAACGCTTCCGGGGAGCAGCGGAAGGGGAATACCAGAATTATCGCAGTAAGCAGTGGGAAGGGGGGGGTCGGCAAAACCAATATGTCAGTAAATATTGCTATTGCCTATGCACAGCTGGGAAAGAAGGTTATTGTGATGGATGCTGACCTTGGTTTGGCCAATGTAAATGTGGCTCTTGGAATTATTCCCAAATACAACCTCTATCATGTTATTCGGAAACAGAAAAAATTGCAGGATATCATTCTTGATACCAGTTATGGAATACAATTTGTGGCAGGTGCCTCAGGGTTCAGCAAGATAGCCAATCTTACAGATGAAGAACGGGAAACCTTTATCAGTGAGCTTTCCTCCCTCTCAGAGGCCGATATTATTATTATTGATACCAGTGCGGGGGTATCCGCCAATGTCCTCTCATTTGTAGCTGCAGCTGATGATGCAATCATCGTAACAACTCCGGAGCCTACCGCAATTACCGATGCCTATGGTATAATAAAGATCATTGCTACCGAGGTTGACAGTTTACATCTTGGTCTGAAATTAATTGTAAACCGGGTAAAAAGCGTTACCGAGGGTAAAAAAGTGGCTGAGCGGGTTATTAACATAGCTGGGCAGTTCCTCAACCTCAAGGTTGACTATCTTGGCTATGTGTATGATGACCCCTCGGTACCTCAATCAGTTCTGAAACAGCGCCCTTTCCTGGTAAACGAGCCCAACGGAAAAGCTGCAATATGTGTCAAACATATTGTATCGAGGCTGGAAAAGGTGGAATATAAAGAGGGTGGTGGAGTAGGAACCTTTTTGAAACGACTTATTGGGCGGCTCTAATGAATTTTCTTGACCCGAAGGAATGCTTGTCCTAATCTTACATAAGGGGGGGGAATGGAGAAAAATCGGCTCTTTTTCATACTAATACCTGCAGGATCGCTGTTTCTCCTTTCCTTCTTAACCGGTATAGTATCGGGTGTGGGTTTTTTTACTGTCATCCTCCGGGCCCTCCTGTTTGCTATTTTCTTTGGAGCTGCCGGTTTTGGAGTCCGCATTGTGATAAAGAAGTTTCTTCCTGAACTGCTTGAGTTTTCCGACCAGGAGAGGGAAGAAGCATCGGACGATGAAGATTCTGTTTCCCCTTCACCGGCTGGTACTGTAGATATTGTTGTTGATGATGATGGAGAGGGGGATGAGAAGCTCTACCGCACCGGGGGTGGAGAGGACAATAGTTTTGTTGAGGAATATACTGAAGAAGCACCCAATTCTGCGGCTCCTTCGGAGGCGCCTGGACTTGATGATGAGAGTGATGAGAACAATGATAACGAAGGCAGCGATGTTGAGGAACTGCAAAGTATCGATGAGGGCGACAACGAAGAGCGAGATGGCAAAGAGCGAGATGGCAAAGGTGGCGATGAAGCAGAAGAGCTTGAGGAGCTTGGTTCTTCAGAAGAAGAGTCCGACTCTGCTCTTCCGGATCTCGACAGCTTCAGCGATTCCTTTCAATCTGTCGCAGAAAGTCAGAATGGTGAAGCTTCCGGAGGCGGGGCGAGTATGGAAATAGATCTAATGGGTACCCATGAGGACAGTGCTACAGTGGCAAAAGCGGTAAGAACCATTATGAAAAGAGATCAGGAAGGGGAAACTATGGGGGATCAGTTATTGAAGCAGAAATCGGAAGCAGAGCTTTGGGAGA
>CAYMWV010000105.1:0-12304 GCA_964394395.1 uncultured Sediminispirochaeta sp.
ATTAAAAAAATCCCTTCACTTCACCCCCCGGTTTCTATACCGGACGGGGTAGGAAGATATACGGGGGACTCTCCGGCCAGGGGAGCAACCGCCGTATCGGCGGAAAGAAACTGCCATAATCGGCTTCCATCAAGCAGATAGGCATAGCTCCTTCCCGATTCACAGGGTACAGCCAGGGCAAGCCCTTGCTTGCTCATAAACAAAAGGGGGTTTGTCACCGCTTCTGCCGGGAGGGAGAGTTCCCATCGCAGAGTTCCGGCGGGAGAAAGAGCTATCAGCCGCCTCCCCTGGCTTGTTATAAAGATTGTACCCTCCGGACCAATCACCGGCTCTCCGATAGGTGAACTCTCCAGATTATAGGACCAGGCAGCTATCCCTCCGGGAGAGACCGCCTGCAGAGCTCTGTTTTCCAGAAAGAGATAGAGCTTCCCGTCAGGCCCTTCCACTATATTTGAAAGGGGTCTATCCTCGAGCCGAGCCCGACGAGGATCCTCCCCGGGATGGTAACGGTAGAGGTACTTATCCCTGGATGCGAACCAGTAGCTTTCATCCAGGGGAGCCCAGGTCGTGGAGATCAGTCGACCACCCGTGGCAATCTCTTTTATCGGCCCCGCTATTGCTGTTCCGTTGCCTGGGGTGCTCCCAAGGGTCTCAGCGACCAGGGGGTATATTTGAAAAGAGAAGATCAATAGAAAAAGCGTGGTTCTGATAATAGTACTTCTCATCTTGTCATTTCCCCTTCTGTTCCTATCACAGGAACTCCCTTTTCTCAAGAGGAGAGAGGTAACAATTGACTTTTCATCATCCCCTGAGTATCGTAGTTCTACTGATGGTAAGCGCAAAGGCATTTTCACCGGGACATATTACTGGCTTCTTTATTATTCGGGACGAGGTGGACGATCCCCTCTACAAAGGCTCTCTGGGGGCCGGTTTCTCCATTACCGGGGGGGTCAGCAGCGAGGTTCAGCTATCTACCACTGCTGAAGCTCGAAAATCCGGAATAAGATCTCTTTGGGAGTGCCCGATGTATCGGAACGGGAAACGGGACAAAGAATTGGAAGTGAGCAAGAAGCTTATCGAGATATTTGAGGCCGAAGGGGCATTCCTCAAGCCGGGGGGGGAAGGGCTAACTCCTCTCCGGATTGACCATAGGGTTGCAATCCCTGAAGGGTGCGGATTTGGCAGCAGCGGTGCGGGAGCTCTTTCTCTATCGCTGGCCCTCAATCAAGCTCTTGGCAAGCCCTATACAGAGCAGGAGGCGGCTGCAATCGCCCACAGGGCGGAGATTGCCTGCAAAACCGGCCTGGGTACCGTGATTGGGGAGTTTTACGGAGGTTTTGAGATCAGAACCGCAGCGGGAGCTCCTGGTCATGGCAGGATAGAGAGTATTCCTTTGGAGAAGGAGCTTTTTCTGCTATTTTTGGTCTTTACCAGAATTCCAACCAGTACTCAACTCTCAAATCCAGAAACCCGGGAAACGATTAATAGTGTTGGGGAGGCATTGCTCGCCCAGATTCGGAAGGATCCCACAATAGATACCTTTTTTAGCCTCAGCAGGTCCTTCAGTAACAGCCTTGGACTGATTACCCCGGAAGTTGAGAGAAATTTTGCTCGATTCGATCGGGAGGGGATTCCCTCTGCGATGCTGATGTTTGGTAACGGTTTGTATGGGGTGTACCCAACCAGGGAAGCAGCAGAAAAAGCTTTGCACACCCTTCGGAAACTGGAACCGGAAGCCCAACTCTTTCTCTCTAGCCCAAGCAGAAGCGGAGGAGCTATCATTAATGAATAAATACCTGAGAAAAGAGCATCCCCGATACGAATCGATCCGGATTCGGGAAACGCTTACCGAGATGGTAGAGCAAAAGGTTGTAGCTCCTGCGGGGCTTATCGCCCATGGCAGGGGAGAAGCCTTCGACTACCTGATTGGAGAAGATAGCCCCGCTGCTTCGGTACCCGCCATTAAGGCCGCAGCAGCAGCTCTCCTCTCCGCCGGGAAAGGGGTAATCTCGATAAATGGAAATGTTGCAGCCCTCTGCCCTGAAGACTTGGTTGAACTGGCAGAGATGAGCGGATCGGCTCTGGAGATCAACCTCTTTTATCGTAGCAGGGAGCGCATTGAGGCAATAGCTGAGGTGATGCGAAAGGCGGGAGCAAAAGAACTGCTTGGGGTTGATGAAGAGTATCAAACCAGAATTGAAGAGATCGGCAGCGAACGGAAAAGGGTGGATCGGCGGGGAATATTTCAGGCTGATACGGTGTTTGTTCCCCTGGAAGATGGGGACCGAACCGAAGCGCTGGTAGCACTTGGAAAGCGGGTAATCACCATCGATCTCAACCCCTTAAGCAGAACCAGTAGAAAAGCTTCCATCTCAATTATGGATAACGTTACCAGGGCAGTTCCTGCAATGATTCAGGAGGTGAAGGGGCTGATATCTTCACTCAAGTGTGGTTCAGAACCGACAAGCCTGGACCAAACTGCCCTGCAGAGAATCCTCGACTCCTACCGAAACGAAGAAATTTTGGCCGGGTATCTGAAAACCATCACGGATCGGCTCTCCCAACTAGCTTCTTCTGACCTTCCAGGCCTCGGTATGGGGAGTGAGGGCTCTAAAGGAGAAGAGCGATGATACTATCAGACTGTTTTTCACCCTACAGAAAGAGTCCTATCGTGATGATAACTGCCTATGAGGCAAGTTTTGCTGCCATGGCTGCAGAAGCAGGGGTGGATGTGATCCTGGTGGGAGACAGCCTGGGGATGGTTGTTCAGGGGGAAAGTAGTACCAAAGATGTAACACTTCAGCAGATGGTCTACCACACAAAAATGGTTCGAACCGGCGCTCCGGATATCCCCATTATTGCAGACCTCCCTTTCGGAACCTTCTCAAGCCCCCAGAGAGCGGTAGAGAGCAGCCGGGCCCTGATTGATGCAGGAGCTGATGGAGTCAAATTTGAAGGAGCGGATATCTTGATCGCCCGGGAGCTCTTTCAGGCAGAGATACCTGCCATGGGCCATCTGGGACTGCTGCCCCAGAGTGCGGACCATTTTACTGTTCAGGGAAAGGATGAAGCAGCAGCGGCAGAAATTATTAAGGGAGCCAGAGAACTGCAAGGCTCTGGAGTCTTCGGGCTGGTGTTGGAGTGCATTCCCATGGAACTGGCAAAAAAGGTGAGCGACCTGCTCTCCATTCCCACTATTGGAATCGGAGCTGGTCCTCACTGCGACGGGCAGGTTCTGGTTATCCACGACATGCTGGGACTTACCGAGGGCTACCTTCCCAAATTTGTTAAGCCCTTCGCCTCCTTTCGGAAAACCGGGATAGACGCTATCTCCGCATACCGCAAAGAGGTGAAGGAGGGAACCTTTCCCGATGACCGACACAGCTACCATTAAGGATAGTATGGAACCAAGCATGAAGAGAAGGGGCCGGGAAGAAGGAGCGGTACTCAGTGATTTGAGTGCCAAGCTGAAAGGTGACCTCACCTTCTCAGGCGATTCTATCCTGGGTTCCATGTGTTCCCTCCCCCATCCGGTGAGCAGAAAGGTGTACCACCACTATCTTGACCTCAATATTGGTGATCCCGGTCTCCATCCCGGTCTCTTCGGCCTTGAGAAAGAGACCATCTTGATGACAGGTCGTCTGCTCGGATCTAAAGAAGCTGCCGGATCAATCCTGACCGGGGGTACTGAAGCCAATATTCTTGCCATGTGGGCGGCAAAACGGAAGGGGAAAAAGCGGCGGAAGGTGGTGTTACCTGAAACTTCCCACTTCTCCTTTGATAAAGCTGCGGATATGATGGACCTGGAGCTCTGTAAAATCCCCTGCGACAGTAATGGAAGGGTTCGGAGCGACCTGTTCATTGCGGCTCTGGATAATACCACTATGGCGGCAGTAGGCATTGCAGGTACTACCGGCTTGGGGGCGGTTGATCCTATAGAAGAGCTCTCCTCTGGGTGCCGGAAGCTGGGGATCCCTTTTCATGTTGACGCCGCCTTCGGCGGCTTCGTCCTTCCCTTTCTAAAAGAAGCAGGATACCCCGCAGGGGCTTTCGATTTCACCCTTCCGGGAGTAGAGAGCATAACCCTGGATCCTCATAAAATGGGCCGCAGCGCCATCCCTGCAGGGATGCTCCTCTTTCGGGACCGGGAGAGTGCCGCCTATTCTGAGACTTCCGTCTCGTACCTGGCTGGAGGTGAAACGGTTCAACAATCTGTTGTAGGCACCCGCTCAGGAGCTTCGGTTGCGGCAGTGTGGGCAACCATGGAGCATCTTGGTATTGATGGCTATGTGGAAACGGTAAAAACGTGTATGGAGCGCACCTGGTATCTCTATGAAAGGATCCAAAAGCTGCCGGGAATAGCGGCGATAATCAGCCCGGAGATGAACGTTCTAGGCATCCGTCCGGAAAAAGTGACAAGGGAAAAAGTGATGAGCCTGGATGCTAAAGGGCTTGCAGAGGAGCTGAGAGAACGGGGCTGGGCTTTGAGCCTCTTTCCAGGATTCTTGAGGGTTACCTTGATGCCCCATGTAAGCTATCCGATGCTGGAACGATTCCTTGATGATTTAGAGCAAATTGTGCAAGATAGGTCTTGATTGGGGATAGAGAAGGCGTAGAGACGGTAAGGAGAAATGAGGTGAGTATGATAAACCATCCTTCGATGGACATTCAGGGCACTCTGGGAGAAAGCCTGAAGGGCAAGCGGATCGCTCTCGGAATATGCGGCAGCGTAGGTGCTGTTAAAAGTGTGGAACTGGCAAGGCTTTTCATGCGCCATGGGGCAGAGGTTTATCCGGTGATGAGTGAGGCGGCCTGCGGTATTATCCATCCTGATCTGATGGAGTGGGCCACCGGGAAAGAGCCTGTTACCGCCCTGACCGGCAAGATTGAGCATGTCTCCCTGGCCGGCGATGTTCCCGACCGAATAGATCTTTACCTGATAGCTCCAGGCACAGCAAATACCATCGGCAAGATTGCCAACGGAATCGATGATACTCCGGTAACAACCCTGGCCACCACAGCAATCGGCCAGGGCGTTCCTCTGCTGATTGTTCCAGCCATGCACGAACCGATGTGGCACCATCCCGCAGTGAAGCGAAATATCACCCTGCTGGAAGAGTATGGAATAACGCTTCTTTCTCCAAGGCTTGAGGAGGGGAAGGCGAAAGTCCCCGAAGCTGAAGCCATCTTCAGCGCCGCCCTTCCCCTTCTGTTGCAGGAGAGCGGAAAGCTGTCAGGAAAACATGTGCTAATCACCGCCGGCAGGACTGTGGAATATATCGACCCGGTCAGGGTGATAAGTAATAACGCATCGGGCCGGATGGGGATGGCCCTCGCTTCAGCTGCCCGTCTTGCAGGAGCACAGGTTACGGTGCTGGCGGGAAAGGTAGCGGTTCCTGCCCCTTCCGGGATAGAGGTAATCCACTGCGACACCGCAGACTCCTTGTTGACCAAAACAGAAAATGTGTTCCGGTCCTGGAGGGTTGATCTCTTTATAGCCGCCGCAGCAGTGGGAGACTGGAAGTGTACATCTGTATCGGAGGAGAAAATATCCACCCATGATACAAAGAGTCTAACGCTCTCTTTGGTACCAACTCCGAAGATACTGGATGCCATCAGGAGCATCAGCCCTGAAACCTATATCGTTGCTTTTAGAGCTCTTCACAATGTGAGCGATGAAGCATTGAGAAAGGATGCGCTTTCGAGGATGGAAAAGGCTGATGCAGATATGATTGCAGTAAATGATGTATCCAGGGAAGGAGCCGGATTCGAATCAACTACAAACCTACTCCATCTCTTTTTCCGGGATGGAGAGCAGCTCCCGCTACCCCTTCTACGTAAAGAGGCAGCGGCGACAGCTATTATCCAGCAAATTGCCAAGAGGCTGGCTGCCAGGAGCTAGATGGTCAATCTCAGGTGTTCATGGTACATGGAGTCCCGGAGCTCCCGGATCTCTTCACTCTTGAGATAGTCGTCAAAGCGCATCATCTTGTCGATAATTCCGGTGGGGGTAAACTCGACTATCCGGTTAGCCACGGTATCCACAAACTGATGGTCATGGCTGGTAAAGAGGATCACCTCGGGAAACTCGATAAGCCCATTGTTGAGGGAAGAGATAGCCTCCAGATCCAGGTGGTTGGTGGGTTCATCAAAGATAAGCACATTTGCTCCGCTTAGCATCATCCGGCTCAGCATACAGCGCACCTTCTCTCCCCCCGATAAGACCCGGGCGGATTTAAGCGCCTCATCTCCGGAGAAGAGCATCCGCCCAAGAAAGCCCCTCACCCACGCCTCATCATCACTGTCAGTATACTGCCGCAACCAATCCACCAGACTAAGATCGGTATCAAAAAAACCTGCATTATTTTTTGGGAACCAGGAGGGAGCAATAGTAACCCCCCAATCGTAGCTTCCTGAATCAGCCTTTTCCTTGCCCATGATGATCCGAAAGAGCGTAGTCTTTGCCTGATGCATGGGGCCGACAAAAGCGATCTTGTCCCCCTTGTTTACCGTCAGTTTCAAATTTTCAAACAGTTTCTCTCCCTCAAAGCTGGCAGCAAGTCCAGTAATTTCCAGGATGTTCTTACCACACTCCCGTTCGGGTTTAAAATTAACATAGGGGAAACGTCGGCTGGAAGGTTTGATATCATCAATGGTCAGCTTTTCCAGCAATTTTTTCCGGCTGGTTGCCTGCTTCGCCTTGCTTGCATTTGAGGAGAAACGCTGGATAAACTCTTTCAGCTCTGCTGCCTTATCTTCCTTCCGTTTCTTTTCATCCTTCCGCTGCTTGCCCGCAAGCTGGCTGGAAAAATACCAGAAATCGTAGTTACCGACATAGAGCTGAATCTTGGCAAAATCGATATCCGCAATATGGGTACAGACAGTATTGAGAAAGTGACGGTCATGGCTCACTACAATAACTGTATTGGGAAACTTCAGAAGAAAATCCTCCAGCCAGTTGATCGACTCCAGGTCCAGGTTGTTGGTAGGCTCGTCAAGGAGCAAAATATCGGGACTACCGAAGAGCGCCTGGGCAAGCAGGACTCGCACTTTATCCCCCGGTTCCAACTCCGACATGAGGGAGCCATGGAGGGATTCCGAGACCCCCAGCCCCGATAAGAGCTGCCCAGCCTCAGCCTCAGCCTCCCATCCTCCAAGATCGGCAAACATAGCCTCCAGTTCGGCGGCCTTCAATCCATCTTCCTCGGAAAAGTCTTCCTTGCTGTAGATCTCATCCCGCTCCGATTTGATCCGATAGAGCTCCTCATGGCCCATGATTACGGTATCAATGGCCGGGTAGTGATCGAAGGCGAACTGATCCTGCCTCAAAACCGAAAGCCTTTCACCGGGGGTGACGATAACCTCCCCCTTATCTGCCTCGATCTCTCCGGAAAGAATTTTGAGAAAGGTAGACTTTCCGGAACCGTTGGCGCCGATTACCCCGTAACAGTTACCGGGAGTAAATTTTATATTCACATCTTTAAAGAGAACTCGTTCTCCGAACTGGAGCATAATATTACTGGCTGTGATCATGACCCGTATTGTTCACAAATAGGATTGGGCTGTCAACCGGAGAAGGCATTCAAACAGTAATTCGAAATATAAGACGACCACGATTAGTGGTCGACCTAAAAACGATGCGATTAAAAGGAATTCTCAATTTGGCAAGGGAAAAAGTTAAATCCAATGCAAAAACCATGATTATGCGGAGCATCGCGTTGGCCTGGTCGGCGCTGCGCACCTGCCCGGCTGGGCATCCGACGCTAGCGAGCAGAATCATGGTTTTTGCAATTGGATTTGCTCTTAGTTTTGCCAAATTGAGAATTCCTGGCATTCAAAACAGCGTCAATATCATCCTGAGCTGCATAGTGTTATTGATGCTGCCTCGCAAGCTCCACTGGAGCTGAGAAAACATTCTCCGCACCGGGGTTTACGGGAGCGACAAAACTCTTTTCCGTGCTCCACAAAGAGGGCATGAAACTCTCCTTGGCTTTCCCGGCAAGAGTTCATGTAATCCCGGATATCCCTGTCATCTCTCCATCCAGTGCCGCTAATCCTGGTAAGTATTCGTCGCGTGTAGGCATCTATCACCGCCGTTTCAACGCCGAAGGCATAAAGAAGTATCGAATCGGCACTCTCTTCGCCTATGCCCTTCAGGGAGAGTAGCTCTTCCCGGCCGGGAATGAATGGGTCAGTTGCATCAGTTCTGCTGGAAGAAGATAGAGAAAAACTCTTGGAAAAAAAAGCTGCCAGATGTTTCAGGTATACACTTTTCTGTCTAAAGTATCCGGAGGGGCGAATCAGCTCTTCCAGTTGCTCCTGCTCCAGGGCAAGAATAGCATCCGCTGAGAGGGGGCCCCAATGAAGTAGGTTTTCCATACAGGTTCGCACATTTTTCCAGGCGGTGTTCTGGGTTAAAACAGCTCCCACAGCCACTTCAAACCGCTCTTCTGGTGTTGAGGGGAGATAATCGATTCCCGGGTGGTAGCCTCCTTCAGTAACCCCCTCTCTCCCGCCTCTGGAGATCAGAGGCCACCAACCCCTGGGGCCGTAATGAGAAAAAAGAAGCTTATAGAGTTTTTGCGCAGCTATCACCGTCTCTTTCATCCTGTTTTAATTCATCCTGTTTTAAAAAAACCCCGGTCTTTACAGACCGGGGCGTTTTCTGAACCACTTTAGCGTAAGAATCTTTTTCAGGTGGTCGATTATTTCCTTTTTGCAACAGCCTGAGCCGCAGCGAGTCGGGCTATTGGCACCCGGTAGGGAGAGCAACTGACGTAGTTGAGTCCCGCCTCAAAACAGAAGTCGATAGAATCAGGATCACCGCCGTGTTCACCGCAGATACCCATCTTCATATCTTCTTTGACCGATCGGCCCTTTTCCACTCCCATGGAAACCAGCTGGCCTACACCCTCAATATCAAGGGTCTGGAAGGGATCCTTGGGCAGCACATTCTGTTCCAGGTAGTCACCGATAAAGGAACCGATATCGTCCCTGCTATAGCCAAATGTCATCTGCGTGAGGTCATTGGTTCCGTAGCTGAAGAAGTCAGCCTGGGTGGCCACCTTCTCAGCGGTAAGGGCGGCTCTGGGAATCTCGATCATGGTACCTATCTTGTAGGCAACCTTCATTTTCTTCTTTTTCAGAACTTCAGCAATCACCACTTCAGCATTGGCCCGGAGCATCTCAAGCTCATTCACCGTCCCCACAAGGGGAATCATGATTTCCGGATACACCTTCTTTCCCGACTTCTGCACTTCACACGCAGCGGTCATGATCGCTTCTACCTGCATGTCGTAAATTTCCGGGTAGGTGATACCAAGACGACATCCCCGGTGACCCAGCATGGGGTTAAGTTCCATCAACTCCTCTGCCTTCTTTTTCAGCTTGGAAGCGCTGATGCCAAGCTTGGCTGCCAGCTCTTTTGCATCCGCATTGGTTTTGGGAACAAACTCATGGAGTGGGGGATCCAGAAGACGAACCGTTACAGGAAGTCCTTCCATAGCGGTAAATATTCCTTTAAAATCCTTCTTCTGCAGGGGCAGAAGCTTCTTGAGGGCAGCTGCCCGAGCTTCCAGGGTCTCAGAAACAATCATCTCCTGGAATATTTCCAGTTTCCCCTCTTCAAAGAACATGTGCTCTGTCCGGCAGAGGCCGATACCTTCAGCACCAAACTTACGGGCAACCTTTGCATCCGCAGGCTGGTCCGCATTGGTCCGGACCCGGAACCCCTTCTCTTTGATCCCTTTCCGATCTGCTGAGAGTCGAACCTTGTCGGTCCATCCGAGAAAAAGAGAAAGGTCTTTGGTAATCTTGGGATTAACCAAAGCCACCTCTCCGGCAAAAACCTCACCGGTGGAGCCATCAATGGTTATGTAATCTCCCTCTTTGTAGTTTTTACCATCCACACTCATTTTATTCCCGGAGACTACTACATCTTTACAGCCGGCAATACAAGGTTTTCCCATACCCCGGGCGACAACCGCAGCGTGGCTGGTCATTCCCCCAGTACTGGTAAGGATACCCTCAGCAGCAACCATTCCGCCGATATCCTCAGGGCTGGTCTCTTTTCGTACCAGAAGCACTTTCTTGCCAGCCTTCTTCCACTCCTCGGCATCTTCAGCGGTAAAAACAATTTTACCGGTGGCAGCCCCGGGGGATGCGTTGAGCCCCTTGGCTATTACGGTCAGGTTCTTTTTCTCTTTAGGATCAATTCCGGGATGGAAAAGCTGGTCCAACTGATCGGGGCTTACCCGGAAGATCGCTTCCTCCTGGGTGATCATCTTTTCTGCAACCATATCCACAGCAATCTTCACCGCTGCAGGACCGGTACGTTTACCGTTACGGGTCTGGAGGAGAAAGAGTTTTCCCTGCTGGATGGTAAACTCAATATCCTGCATATCTTTGTAGTGATTTTCCAGCTTGTCTTTAATCACTTCCAACTCGTTATACACTTTCGCATTCCGCTTTTTGAGTGTAGTAAGCTTTTCGGGAGTTCTGATTCCGGCAACCACATCTTCTCCCTGGGCGTTCATCAAAAACTCACCGTAGAAAATCTTCTTTCCCGTAGAGGGGTCACGGCTAAAACAGACACCGGTTCCGGAATCGTCTCCGAAGTTTCCAAATACCATGGACTGCACGCTTACCGCTGTTCCGAGAAGGCCGGTAATATTATTTAGCTTCCGATAATGGATAGCCCGGTCATTCATCCAGGAACCAAAAACTGCGTCTATCGCTTTCTGAAGCTGGTCAACCGGATCCTGGGGGAAGGGCTTTTTCATCTGCTCTTTGTACGCTTTCTTATACTGTTCCACAAGCTGTTCCAGATCGGCAGCGTCAAGTTCAGTATCAAGCTCTACTTTCTTCTTTTTCTTCACCTTCTCAAGGATATTCTCAAAAACCTCGCCCTTCATGCCCATAGCAACATTGCTGAACATCTGAATAAACCTGCGGTAGGCGTCCCAGGCGAAACGGGGATTGTCGGTCTTCTTTCCAAGTCCAACCACCGCCTTATCATTAAGACCAAGGTTAAGGATGGTATCCATCATGCCGGGCATTGATACTGCAGCACCGGAACGCACCGATACCAGCAGAGGATCATCCGCATCCCCCAGTTTCTTCCCCATCATCTTCTCAAGGCGTTCCAGATTTTTCTTGAGCTCTTCATCGTACCCCTTGGGGTAGGATCGATTATTCTCATAGAATGCGGCGCAAACCTCGGTTGAGATGGTGAAGCCGGGAGGTACGGGCACTCCAATACTGGTCATCTCTGCCAGGTTGGCACCCTTTCCGCCGAGAAGCTCTTTCAGCTTTGCGCCTCCCTCAGCCTTCCCTTCTCCAAAAAAATAGATCATCTTTGATACTGTCATACGAGTTAATAGACCTCCAAATTGTTTATGTTGTTAAAGGTAGGCGATAAATCGTTACGTGTCAAGTTTTTGGCCTCCCGGATAGGGGTGAGGGAGAAGAAAAAAAGAAAACCCCGGGTAAAAACCCCGGGGTAACTCTATAATATCATCCAAAGGAGATCAGACCGCTGCCATGTAGGCTTCTAAATACTGACTCCTGGACGGGTGCTGCAAACGCTTAATCGCTTTCTTCTCGATCTGCCGGATTCTTTCCTTGGTCAGGTTATACCGGTCACCAATATCCTTAAGGCTCAAGGGAGCGCGACCATTAAGGCCATATCGGTATTTGATGATATCTGCCTCCTTATCAGTGAGGGTTTCAAGAACCTTGGCGATTTCATCCCGGAGGGAACGCTCCATCAGCTGATCATCGGGACTTTTATAATCGATATCTTCAATAAAATCTCCCAGCTCGCTCTGGCTGCGGTCGGTATAGACCGGAGTTTCGAGAGAGACCAGATCCCGGCTGATATTTACCAATGCCGCTACATGCTCCGAATCCATCCCCACCGCTCTGGCAATCTCATAAAACTCGGGCTCCTCTTTCCCCTCCACCTGGAGCTCCTTCCTGGCCTTCTCAATCTGCACCAGCTCATTAGCCCGGTTTAACGGTAGCCTGATCATTCGGGCCTTCTCACTGATAGCTTTGAGAATGGCCTGCCTGATCCACCAGACGGCGTAACTGATAAAGTGGTATCCCTTTTCAACATCGTAGCGCTCAATGGCGTTCATGAGGCCAATATTGCCTTCGTTGATCAGATCCGCCAGGGGAAGACCCTGATTCTGGTATTTTTTTGCCACGTTTACCACAAAGCGGAGATTCCCTTTTATGAGCATATCCTTCGCATTCTGGTCACCCTTTGCAGCTGCTCGGGCATATCTGTCTTCCTCTTCCC
>CAYMWV010000106.1:0-12283 GCA_964394395.1 uncultured Sediminispirochaeta sp.
CCCTGGTGATGCGTGATGTGGATGGGTTTATCGGATTCTTGAAGGCGATTTAAAACAGCAGCGCTTTCTCTCTGCTGCCTCTTTTATCTTTATGATATCCTATCGATAAAGGAAAACCGGTCAAAATCTTTGTCGAAACTCACAATCCGGGTGACACCGTTTCTCTGCATTACCGCGGCATGAACGGTATCCCGGGCCGATACATGGGGAAGAGCAATGAGAAAATCCTTTGCCCTGATCAGATCCGTAACCTCTACCGAAAACAGTTCATCAACTAGCCCGAGGAGGGTATCGAAGGCGGGTTGGATAGCATCAGTTCGATGGATTGATCGATACCGGTGAAGGATCTCCTGAAGGGTCTCTGCATCGGTGACCAGACGCTCCTCGTCCCGGATAAACTATGAAAAAGATTATCTTGACCAGCCTTTAATCTAAGTGTATTGTAAGTGCATGAGAGGTATAAAAAATGGCGGTAAAAACCATTACCATCGATATGGAAGCCTATGAAATCTTACTTAAAGCAAAGAAGGGAAAAGAATCCTTCAGTAAAGTTATAAAAAAGACGCTTCTGCCGCAGAGGAAAACAGCCCGAAACCTGCTGGATAATCTGGATACAATTCTTCTTTCCGATGACACCCTGGATGCAGCTGAGGAACTCGTAAAAGAGCGAAGCAACTCCATGACGCAATCGACGATCCTCTCGGAGGATGATGAATAGTGCTTCTGGATACCTGTTTCTGTATCGATATAATCCGAGAAGGAAATGCTAAACGTACCGGCCCGGCTACCAAAAAGCTGGTGAATCTAAAAGACTCACAGCTTTTCATTTCCCTTTTTTCCCTGTGCGAATTACGGGCCGGTGCAGAATTATCCGCAAACCCGGGAACAGAATTGGAACGGGTAGAACAGATGCTCGAGTTCATATCCATAGTGTATCCGGAACCTTCTTTTCCTGTTTTTTATGGAGAAGCTGAAGCGCACCTGAGAAAGAATGGAACTCCAATTCCTGTCATGGATTTACTCATCGGAATCACGGCAAAGGCAACAGGAATGCCTCTCATCACAAAGGATACCCGACATTTCCGGCTGATACCCGGCCTGGTGATTAGTTCATATTGAGGCTGTCCCGCAACCTTTCTTGAGCTTCATGCACGCTACATATGGTGGTCATAAAACGGTGATGATACCATATATAGCGATTTAGACAGCCTCGATTCAGTGGGATTAACGTTGCGGGACAGCCTGTATTAAGCAGATGATCCGTTTCTCGATGGAAGTCGTTCAATAACGCTCCACCCCGTGCTGCTTTTCTGAAAACGGGTAAGCACCAGGCTCAGGAAATGCGCCAGGGGGCGGAAGCGGTACCCCGCAGTCCCCCGAGGCGGACCGCGGCGATCGGCAGGGAGCCGCAGAAGGGCCGCCGGTTCCCCGAAGGGGACGGGGGGCGAGGAGTATAGCGGAGCACCCGGCCCCGGCCACCTCTGGCCGGGGGGCGCCAGGAAAAACCCCACAGGAGCATTATCAGCTATCAACCTGCCTGCCCTTTCTATACTCCCGGGGACTCATCCCGACAGTTTTGCGGAACTGCCGGGCAAAGTAGTTGGAGTCACAGAAGCCGGTGTCCAGGGCGATGTGGGTGACCGGCAGGCGAGTGGTTCTCAGGAGGCGACAGGCAACCTCGAGGCGGTGGCGGAGGTGCCACTCGGTGGGGGAACGGCCGGTGAGGAGCTTGAAGTCCCGAAGCAGGGTGCTTTCCGAGCTACCGGCGAGGTCGGTAAGCTCTTCAATGGTGACGGGACGGTGGATTTTACTTTCCATGAAACTGATTACCTTGCCCAGGCGATAGCGGCGGACGGCGGTGGTGTCGTCGGCCAGGTGGGCATCGGAGCGGTCGAAGCTGCGGGAGAGGAAGAGCACCAGTTCGTGGAAGCGGTTGACGGCGGCGAAGCGGTAGCCCGGGGTGCGGCCTGCAAGCTCGGTTTCGATCTCCTCTACCAGGGAGGCGGCCTTTGCAAGATCCCTGCCGTCCAGTCGGAGGCGGCTTTCGAAACGGTCCCGGCTGCGGTAGGTGGGCTCCACGGTGAAGAGGGTGTGAAAGCCCGGGATGAGACTCAGATCCCGGCTGGGGATTTTCAGGGGCTCGGGCAGAAACAGGATGTTGATCAGCACCAGATCTTCCAGCTCCCGGTATCCATGGGTCTGGGGGCCGGTGACCAGGTAGACATCTCCGCAGGAGACCTGGTACTCCTCCTCTTCGGTGAAGTGGATCCCCCGTCCCCCCAGAACCATCACCAATTCGGAGAAATCATGGCCATGCAGGGGGAAACGGAGCTGGGGGTTTCGGGGGGCGATAGCCAGGGGGAGATCGGGGTCGGTAAAGAAGTCGTCGGCGTGGAGGCGGTACATGACGGAATTGTGCTACTATTTTGACCGGATCGTCAAGGTTCCTGCCGGCTGGCGGGTGTAGGATGAGCATGTGCAGCTGAAGTAATGGAAAGCTGCGAGCAGCAATGAAGGAGGTTCGGGATGAGCAGATTATATGAAGAAGCAAAGGCGCTGTACGGGGAATTGGGAATCGATACAGATAAGGCAATTGAAGGGGCAAAGGGGATGAATATCAGCCTCCACTGCTGGCAGGCCGACGATGTGGGGGGCTTTGAGGCTCCCGATGCGAGCCTTTCCGGTGGGGGGATTCAGGCGACGGGGAACTACCCGGGGAAGGCTCGCACCGTGGAGGAATTGCGGCAGGATATCGAGGCGGCGTTGAAGCTGATCCCGGGGAAGCACAATCTGAACCTCCACGCCATCTACGGTGAGTTTAACGGGAAAAAGGTGGACCGGGACCAGGTGGGGCCGGAACATTTCACCGGCTGGGTCGACTGGGCCAGGGGCCGGCAGCTGGGGCTGGATTTCAACTGCACCATGTTTAGCCACCCAAAGGCGGATGACGGATTTACATTGGCCAGCACCGACCGGGGGATCCGGAAGTTCTGGATTGACCACGTGCAGCAGTCGAGGAAGATTACCGCCTACTTTGGCCGGGAGCTGGGGAAGGCTTCAGTGCACAACCTCTGGATCGCCGATGGGATGAAGGATTATCCGGCGGACCGCTTCGGGATGCGGCAGCGGCTTATCGAGAGTTTGGATGATATTTTTGAGGTCGAGCTGCCGGAGGGGGAGATGCTTGATGCGGTGGAGTCGAAGCTCTTCGGCATCGGCAGCGAAGCTTTTGTTGTGGGGAGTCACGACTTCTACCTGGGCTACGCCTTGAGCCGGAAGAAGCTGATCTGCCTCGATATGGGCCACTTCCACCCCACCGAGCTGATCGCCGACAAGATCTCTGCGGTCTTCCAGTACCAGGACCGGCTGCTGCTCCACGTCTCCCGGCCCATGCGCTGGGATTCGGATCACATCGTCCTTTTCAACGACGATCTGCAGTTCATGGCCCAGGAGGTTGTCCGGGCAGAGAAGGCGGCGGGGAAGCACGCCTATGTGGGGCTGGATTTCTTCGACGCATCGGTGAACCGGATCGGCGCCTATGCGGTGGGCACCCGGGCGGCCCGGAAGGCGTGGCTGGCGGCCCACCTGGAGCCCACGGAGAAGCTGGTGAAGATGGAGGAATCGGGCGATTTTATCGGCCGGCTGGCTCTGGGCGAACGGCTCAAGAGCATGCCCCTGGGGGCGGTGTGGGACCGACTCTGCGAAGAAGAGGGGGTTCCCGTTGAGGCTGCCTACATGGATGAGGTGTACCGCTACGAGCGGGAGGTGCTTTCGGAGCGGGGATAGGCGGGCCGGACAGAGCTGTATCTGCTGCCTCATCCTGATAGGAGCCTGCCAGAGCGGAGGCAGCCTGTGGCTGCTGTCGGTGGTCGTGTGTTGAAAAAGCAAGATGCAGGCAAAGCCTGTATCGTCGCCAGTTTGTTAACTGACGGACCACCGCCAGAGGCGTTGGTTTGCTTTTTCAATCAACCAACATTTCCTGCAGCACATTTTTGACAAGCATAATTTCTTTCGTTGTTATCTTTCCAATTCTCTTGATAAGTCTGTGTCTGTCCACAGTCCGTAACTGATCCAATACTATCCACCCATTCTTCTTTTCAAATGAAATTGGAACACGAGTCGGATAAGGATGCGATTTGGTCGTCATTGGGGCAATTATAATTGTCTGGATTGATTGATTTATCTCATCAGGAGAAATAATCAAGCAAGGCCGGGGTTTCTTTATCTCATGACCTTTTGTGGGATCTACATTAATCAGGTACACTTCATATTGGGTAATCACCATTCCCATGAAAAAATGTCCTGCTCCTTAAGATTCTCAATCAGTAAGGTATCATCTCCGTTATTGTGCATCCGTTTAAACTCCTGGATCCAATGTTCTCTCGGTTTTTTTTTCATTGGCCTGATCAGAAGTTCCTTGTCATGCACTTCAAGCTCAACTTTTTCATCAATATCGAGTTGTTGTAAAATGCTCTTTGGAATCCTGATCCCTCTAGAATTTCCTATTGGAACAATCGAAACCAACATTACATACCCTCCTGGGTGTAATTATATAGTAATTACTATACATCTTCAAGATTTTTTTCAAAGGAGAGGTAAATTCACTGAACCCGCTGGCCCCGCATAAAGACCTGCCGGCTCGCCAGCTCCCGCACCCCTTCGGATAGGTTGATGATGAAGTCGAGGGTGACCGAGTTTATCTCCGCCTCATCCTCCATCTCCAGATCAAGCTCCCGGACCAGCATCTCGGTGAGAAAATCGGGAAGCAGCACCTCGAAGCGGTTTCTCCCGTCGAAGCGGAAGCGGGAGCTTACCATCTGCCCCTTGGTTTCGAAGCGGATGATCCGGCTATTCTCATCCAGCTGATATTCCAGCAGCTCCGGTTCCGCCTTCATGCTCTCCCGGGCAAGGTAGGTGCCGTCATCCCGGAACTCCATGAAGAGGGGTTCGGGGACGCCAATGGCCTCTACCTTCCAGATACCAAGGAAGGGGTTGGCAGAGAGGGAGGCAAGGGCGATACAAAAAAGGATGAGAAATGGGATACTCCGGTTTAATCTATAGAAACTCATACCCAGGAGTATAGCACGGCCGGGGCCCAGCTTACAGGGAGACGGTGATAATTCCCCCCACCAGAAGTAAATTCACCAGAAAGATGGCTGCCCCGGCGCCCAGAGCTCTAAGTCCGAAACGCCGGATGGTGGCAAACCTGATCCCCGTCCCGATTCCTGCCATAGCGAGATAGAGCATCCACTTCTTTACGCTGTCCAGCAGACCCAGAAGCCCATCAGGTATCGGCAGCAGGTTCACCCCTACGGCGGCAAGAAGAAAACCGATAATAAATGGTGGAACCGGAAAGGATTTTTTGCTTTCCTTCTGTTTACTCCCACCCTCGACCGAAGCTCTTTGAGAGACAGGGGCTTCTCCAAAAAGCCGCTGCCTGCCCAGAGCAGTGAGAAAAATCACAACCACCCCCAGCATCAGCACCCGGCCCATCTTTACCAGAATTGCCAGGGAGGCTACCTCATCCCCCATCACAAGAGCTGCCGCCACAGTCTGTCCCACCGCCTGGATAGTCCCCCCCAGCAGGAGGGCACTTTGGGGGGCCGTCAGGCCGATAAGTCCAGCAGCCAGAGGAAGCAGGAAGATCGCCGCCGCCCCCAGCAAGTTGATCACCGCCACCGATATCCCCAGCTCCTCCTTCTCCGCCCCGATCACCGGCGCACAGGAGGCGATGGCGGCGGAACCGCAGATCCCGTTTCCTACCCCCAGGAGAAAGGCGAGCCGGGGCGGCAGACCCCCCCGACGAGAAATGAGCCATCCCAGCAAGAGGGAGGTAAAGACCACCCCCAGGATAACAGCAACAGCGGACCCTCCGATCCCGGCAGCAGCAGCCAACTGCAGCTCCAGCCCCATAAGAATAATCGCCCCGTTTAAGAGGCGTTTCTCACAGAACTTCACTCCCCCCTTCCCCAGATCGGCCAGGGGGGTGAGATTCCCGACAACAATCCCCAGAAGGATTGCGGCGGTCACCGTCCCGATTCCCGGGATCACCATCGATAGCAAGCGAGCCGTCACCACTATGAGAACAAGGAGTATTACGCCTGTGCCATATTCTTTTACCATTGCAGGAGTATAGAGCACCAGCTATGATCAGTACAATACATTCCTGCGTAATCATTAGCGCTGGTTTGACATTATCATTTCTTTTTCTATACTTCCCACTATGCATGATTGAGGCTGTCCCGCAACCTTTCCTGAGCATTATATACGCTACATATAGTGGTTTAGACAGCCTCGATTCAGTGGGATTAATGTTACGGGACGGGCTGAATTACCCACAAGTTGATCCGGCTCAAAGGGGTGTATTATGAACACTTGCCAGAATGAGGAAGAGCGATACCAGGAGCAGCTCGATGAGATTCTCGATACCATCAATGAGGTGTTCTGGTCCCTCTCCTGGCCGGAGGGGAAACCTGTTTTTATCAGTAGATCCGCAGAGAAACTCTACGGCATCCCCATAGAGAGCTTTCTTAATGACCCGTTGAAGTGGAACGAAGTGGTCCATCCGGAGGACCGGGGATTGATGGAAGAGACGATGGATACCCTCAAGAGAGAAGGGAAGGCTATCCGGGAGTTTCGGATAATCCGGGGGGATGGGACAATTCGGTGGGTCAACGACCGGAGCTACCTTATAAAAGACAAAAGCGGCACAATAGTGCGCATTAATGGTGTCGCCAGCGACATTACCGATCGGAAACGGACCGAGGTGATGCTGGAGAAGAAGGCGGCGGTCAACGAAGCTTTGGCGGAGATAGCCCGGGCTCTCACTTCCCCCGGAACTACCATTGAGCAGATCTCCCAGGTCGTCCATAACAAGGCCCTCCAGCTAACCGATAGCTTTTTTGGCTATGTCTCGTCCATTGACCCTGAAACGGAGGAAAATATCATTCACACCCTCTCTTCCATGATGGAGGGCGAAGAGTGTAAGATGGAGCACAAGCGAGTGGTGTTTCCCAAAGGGGAAAAGGGGTATAACGGATTGTGGGGCCATGCACTGAATACAAAAACAGCCTTCTTTACCAATAATCCCGTTTCCCACCTATCGTCCAAAGGGATCCCCCGGGGGCACATACCAATTGAGCGCTTTCTATCCGTACCAGCGGTTTTTGAGGGAACCCTCTACGGTCAGATAGCCCTGGCAAATGCGAACAGGGATTATGGTTATGAGGATGTTAATACCATCTCCTCCCTGGCGCATCTCTTTGCAATGGCTATCTACAGGAAGCAGAGTGAGAAGGATCTTTTAGCATCCCGGGAGGCGGCCGAGCAGTCGAACCGGGCAAAGAACGACTTTCTTGCCTCGATGAGTCACGAACTGAAAACCCCCCTCAACGCAATTATTGGCTTCGGCCAGCTGCTGCTTGAAGAGGAACCCGATCCCGAACTGCGAAAGGATTACGCCCAGGAGCTTGTGAAGGGAGGGGATCGACTGCTTGAGCTGGTCAATTGCATCCTGGATTATTCGAAGGTGGAAAGCGGGGCCCTTTCTCTGGAAGCCAGGGAAGTTGACAGTCGGGAGCTGATTGAGGAGGCTGTTCAATACAGCAAGTCGATTGCCGAGCAGTATGAAGTAAGGATCGTAATTAAACCCATAGAGTCCCCCCTTCCAGTCCTGGTCGACCCGCAACGGATGCTCCAGGTACTCATGCAAATTATCGGAAACGGGATTAAGTTTAATAAGAAAAGCGGGCAGGTGATCATTGAGGCTGATCAATCTGATACCACCGTTACGATCCGGATTCAAGATACCGGTGAGGGTATCCCCGAAGAGAAACTGAAGGATCTCTTTATCCCTTTCGACAGAATGGGCAGGGAGACCGGATCGATTCCGGGAACAGGGATAGGGCTGTTGCTGACAAAAAAACTGCTTGAGCAGATGCATGGGAGTATCAAGATTACAAGCAGCCCCGGATCGGGAAGCAGGGTGGAGATTACCCTTCCCATAGCCCAATCATCCAGGATATTAAAAAAAGGAGATCGATAGCATGTCTTATTCAGGTAAAGAAACGGTGATGATCGTAGATGATGTGGAGAGCAACGTTAAGCTGCTCAAGGCAATCCTGCGGAGTGATGATCGGGAACTTGTAAGTTATCTGGATGGTGAAAGTGCCCTGGAAGAGATGGGGAAAGTGGAGCCCGATATTATTCTTCTGGATATCAGCATGCCCGGTATGAGCGGCTTTGAAGTGTGCGAAAAGCTGCAAGAGAGCAGTCTGCTGCGCACCATTCCGGTCCTTTTCATCAGTGCCCTCTCGGAGCTGAAAGATAAGGTGAAGGCTTTCAAGGCGGGAGGGGTTGATTACATCACCAAACCTTTTCAACCCGAAGAGGTAAAGGCCCGAGTCTCTACCCATCTGGCATTAAAGAAGATGCAGAAGAACTTGCAGGGGATGGTGGAGGAGAAAACCAAAGAGGTGTACGAATCCCACCGGGCAACCATTTTCGCCCTGGCAAAACTGGCGGAGCACCGGGATAACGATACAGGGAAACATATCGAACGGGTTCAAACCTTTACCAGGATTCTCGCCGAAGAGATGCTCACCATGGCTGAATACTCCGGAATCGTGAATGAGGAATTTGTGGAAAATCTATATCACGCCACCCCCCTTCACGATATTGGAAAGGTGGCGATCCCGGACAGTATTCTCCTGAAACCAGGTAAGCTGACTGCGGAAGAGTTCAATATCATCAAAACCCACACCATCTCTGGATCGGAACACCTTTCGGAAGTATCCCAGCGGTATAAAAAGAACGCCTTCCTGGAGGTGGGGGTGGCCCTCACCAGAAGCCACCACGAGAAGTGGGACGGCAGCGGATATCCCGACGGATTAACGGGTGAGGAGATTCCCCTGGCAGGCCGAATCATGGCGGTGGCCGATGTCTATGACGCCCTGAGAACCCGGCGGGTCTACAAACCCCCCTTCTCCCACCAGAAAACCCGGGAGATCATCCTGGCCGATTCAGGTAAGCAGTTTGATCCGGGTATAATTAAAGCCTTCCTGGCCAGGGAATCTGAGTTCGAACAGGCGAGCGAGCTGCTCCAGTCGGCCGAAGAATCCTGATCCCGGCCGAAAAGTGTAATCCCCTTAGCTTAATCCCAGTAGAGCAGGATCTTCCCGGACTGCCCGGAGCTCATAATCTCGAAGCCCCGGTTAAACTCGTCAATGGGGAGCCGGTGGGTGATAATCCTGTGGATATCCAGGCCGGAGCGGATCATCGACGCCATCTTGTACCAGGTCTCATACATCTCCCGGCCATAGATACCCTTCAGGTAGAGGCCCTTGAAGATGATCTCGTTCCAGTCCACCGGAGTCTCCCCGGGGGGAATACCGAGGAGAGCCACTTTGCCTCCGTTGTTCATCCTGGAAAAGAGCTGCCCCTGAGCTTGGGCGTTGCCGGACATCTCCAGGCCCACATCAAACCCTTCGAGCATGTGAAGCTCGTTCATAATATCGACAAGATTATCCTTCTTGATGTTCACCGCCCGGGTAACTCCCATCTGCTGGGCCAGATTGAGGCGGTAGTCGTTTACATCAGTTATGATCACATACCTGGCCCCGGCGTGCTTCGCCACCGCAGAGGCCATAATACCGATGGGTCCCGCTCCGGTAATGAGCACATCCTCCCCCACCAGGTCAAAGGAGAGAGCGGTGTGTACCGCATTCCCGAAGGGATCGAAGATGGCCGCCGACTCGTCGGAGATAAAGTCGTCCAGCTTGAAGGCATTATCCGCCGGAATTACCAGGTACTCTGCAAAGCAGCCCTGGCGGTTTACCCCCACCCCTTTCGTATTCCTGCAGAGGTGGCGCTTACCCGCCCGGCAGTTGCGGCAATGACCGCAGGTGAGGTGCCCCTCTCCGGTAACCCGGTCGCCTTCGGAAAATCCGGAAACCTCGCTACCCATCGCCTGGACAGTTCCTACAAACTCATGGCCGGTGATCATCGGCACCGGAATGGTCTTCTGCGCCCATTTATCCCACTGGTAGATGTGAACATCGGTACCGCAGATGGCGGTAATCTTAATCTTTATCAGCAGATCATTGGGACCGTACTCCGGCTCGGGAGCGTCGATCATCCAGAGTCCCAGTTCGCTTTTTTCTTTGGAAAGTGCTTTCATGGTTTACCCCTCGTTGTTTGTTTCTTTTGCTATTCCCGGCAGCAGTAGCCCGAGTAGACCGCCGAAGCGCAGATGGTAAGAAATTTGGTCATATCATCGTCGCTGCGGCTGGTAATAATCAAGGGCACCTGGGCGCCCAGTACCACATTTGCCACATCGGCACTCATAGTCATGGCCCAGGCCTTGTAGAGGAAGTTCCCCCCGGAGATGTGGGGAACAATCAGGATATCCGCCTTCCCCGCCACCGGGTTATCGGTAACACCTTTATGCTCCGCCGAATCCTCATAGAGGGCCAGATCGTAGGAGAGGGGGCCGTAGACTGTTGCATCGGTCCACTCCATTTCCGAAAGCTGCCGGGCAACCATGCTGGTGGGAATCTTCTCACTGGGCATCTCGTTCGCATCCAGGATGGCCACCTTAGGCTTTGGAACCCCCAGCGCCCGAGCCACATCGATCCCGTTAAGGATGATGTCCCGGCTGGTTTCCAGATCCGATCCACTGGTCAGGGCGGTGTTGATCCCCGGATCGGTGAGAAAGATAAGCCGCCCCAGTTTCGGAAGTTCAAAAATACTCACCAGGGAGAGACGACGCTTGGTGGCTATCCCCTTCTCCCGGTTCAGCACCCCCTTCATGAATACCGCAGTGTTGATGAAACCCTTCATGAGCATATGTGCCTGGCTGTCCCGGATAAGCTTGATACCCTCATTCATGCATCGTTGCTGCCATTCCAGGCTTTCCTTGCCCTCTCCGGCAGGATCGTCGGCCGCCGGCTTATCCGGTACATCGACTATCTCATACCGATCTGCATAGCGGTGGTAATCGGCGGGAAAATCGGCTGCATCGCCCACCAGGTAAGCCCGGTTCACCACCCGCTCCTCCATTGCCCGGTTTATAGCATCGATGGAGCTTTCATTGGGGATAACCAGCACCACCGAACGGCCACCCAGGTGGCGGGCCGCTTCAATCAGCTCGCTCATTTTTCTGCTCCGGGTCAGGTGGCTCATATTCATGGCGTTGTAAACCACCGCAAGAAGCTTCGCGTGCCGCCCCACCGAGGAGAGCGCATGGGGCAGGGAGGAGTCAAAATAGATGGAATCTCCTGTATCGAGGATGTGCTCCTCCTCTCCCACCACTATTTTCAGGGTTCCCTCCATCACATAGTGAAACTCCTCCCCCTCGTGCACCGAAAACTCCATCTTGTCGCTCTCGTTGGGGTAGACCTCCACCAGAAAGGGTTCGATATGCTTTCCCGCATAGCTCGGGGCAAGACTCTCATAATCAAACTGCTTTTTCCGCTCCACCCGGACCCGGTTCTCCCGCTCGGTGACCATTACCGCCTTCTGATCAAAGGCATTTCCGTAGATCAGGGTAGAGATATCGGTCCCCAGGCTCCCGGCGATCTTCAGAAGGAGGCTGACAGAAGGCTCCGCCCTCCCCTCCTCCAGGCTTTCCAGTGCCTGTGGGCTCTCGCCAATCGCCTCAGCAAGCTCCTCCAAAGAAATTCCCGCAGCTTCCCGGACGTTTTTACTGTTTTCCCCTGTTTTCATCTAAAACTCCGTTCCATTTCACTACCCCTTGGGCCGATTACCCGCCAGAAGAGCGCTGGCCACCTGCCTGCACATTGAAACCAGCCCAGCCTGGATACTATATTTTTCAGCATATCATATTTTTGTTCACTTTAGCGAATTATTCCACTCCTTTGCAAGACTTTTTTTCACCCCTTGACCCTTTTTCAATAATTGTGTATCTTTTATCTAACAACGACGCAGGGTAGAGCAGTTGGCAGCTCGTCGGGCTCATAACCCGGAGGTCGGAGGTTCGAGTCCTTCCCCTGCTAAAAAAATCCATAGTGCCGAAAGGTACTATGGATTTTTTTATTTGTAGAGAGAAGGACTCGAACCTTGGTCCAGCGGTTCGGCAAAGCCGACACCGCAAACCCAAGGAGCGGCAGCGGTTTGTTCCACAAACCGCGAGAGCGACGCAGCGGCCGAGCGGTTCAGCGAAGCTGAAACGCGCGGTACAATGGATGAGAGTTCTTTAAAGCTATGAGTTAACACAAAGCCATGATGGAAAATCATGGCTCTACGGGAAGAGTTCTTTAAAATC
>CAYMWV010000107.1:0-12268 GCA_964394395.1 uncultured Sediminispirochaeta sp.
GGGTGAAACCGGCCGCGAAGCGGCTTACTTGAACATGGCGCATGCACCAGACGCCTTCTCGTCGCTACGCTCCTGCGTAGAACTTCCGGACGTCGACGGCGTTATAAGATTTGCATGAAACGTTAGGCCATTTACCTCGCAACGGTATGGTGGACCACGTTCTAAACACAGTGAGTATCATCCATCGTTTGCAATTCCCGCGTGTAAAGATCTCGTTGGCGCAGATGTCTGCCTTTTATCAGCGGATTATGAAGTAGTCCAGCGCTATGGCCCGGTATTCTTCTTCCCAAAAATAGAATCTCAAATTTTTGAGCGCTTCCCCGGATACATCCATTTCTGCGATCTGTTTTCCGTCAGTCAGGACAATGTATCGGTCATCATTTTTTCTAATCTCCAGGAAAACCCAACGACCAGCGACGCTATCGGTATCATGGAACAGATTATCCGGAGGAGCTTCCTTTGTCTTGAGAACATTTGTTCCCCATTGGGACAAGAAAATCTGGTATAGGGGAACAGGAGCACGGGGCGTAGTGATTAATTCAACCCTCAGGCCATTAAGGGGCATTATTCGGAAGGCAACACTGTCAATTCCCTGACTGTAGTTGATGGAAAACGCATGTAACCCCTCCTTCGGCTCTATTGTCAAAATCCCCTCAGCGACTCTCGAATGGGCTTCATATACACCTGGAGCAAAGTGACGATCGAGATCATCGTCCTCAAAATCTTCGAAGCCGACTGCACCGGGAAGTAATTCGTTCTTCAGGATTTCATGGGAAATCTCCAGCGATGATTCCTCATCGCCCCCGACCATTGTCGTCTGGCAGGCTACTAAAGAAGCAAGAAACAGAATTGTAAGTAATCTTTTTGTATTATCAAAAAACATATCACTTTCCTCCATATATGCTTTTATGGTTGAACTAAAACCAGTTTATCGGCAAAAATGTATTTTGTCAAATAACGGGGCGGCGGGTATCCGCAGTGGCCAGGGCAAGCCGCAGGCTTGAACAGGACAAGACGTGCATGAATACGGTTGGCAACTGCAGCCGCGCAGATACGCTCATGTGGGAAAGGGTCGTCTGCTGTGTCCTGGGACCGGCAGTCGCTTGCTAACACACGACTTTGGCAGAAAGCTATCCTGCCGGCAGTAATGATTCTCCTGCTTTTTGCCATGGGCGGCGGCGACTCCTTTGCCTATGAAGATACGGGTCTGCGCTTTCTGGTCAGCAGCGGGAACCATACCCTCAGCTCTCTGGAGTGGGAGTTAAAGCCTGCGGGCAGCATTGGCATTGATCTGCAGTACAACTTTGGCCGAGGTTGGTTTGCGGGTATCGGGTATGCAAGCTATCCGCCCTGGAAGACGGGGACCATGGAGGACAGAGACTGGTATGATCCAGTACCTGATGAGCCGGCCCGTTTTTCCAGTCATGATGCCTTCCTTGTAGGGGGCTACCGGGCAGATGTCCAGGGAGGCTACCGGTTTCGGAGTGATGGTCCGGTCAAGATGAGCCTGTTTCTTGGTTATATGCAGAGCTATTTCTCCATGGATTCCCGGGAGGGCTATCTGGAATACCCTCCCGGCTCTGATCAGGTATCTGTTTACGGGACCATTATTGACTACTTCCAGCTCTACCTGATTCCTCATGCAGGGCTGATGATGGAAGAGCCCCTGGGCAGGAGCAGTTCTTTTATTTTTACCGCCCGCTTTACCCCCTTTACGATCTGTGGGGAGACAACTACAAACTCAATACTGCTACCGGGGTAAAGTCTGGCCTTACTAAAAACATCGCCGGAGCCTCCCTCTTCCTTTTCGGGGTGCAGGCGGGGTACCGCATTACGGTGGGAGGTTGAGACAGCGAAGCCTCCGGAGGTGACAGTGCTCGCTCCTGATGCTATGATTGGCAGTACTGTAGAAGAGATCGAGGATAAGGCGGGTATATGGGAAAAAAAGGTGGAAAAAGCGGTATCGATGAGATTATCGGTGGCCTGGCGATTGTTCTTGTTTTTGGCTATTTGAGGATCTTTCACGGCTGGGGTTGGTGGGTTGTTTTTCCTATTGTCTTTGGCGGGGTGCTTCCCATGCTTGAGGGAGTCAGAAAGGTGCTTTCACCTTCCGGGAAAAAAGTGCAGCGACTTACTGCCCGGCAGAAGGAAGAGCAGTCGGAGAAAGAGCTTCTGCGACTGGCACACAGCCACAATGGGGTCCTGACTCCTTCGATCGCTGCGGTCGGCAGTTTTCTGAGCCTGGGGGAGGCGGAAAGGCTGCTTGATGATTTTGTGAACCGTGGATACGCCCGGCTGCAGGTTAGGGATGACGGGCGCATTGAGTATGAGTTTCCTGAATTCATAAAATCTTTGGAGGGATAGCATAACATGAAAGTACTGTTTATCGGTGGAACCGGAAATATTTCGCTTGACTGTTCACGCAGGGCATTGGAGTCTGGATGGGAGCTCTACCATCTTAACCGGGGGAACAGGCGTCACGATGATCTGCCCGGGCTTATCTCTTTAAAGGGAGATGTGGAGGATGAGGGTGCGGTAGAGAAGCTTTTGGAGAAACTCCGCTTTGACGCAGTAGTCGATTTTATCGCTTATACTTCCGAGCAGGTGGAACGGGATATACGCCTTTTCAGGGAGCGGACCGATCAGTATGTTTTTATCTCTACCGCTTCAGCTTACCGGAAGCCTCCGGTGCACCATCTTATTACCGAGGCTACTCCCCTGATAAACCCCTGGTGGCGCTACTCCAGAGATAAAATAGCCTGTGAAGAGCTGCTGCTGAAAACCTGGAAAGAGAAGGGCTTTCCCGTAACAATAATACGCCCGTCCCACACCTACAGCGAACGCTGGATCCCCACTGCCTGGACCTCTTCGGACTTTACCGTTGCCGCCCGGATGGTGGCGGGCAGGGAGATTGTGGTCCATGGAGATGGCCAGTCCCTCTGGACTCTTACCCACACCAGAGATTTCGCTGTCGGCCTGACGGGTCTTCTCGGAAATCCTGCAGCTATCGGCGAGGTGTTCCAGATCACCGGTGAAGAGGCTCTGAGCTGGAATATGATCTACAAAACCATCGCTTCAATTTTAGGGGTAGAGGCAAAGATTGTTCACATTCCTTCGGACTTTATTGCCGCGGTGGATCCAGCGATGGGGGCCCATTTTTTGGGCGATAAAAGCTACTCCGCCCTTTTCGACTGCTCAAAGGTAAAATCGCTGGTTCCCGATTTCAGGACAACCATCCCTTTTCATGAAGGGGTGCGGCACTCTCTGGATTGGTATCTAAAAGATCCTTCCCGTCAGAAGGTGAACAGCCACATTGACGCAATTATTGATGCGGTCCTCGATGCGTGGCACCGGGGGATGGATGCAGCCTTTCCGAGCTGAGCTCTTCCGCCAGGGACAGGAAGGGCCCGGGGGCCGAAGGCACCCGGGGTCCGGCTTTGCCGGACCGAAGCGGCGAGCCGGGCGCACCGTGTAGCCCGGCGTCCCGCGCCAGCAGCTCTTCCCGGTTCCAGATGGCGGAAAGCTCCTTCATCATCTCCGGTTCCCAGGCGCAGCTGAGCCATCCCGATCGCTCCCGGTACCATGCGACTGCGGAAGCGGCGCTGCCGGCATCGAGGGGTTCCTTCAGAACCAGAGGGTTTCGGAGAAGACGGTAGAGCTCGAACCATACCTGGTCGGCGATAATCCATCCTTCCCGCTCTTTCAGCCGGAACATCTCCGCGCCGGGCGAGCCAGAAATCGACGACACTGCGTATGAGTTCGCTTACCGGACGGTCTTCCGCCCGGGATAGCTGTCTCAGACGGCTAAGCTGGGGTTCGGGAAACAGGATCTGCATCTTTTCCATGTATACAGCATGTGCGAGTTCTGAATAAAGTGATGATTCTTGTCAACAAGGGGCTAGTTAGAAAAATCATTCAATTCTCAATGGAACTGTGATATCGAAAATATAATTATTTAGGATGACCGTGAAGATGGATTTGCCGGTATTTTATGGGCGAAACGCCAAATGCTTTTTTAAAAAGTCTTGAAAAATGGTATTGGTTGGCAAAGCCGAAAAAGTCACTGGTTTCTTGAATTGTCTCTTCCCCATTTGCTATTCGCTCCGCTGCCTTGGAGAGTCGAAGCCCTGTGAAAAGTTGTGCAGGTGGAGCTCCAAGATATTTATCACATTGATATGTCAGAGTTCGTTTTGAAACTGACATGGCCTTAGCCATCTCATCCACAGATATATTTGTTCTTATCCGGGAAAAAAGAAATCTCAGAAGCCGGGTTTCAAAAAGTCGCTTCTGCGCATGGTGAAGAAATAATGGTGATATCAGGTTTTGAGGTATTTCTCTGACCATTTTCCAGAAAAACTGCTCCATTAACGAATCTTGAATATACAGTGTAGCTATATCATTCTTTTCTAATTCTGCGATAAGGTTTTTAAAAAAATTATCTGCCATTTCTGGGTTAATTGGCAGCAACTGCTGGTGGGGCATAATATCATCGCTGAATAGTGGAAGGCTTTGCATGGCATGCCCTCCATAGCTCTGCTCCTGGTATCCTAGACTAAAATGGAGAACATAGTGGAACTGTCCTTTCCTTAAATGGTCCTGATGATAATCCCCTGGTTTTATAACCAGAATCTCTTCTTCCTGCAACACCATATCAGTGTCATTTATTCTGCAAAAATAAGGACCTTTTTCAATGAAGATCAGTTCATATTCAATATGCTGATGGCGGGGATATTCAAAATCACGTTCAGCCGAAAGCCTGTGAAAGTTAATAAAATATGGCTGTATCTGAAGTGACGTAGAATCTTCTTGTTTGCGATAGAAATGTTCTTTCTTGATTCCAGGAAAGTTGATCATATGCATTGCCTAAAGAGATATGTATTTACCCGAATAGTCATTGTCAGCATAGTATAGTGGAAGTACAATGGCAATGTCAACAAAATATATCGGAGGATACATATGGAAATTTCTTACAATAAGCTAGCTAAAATGATAGATCATTCCCTTCTTCATCCCACCATGACTGATCGTGATCTGAAAGAAGGGTGTAGTCTTGCTCGAAAATATAATGTAGCCTCAGTCTGTATCAAGCCTTATGGAGTAAAAGCCGCTTCAGAGCAGCTTTCTGGATCCGATGTTCTGGTTGGTACGGTAATAGCCTTCCCCCATGGAAATTCGGTCACTGATATAAAAGTGGAAGAATCTCTGAGAGCTATAGGAGACGGTGCTGCCGAAATAGATATGGTTATCAATATCGGAAAAGCGTTGGGACAGGACTGGGATTACGTTATGAACGATATCGGAAAAGTAAACGAGGCTGTAGTGAAAGAAGGAGCGCTACTGAAAGTAATTTTTGAAAATGACTTTCTGTCTATTAAAGAGATTGAAAAGCTCTGTATGATCTGTGCGGAGCTGAAGGTTGCATTCGCTAAAACTTCGACTGGGTACGGGTTTGTAAAACAGAATAATGGGATGTATTCCTACCAGGGAGCAACCCTCGAGCACCTCGCTCTTATGCGCCGGCTCCTGCCTGAAACGGTACAGGTTAAAGCGGCAGGAGGAGTTCGAAGTCTTAAAGATCTGGTGACTGTAGCAATGATAGGTGTTTCAAGAGTCGGCGCTACCGCAACAGCTTCTATGTTAGATGAAGCAAAGCTACGCCTTGACAAAGGCGAAGATCTTTCAAAGCTTGCATCTGAAGATATCAGTACAGGAGGTTACTAAATTTTAAGATGGGATATAGCAGGTTGAAAAATCTGCTTACTAATTCAATACGCCAAAAAGGCAAAAAGGAGTGTACGATGAAAGTAAAAAGAGAATTTTGGTTGCTTATGGCAGTGCTCTTTGCAACGCTGACGGTGGCTCATGTTACTGCAGGAGGAGCACAGGAGAGCGGAGAGGATCAGGTAGTTATAGGTGTAAGCTTACCTACCCAATCTGTTGAACGCTGGGTAAGGGACAAGAACAACCTTATCGAGATTGGTGAAGAAAGAGGAGCACGAGTGATTGTTCAGATAGCAAACGATAATTCGGCTACCCAGAACTCTCAGGTTGAAAATCTGATATCCCAGAATGTTGATGTAATTATTATTGCACCCCACGATGCTGAAGCTTCTGCGACTGCTGTTAAAATGGCCAACGATGCAGGTATACCTATCTTCAGTTATGTCCGTCTAATACTCAACGCCGATATTTCAGCACATGTAATGGGAGATTTCTATGGAACCGGAGTTCTGCAAGGGAAATTTCTTGCTGAGAACGCTCCGAAAGGAAATTATATTTTACTTAGAGGTGCTAAGGAAGATTTTAACTCGGTCCTTTTTTATGAAGGAGCCATGTCTATACTCAGGCCTCTGATTGAAAAAGGAGACATTAATGTTGTAACAGATCAAAGTGCTGTTGGTTGGGCTCCTGCAAATGCAATGACTATTGTGGAAAACGCATTGACTGCTGCCAATAATGATGTTGTTGCTGTTCTTAGTCCCAATGACGGTCTGGCTGGTGGCGCAATACAAGCCCTGGCTGCCCAAGGGCTTGCAGGAAAAGTTTTTGTTTCCGGTGGAGATGCAGGGGTTGACGCGGCGAAAAGAATTGTAGAGGGTACGCAGTCAATGACTGTCTATCGGGATATCAGAAAACTTGCAGAAACCGCTATTGATCTGTCATTTCATCTTGCGGAAGGAAGAGACTTTTCCCATTTGATAACAACCACTATAGACAACGGCTTTAAAGAGGTTCCTACAGTTTCTGGAGAAGCACTGATTGTCACTAAAGATAACCTGGACGAGATACTGATTGAGAGCGGATACCATAAACGAGATGACATCTATCGCTGAGTACTTTAGTCGGTCTGGACAATCAACGTATAATCATCTGTGGAGTAAAGACTCCACGGATGATTGTAGTTATGGATTATAGGAAATGATATTATGAGCGAATATTTACTTCAGCTTAAGAATATTTCAAAAAGCTTTCCGGGAGCTCTGGCTTTGGATGATGTCTCTTTTAAGGTAAAAAAAGGGTCTATACATGCAGTAGTAGGTGAGAATGGAGCGGGAAAATCTACTTTAATGAAGATTCTTAGTGGTGTATATCCCAGTGGAACGTATGATGGAAGATTTCTAATAGATAACAGTGTCTGTTCTTTTAATTCGGTTCGAGATAGTGAAAAATCCGGGATATCTATTATCTATCAGGAACTTGCTCTTGTTGAAGAATTAAGTGTTGCTGAAAATATATTTCTTGGAAATGAAATTTCAAGAAATGGCTATTTTAACCGCATGGAAATAAACCAAAAAACTAAAAAATTATTCTCGATCTATGGAATAGAGGGTATAGAACCAAATGAGCAGGTAAAAAGACTTGGGGTTGCACGGCAGCAGATTGTTGAGGTAGTTAAAGCTCTAATGAAAAATAGCAGGTTAATTATTTTTGATGAACCGACTGCACCTTTATCTGATACTGAAACTGAATTGCTATTTGGAATTATTCGAAACTTGCAGCTTAAAGGTATTACTTGTATCTATATTTCTCATAGGCTTGATGAAGTGTTTAGCCTATCAGATACAGTTACTGTGCTGCGGGATGGCAGACATGTAGATACTGATTCTATTGATAGATATACTAAGAAGAAGCTAATAACACAGATGGTTGGAAGAGAGCTGACCAAAATGTATCCCCGCCGGCAGCATAAAAAGGGTAAGGTTGTTCTGGAGGTTCGGAACTGGACAGTGGTATCTCCCAGAGATCCATCAGTTGAAATACTAAAAGATATTAATCTGGAAATCTATTCAGGTGAAATATTGGGTATTTCAGGACTTGTCGGTTCAGGTCGTACAGAATTTGTCATGAGCCTGATAGGTGCTTTTGGAAAAGTGACCAAAGGAAAACTTTTTCTTGGAGGGGAGAATATTCAAATAAAAAATCCCAATAAGGCTATAAATGTCGGGATTAACTGTGTAACTGAAGACAGGAAAAATGAAGGTCTAATATTAGGACAAAGTGTGATGAAGAATATCTCACTGGCAAGCATAAAAAAAATATCACAATTAGGATTTATTCAGGAAGAGAAAGAGCGTATTCTAACTAATAAAAAAAGAGATTCACTTTCAATAAAATGTGCATCAATGTCTCAAATGGTGTCAACACTGAGTGGTGGTAACCAGCAAAAAGTAGTAATTGCAAAATGGCTGTTATCCGACCCGAAAGTACTTATTCTAGACGAGCCAACGAGAGGGATTGATGTGGGTGCAAAGGTCGAAATATACGAAATTATGAATGAACTGGTAGATCAAGGTGTAGCCATCGTAATGATATCTTCTGATCTTATGGAGATAATGGGAATAAGCGATCGGATTGCTGTAATGAACGAGGGACGAATTGATTGCACCATGAACATTCAGGATGCAACACAAGAAAAAATACTTGCACATTCTATTGGTTGTGCTGAATGAATCAATAAGGGAGAGACTAAATTAATATGAAATTATCATCGAGTACACTGGATGAAATTATTCAGGAATTAAAATATTCGTTTCAGAGAAACATCAGGCAATATACCATGTTTATTGCCCTTGGCCTGATCTGGTTGGTTTTTTCAGCTTTGACAGATGGGCTTTTTATTTCCAGTAGGAATTTATCAAATCTATTTTTACAAAGTGCTACTGTTGCTATTGTTGCTATCGGAATGGTATTAATAATTGTATCAGGTCATATCGATCTCTCCATAGGTTCTTTTGTTGGTTGCATTGGTGCTCTCACCGGGGTATTGATGGTCCGATATGGATTTGACCCCTTTACTGCGATTATTATTGGATTAATCGCAGGTGCGGTAATTGGAGCTTGGCAAGGCTTTTGGGTTGCGTATAGAGGAGTCCCGGCTTTTATTGTTACTTTGTCGTCGATGATGGTATTGAGGGGGGTTGCAATCGGTCTAACACGAGGGGCTACACAAGCTCCATTACCTGAAGGTTTTCTTGTGCTTGGACAATCATATCTACCACAGATTGGAATAATGAAGAATGACTTTACTGCTTTGGTAGGAATTCTTGTTGTTCTTGTCTTTTTACTGGGTACTATTATGAGAAGAGTAAAGCTTAATCGACTAAAACTATCAACAAGTCCTTTTATACTTTTTGTATCTTATAACGTTCTATGGACTACATTGATACTTTTCGCGTTTTTTGTTTTTTTCAGTTATCGAGGTCTTCCGATTGCGGTAACAATCATGATGGTTACAGGCGGAGTATTTTTTTTCATATCGGAAAAAAGTGTGTTCGGACGGCAGATTTATGCAATTGGAGGCAATATTGAAGCAGCCAGGCTATCTGGAATTAAAATAAAAGCAAGAGTTTTTGTTTTATTTATTATTATGGGAGTTCTCACTTCAATTGCTTCCTTTGTATTTACCGCACGGGTAGGAGGGGCAACTGCAGCTGCAGGCCAGATGCTGGAGCTTGATGTTGTAGCTGCTGTTGTTATCGGAGGAGCCAGCTTGTCGGGTGGGGTTGGAACGGTAGCAGGAGCTATCGTAGGAGCGTTGGTGATGAGCAGTCTCGATAACGGTATGAGTTTGATGAATCTGGAAGTTACATATCAGATGATAGTAAAAGGGCTAATTCTTCTTTTTGCAGTAGCGGCTGATATGGCTAATAAAAGACATTCAAGATAAAGGAGACAATAGATGACAGGAAGGGAACGGATTATAAGTACTCTACAAAATGGCAAGGCAGATAGTCTGCCCCTGATCCCGATTTCTATGATGATAGCTGCAGAAGAAATAGGAGCCAGCTATATAGATTATATTAAAGATGCTAAGACTCATATTTCCGGGCAGGTTGCATTTGCGGAAAAATATGATATTGACCATGTTTCAGCAATAAGCTGCCCTACGACAGAAGCAGAAGACCTTGGTGCTTCTATTGTGTATTACGATGATCACCCTCCAGCTATCGATGAGAGTAAAGCATTGCTTGGAGACAAAAACAAACTTAAGCAGCTCAAAGTAGTCGACCCAGGTTCAGGAGCACGGATGTTAAAGCGCTTAAATGTCATTGAAGGATTAAAGAGAGAAGTTGGACATGATAAACTTGTAGAAGGTTGGGTAGAAGGACCTACAGCTGAATCTGCTGATCTTCGTGGAATCAACACTTATATGATGGACTTTTTTGATGATCCTGATTTTGTAGATGAGCTGTTCACCTTTGTTTTGGAGAATGCTATGAATTTTGCATGGGAACAGAAGAAGGCCGGTGCAGATATTATGGGTGTCGGAGATGCTGCCTCATCATTAGTTGGGCCACAAATATTTAAAGATTATATTATGAATCAGCAAAAAAAATATGTTAAAGCTTTGCATGAAATGGGTCTTCTTGTCAGGCTTCATATTTGTGGAAATATTTCTCCACTTTTTCCAATGTTAAAAGAAGTAGGCGCAGATATACTGGATGTTGACCATATGAATAGTATGAAGTCAGCAAGAGCAGAGACAGGATATAGTCAATTATTAAGTGCAAATATTGATCCTGTTTCTGTGCTTTTTAACGGAACGCCTGAAGTTGTGAGAGAGAAGCTTCAAAGCTGTTATTCAAGTGCTGGACCTACGTATTTTGCTGTCTGTGCAGGATGCGAAGTTCCTAGAGGAACACCAGACGATAATATTAAAGCAATGCAGGTATTTGCCCGCAGTTATACCGGTTGAATATATTATGTCCATAGAGAATACTTTTTTAAACCAATTTCTGATTGAGTGCGGTCTTTATACAGAGGATAAGGATTTTTACCGGTATGTAGAAACCTTTGAAGAAGAGATGAAGACAGGCTTGAGGAAAAAGGAAAGTTCTCTCAGAATGATTCCGTCATATATTGGAATTCCTGAAGTTTTACCTCGGAATGAGAAGGTAATCTCTATTGATGCAGGTGGAAGTAATCTTCGAATTGCGCAAATAAGATTTACAGAAGAAGGGGCTCCACAAATTGAGAAAAGTATAAAAGAAAGAATGCCTGGAACGGAGAAAGAAATAGGAGTAAATGATTTTTATAGTGCTTTGGCTGAATCCCTTTCTCCTTTTATTGAAGATTGTAACAGAATCGGATTTGTATTTTCTTATCCGACTGAAATTTCTCCTGATAGGGATGGAAAGGTAATAAAATTCTGCAAGGAAGTACATGCGTCTGAAGCAGTTGGATCATTTCTCGGAAAGAATTTAAGAGAAGCCGTTGGGAGGAGTGACCTTGAAATAACAGTCCTTAACGATACAGTCGCAACCTTGTTGGCGGGTAAATCGGCTCTTTTCAAAAGGAAAGCTTCCGGCTACATTGGTTTCATTTTAGGGACCGGCACAAATTCTGCATATGTAGATGAGTCTTTATATGGTGAGTCTACAATTATTAATTGCGAATCAGGTGCCTATTCAGGAATCGAACAGGGAATTATCGATAAAGAACTGGATAGGGCTTCTCTTTTCCCGGGAGATTATAAATTTGAAAAGATGATAGCCGGTGCTTACCTTGGTGATCTGACATTGAGAACAATAAAGAAGGCAATTGATTACGATTTATTGACCGAGTCAAACGAATTACCCACAACTCTCTCAACAATTGAGCTCAATACATTCTGTTTCAATTATACAGAACCTTCACCACTATCCAGATATTTATTTACCTTAAAATCCAACGAGAGATTTGTCTTATTGACACTCGTCGACCGTATTCTGGAGCGTGCAGCTTTACTGACGGTTGTTAATATAGCGGCGATTACGAAACAGTATAGAAATACCAATACGGCTTTTTCTCCAGTGGTGCTCTCCATAGATGGTACTACCTACAATAGCTCTTCCTTTATTCAGGAAAGAATACAGTTTTATCTGTATAAAAATTTACGCGCTGAAATGGGGTTGTTTTTGGAACAGGTAAACGTTCATCAGGCTACGTTGATTGGGGGAGCGTTGGCTGCCTTTTCATGAGAAGTCTTTCTTTGTTTTTTGGTAAGGTCATTATTCTGTAATACTCCTTGAGAGACAAAGCTGTAATAGCTTGCCGATTTTATCTCCTACTTCGATTGATTAGTTGATTTGAGTGCCAGATTACAGTTGTCTATAGCTACCGTGCTTTACATGCTTCTTTTACTCAACAAACAGCCGCCGGCTGGCGAAGGCGGGGTCCGAGGTGAGGTTTACACCGAGCTTGCGGAGACCGGCTTCGTCGCCCGGGGTGGGGAGGTGTGGAAGGTGCATCTGGCAGCCGCGCGGTCCAAACCGGCCAGCGGCTCCCC
>CAYMWV010000108.1:0-11905 GCA_964394395.1 uncultured Sediminispirochaeta sp.
TCAGGCATCTTGTAAAACAAGGACGGCCTCCCCCGGGGTTGGATCCGGCATCACTAAACTGATTTTCACTTTCTCGCTTCCACGCTATCGTCAAACTACGCTCTTTTTGCATCGTTTTGTGTATAATGCACCTCGTATCGCCCATGTTTTTCATGTAGTGCCATATAAATCACGCTGTCCCGATACGGAAGAGCAGTGTTCATTCAGTGTTTTCCGATTTTGAGCCGGAATTTTCCACTTTTTCCGGTTTTCGCCTTGACGCCTCGGATTGTTTTTCCTATCATTTGTTCAGCCCGCAGGACTGCTCTCTGATTCCCGGGTTCCGGATTTCAGTCTTGAGTTCCTGCCTCTTTTTCTTGAAGGATTTGCCAGGGCACTGCCCCTTCAGAAAGGTATAGAGCACAAAAAGGAACTCCACGCCACAGTAATGAACAGTGAGCTGTATGACAGAAAGCTTGCAATGCTCCGGGTCAATGCTCCGCTGGATGCCCTTTCCCATGAAATTGGACGCACCAGGGCATTTACTCCAGGCTGGCTGGAAAATGGCTCGGTCTGGCTGCATATGCAGTACAAATATCTTCTTGCACTTCTCTATGCCGGCTTGTATGAAGAGTTTCTGGAACACTCACGGACCATGCTGGTACCCTTTATAGACCAGGAAGCATACGGCCGAAGCCCCTGTGAAAACTCAAGTTTTATCGTCTCCAGTCTCCATCCTGACCCGTCCCTCCATGGAAGAGGCTTTGTAGCACGCCTGTCAGGTGCTACCGCGGAATTTATCAGTATGCTTATCTGCTGTCTCTGGGGACCCCGCCCTTTCCGCTATGAGAATGATGAGCTTCAGCTCGTTTTTGATCCCTGCCTGCCGGATGATCTGTTTGACAATAAACGGGAGATTTCCGCAATGTTTCTGGGCAGCACCATAATCACCTATATCCATCGAAGCAAAGGGGACGTTTTTCCCGGCAGCGGGATTGGAATAAAAAAGCTTACCCTTTATCTGAAAGAGGGCGAGGATCCTCTACACTTCTCACAAGCTCTGATAAGCGCTCCCTACGCGGAGGCTTTCCGGGAAGGAAAAATAGAGAGGGCACTGATTGAGCTTGACCGAACAGGAGAAACCGAATGAAAGGCTGGGAATTTACTGACAATGACGGCACCTTCCGCCTGGAGGAGGCGGATAAAATCCGGGGACTTTATTTCCCCATTGCCAATGAGGCAGGGTACATGGCCTCTCTGGCCCCCGATGGCGGAGGAGATGCCAAAACCGACCAGCACCACTTCCTGATGCCTCCTGTCTCGGCTATCGATCTGCACAACAGCCGTTTAAAGCGGACAGCCTGGGTTTGTGCAGAGGGTTTTGAACCATGGTCGGTCACCGGAACTTCTCACCGGCAGAAGAGCCTGGCCCATGAGAGCCAGACCATTGAAGCAGGCCTGCTCCAGCACAAAAGCACCCGAAAATCGGCAGATGGAAACTGGGAAGCAGAAATGCTGACCTTCAGCCCGGTGGATAATGAAAAACTTGAGATAAGCCGAATCTGCATAAAAAACAGCGGAGAAGAGGATCTAACGCTTTCTCTTGTTTCTGTCTATCCTCTGTTCGGCCGGTCGGCCGATTCACTTCGTGATCACCGACATGTAACCTCTCTTCTGAACCGCATAGATGTAGCAGAGCCCGGCGTGCATCTGAAACCGGCTATGAGCTTTGACGAACGCGGCCACAGGAAAAACAGCACCCTTTACTCTGTTCTGGGGCGGGACAGCGGCGGAAATAATCCCATCGGCTCCTATCCGGACCTGGACCGCTTTATTGGCGAACAAGGCGATGCTGAACGGCCCGAGGCCCTCTATAACCGGGAGTACGGGTCCAGAGTCCTTCAGACGGCAGGCAGCACCGCAGAGGGATGCGAAGCTGTCGGTGCTCTCCATTTTCCGACCGTAAAGCTATCCAGGGGAGAAATGTACTCCCTCTTTCTTGTCAGCGGCGTTTTTAAACACCCCACAGAAGCGGAAAAAGCGGCAGAGCGGTACTGTTCGGAAGAGGGCTTTTCTGCAGCCCTTGAAGAAAACCGGGCCTTCTGGAAAGAAAAAACATCCCCCGTCCTGTGTCGCCTGGCGGACAGCCGCTTCAACAGATGGATGCGCTGGGTGTCGGTGCAGCCGATCTTGAGGAGAATCTACGGCTGTTCCTTCCTTCCCCACCATGATTATGGAAGAGGAGGCCGCGGGTGGCGTGATCTCTGGCAGGACTGCCTGGCCCTGATCCTGATGGAACCCCACAACGTCGCCGGGCTGCTGCATTCAAATTTTGCCGGGGTCAGATTTGATGGAACAAACGCAACTATAATCGGCAGCGAACCCGGCAGCTTTCTTGCAGACCGTAACAGTATCCCCCGTGTCTGGATGGATCATGGCGCATGGCCGGTACTGACCGTCGGCCTCTATGTCGATCAGACCGGCGATCTTGATTTCCTCGTAAAGAATCAGGTCTACTTCTCCGACAAGCTGTGGGCACGTGCAGCCCAGAGAATCCCGACCGGTGCCGATAGCCGCTTACAGACACTCAGTGGCGAAATCTATTTCGGAAGTGTATTCGAACACATAGTGCTGCAGCAGCTTTCATCCTTCTATCACGTGGGAGAACACAACTGCCTCCTTCTTGAAGGGGCCGACTGGAACGACGGACTGGATATGGCAGCAGAAAAGGGGGAAAGTGTCGCCTTCTCAAGTCTTTATGCAGCAAATCTTCTCTGGCTTGCGGAAGCGGCACAGCGTCTCCATGACGCGGGCAAAGAAATAGTACTTGCAGAAGAAATCCTTTTGCTTCTTGATCGTTACAGCGGAAAAAACATAAATTACCAGAATCCCCGGGCAAAAAAAGCGTTGTTGCAGAATTACTTCGATACGGCGGCAAAGGGGCCTTCGGGCAGACAGATCCGGATAGATGCTGCGGCACTCTCAGCAGATCTGCGGGAAAAAGCGGAACATCTTCTCCTGCACATCAGGGAACATGAATGGATAAATGGTACTGAAGGGTAGTATGGCTGGTTTAATGGATATTACGACAACCAGGCCGACCGCGTTGAGGGCGAATTCCCCGGTGGTGTGCGTATGACCCTGACCGGCCAGGTATTCTCTCTGCTGGCGGGAGCAGCAACAGATCAACAGGTAAAAAAAGTGATTGCTGCTGTTGACCATTATCTCTTTGATCCTGTCACAGGAGGCTGCCGGCTGAATACCGATTTCAAAGAGGTTAAACTGGATCTGGGGCGCTGTTTCGGATTTGCTTACGGCCATAAAGAAAACGGGGCTGTATTCAGTCATATGGCGCTTATGTATGCCTGTGCTCTCTATGACCGCCGGGAGCCGGCGGCAGCATGGAAGGTTATGGAAGGGCTCTATAAAGCTTCAACCAATTTTAAACGTTCCAGGATATACCCGGGCCTTCCGGAATACTTTGATCCTGAGGGCCGGGGGCTCTACAGCTATCTGACCGGCTCTGCCAGCTGGTATCTTCTTACCCTTATTACCCGCATGTTTGGTGTTCGGGGTTTCTGGGGAGATCTTGTCCTGGCACCTCAGCTCAGTGCCGGGCAGTGGGGCAAAGAAGAATCTGTTTCCATTTCTACCTTCTTCAGGGGAAAAGGGCTGACAGTAGAATATGCAAAACCCAACCAGAATGATGCCGCAGAATACAGGATAACAGAGGTAATGGTAAACGGTTCTCCTGCAGACTTTGTCACAGAGACGCATGGAGTCAGGATATCTGCTTCCTCTCTTCCAGAGGGAGATCTATCAATCAGGGTAAAAACAGGAGAACAGTATGGGACTTGAACATCTGCTTCAGCAAAAAGAATACAGCGGCGAAGGATATTCCCCTGTCATTGACTATGGTGGATGGAGAGTTGCCCTTCTTAACTTTCATCCTGAACTGCTGCCGGAAAATATCACCAGCTTTCATTGCCACGACGAAACCGATGAGGTATTTGTCCTGCTCCAGGGAGAGTGCAAGTTGTATATCGGAGAAGCCGGTCCGGAGCAACAGGAACAACAGGAACAACAGGAGCACCTGGTGGCCATCCATTGCATCGAAATGCAGGAGGGAAGAGTTTACAATGTACGCTGTGGTGTCTGGCATTCCCACACGCCAGGTAATAATGCAAAGGTGCTTATTGTTGAGAACAGCAATACAGGCAGCAGTAACTCCCGCGAACTGGTGCTGACACAGGAACAGAGAGCAGATCTGGTTGATTTCTCGGGAGCAGGGCGTAATCATCATCAGGCTTAGAGAACTTCTATCTTCAAACCGATTGCCCGGGCTGCACGTTCCCGGAGCAGATGCCCTCCCTCCTGTATCTTTGAGGCAGAGACATCGGGCAGAGAAAAGAGCTGCTCAAAAAACATGCCCGCCGCTCCGTAGGCGACGGTCTGCTCCTTTAGATTACTGAAACGGACATTAACCTGCAGGGGGCTGTCATAGGACCAGTTTCTAAGAATCTCTTCCTGCATTACATCCATTATTTCCGGATGGTATTTTATCCTTCCACCAAGAACGACCTCTTTCAGGTTGAGCATATTTACCAGAAAAGAAATATTCCTGGAAAGCTCATGGGCAACCTTCAGGAACAGCTCTTCATCATCCTCATAGATACCGGCCTCTTCATCACTTATATCGAACTGGTTCAGATGATCTCCACTCCGAAATACACTCTGGAATTCACCAGAGGAAAAATCCTGACCATAGTGGACTTTATGATCAAACACAATGCTGGTTCCGATAGCTATTCCCTTGTATTCCGCATTAATAGCCTTATTGTTTCTGGTCTCTCCGAGAATGTAGATAAAATCGGGAGAGCTTTCCTGGAGTCTGGAAAAAGCAATCTCTCCCCATGCTCCGCAATTCGCATCATTCTCTACAAGGACCGGAATATCGAGACATGTATTAAGAGACTCGTAGATATTCTCCGGTTTATGCAGATTCAGGGGATTTGACTGGTAAATAATGCCCTTATACGGGTTGATAATGCCCCCCGCACCTATTACTGCCCCTATTACCCGCAGGCCCATCTCGTTAAAGCCGGGAATAAGACTCTCATAAATTGAGCAGAATGCTTCGGAGATACTTCTTTTGCCAAGGGAAAACTCTTTCTTTACCGTATCGAGTATCTTGCCGTAAAAATTTACCAGCACAGCCACATAAAAATCGGTCTGAATTTCAAGCCCCAGAACAGCTCCATAGTCCGGGTTCAGGGAGAGGAAAAGCGGTCTTCTCCCCCCCGTTGGACCTGCATCTCCCTCTGAAACATTCGAAATAAGACCTGTTTCATTCAAATCATTAATAAGTTTGGAGACCGTAGATTTATCTATTCCCAGCTGCCTTGAAAGATCAATCCGGCTCATGGTCTTGAAAGTCCATAAACTTCGGAGAATACGGGCTGTATTTATACCAACTGAAATTTCCCTGGCCACCTGTCTCATCCTCTTAGGTTATGTTGGTTTATACTATCAACTAAACAATCCTTCGTCCATACTGAAGGCTGGGGCGAGAGGGGGGGGTGAAAGACCCTAAATAAAACAGGCCTCATCCAGCGTCTGAACCCAGGGTCGGCCGGTTTTTACCAGTTCCGGAAAGTGGAGGGCACACTCGGCAATGGCCGAAAGGGCGCCTGGAAGACGGTGAGAGTTGGTATAGTGGTGGAACAGCTGCTCCCGGTGGTTTAGCAGGAGTGCGGCCGAGGCCAGGTAGCGGAGGCAGGCATTATAGACATCATCTTTCCGGTAGCCTCCGGCATGGGCGCTGGAACGGAGGATAGAGTAGACTCCGTCAAGGTCGATGCAGTAGGTGTAATCTCCGTCCCAGAAACCGTTTGCCTTCTGCAGGGAAAGGGTAGCATCGACAATCTGCCGGCAGAAGGGCCAGGTGCGTCCCCGGGCCTGATAGATAAAATACATGTGAAAAGCTCCGCCCATTGCCTCCATGGAACTTTTCTTGAGCATGCCGAGACGGTGGGCAACTCCCCGGGTCCAGAAGCCTGTTGAGGGCTCCGCCGTGTCATCGAGCCACCGGAAGTATGCTTCAAAAAATGAGTCGGCCTGATCGCCCCCATGCTCCCGGGGAAACATGTGGATTATGGCAGGAAGCCCTGTAACAATGTGGCTTGAAGGCCAGATGATAGACCAGGGAATCTTTTTAAGCCACTTCTCCATCGCTTCTTGTGACCGGACCACATCAAGACATTTTTCGACCGGCCGGGCGGGAGAGGCGCCGAGGAGTTTCAGGGCAGCTGCTGCGTAGGCGGTGCCGTGCTCTTTAAAATGAAGGGTATACTTTTTCCTGTACCAACCCGTCCGGAGATCCTGAAAGCTGTTGATGCATCGGGCCCACTGCTGCCTCTGGTCGGAAGAGAGATCGAGAGCTCCCATAATGGCCCGGTTAAAGACCATATCGGTAGAGCCGTAGAGGCTGGTTGGCCCCCCGGCTTTGAAGGAGAAGTCACCGGGTCCCTCCCCGGATCTGAACTGCGCTTCCCACCGGTTGTAGTGTTCCTCAAAGGGGCGGAAATCGAATGGTTTTATCCCCTCATTCATGTCCCTTCTCCTTCAGCCTTTCTCCGGGGCCGCTATTTCGATAGGCCTCCTGCAGGGTGTAGTAGGCAGACTTCGGCTCCCGGTAGCGGGAGACAATCCCTTTCAGGTTGTAATTTGGTACCGGATTTCCGGGAAACCAGATATTGTAGAAATCGCTGAATACCCAGGGGGATACCCCTGCAATCCAGGGGATTTTTTCAGCTGTTTCCAGATAGCCTTTCAGCAGTTTACCCTGATATTCCTCGGAATAGCTCTTTCCCCAGCCAACCCGTTCGGCCTTCCAGACTCCATCCTCATCGTGGCGTCCCGGTGCTGCATCTCCGCCGAACTCAGAAAGGATAAGGGGTCTTCCACCCCGTCGCCTGTCAAGACTTTTGAGAAAAGGGGCGAGGCCGGAAAGAGCCCCGTAATACCAGCCGAAATAGGAGTTCAGACAGCAGATATCCATTCCTTTCCATCCCTGAAAAAGGGCATCCAGGAACGGTTTGTGATAGGTAAGCTCAACATTGGTAACGGGCCGACCGGGATCGAAGTACCTGGCCGTCTCGCGGAGCCGGGAAAAGAGGGCCCCGCTGCGTCTGCCCAGGGTGTAGCACTCGTTACCAACGCCCCAGAAGGCAATAGCCGGATTGTTCCGGTCACGCTCTATCATCTCAATAAGCTGACGGCGGGCATTGTCCAGGAGCCCGGGGCGGGATATCTGGCGCAGCCCCATCAGGGAGACAGGAAGGGAAAGGAGAGGCCGCTTTTCCTGAAACCAGGCAACAAAGCCGGTACCTGCCTGGTAGAGGGGTATTTCTTCGCTGAGAAGAAAGCCCATCTCCGCCGCCCTCTCCAGCTCCATGACCGCATGAGGGTAATGGGCCAGCCTGATATAATTTGCTCCCAGCTCTTTTATGAGTCCAAGATCCTGCTCTATCAGCTCCGGGGTCTGTACAGGTCCCATTTCCGGATGGTCTTCGTGCTTGCAGATACCTTTGAGAAAGAGCGGTTTTCCGTTCAGTCTGAAACTGTGGCCGCTTACCGAAAAATAGCGAAAGCCGGTTCTGCAGACGATCCTGTCTGTCTCGCCTCCGTCACTGTCCAGGATCCGGAGATCCAGCTCATACAGTACAGGTTTCTCCGGCGACCAGAGGTGCAGATTCTCTACCGCCACTTCTGCCCCCCAGGCGTAAAGGGTGCCTCCAGGGACAGGGAGGCTTTCCCGTAATTCCAGGGTGAACCCGGCGGCGGAAGCAGTGGTCGCAGCGGTAGTTGTAGCAGCGGCGGAAGCAGTGGCCGCGGCGGTTCCATCTCCCCGGGAAGAGGCAGGAGATAGATATGCTTCTATCCGGTATATTCCCCCGGGGGCGGCGGAAGCTGAGACGACGGTAGCTGTGGTGGAAGCTGAGGCGGCATAGGTAAGAGCGCGGATCTCCACCTTTCCCGAATCTTGCAGGCGGCAGGAAGCTTTAACCAGATAGTGGGGCGGCAGGATCTGCAGTTCGACACTCCGGTAGAGGCCTCCGTAGGTGTGCCAGCCGGGGTTATGCCCCTCAATGATTTTCATGGGAAGAGAATCTTCGGTCAGACGGTTATCCAGGAGGACCTCGATACTGTTATTTTTTTTCAGGGCATCGCCGGCGTTGAAAAAATGGGGAGTGTAGCCCCCTTCGAAGCTACCAATATCTCTGCCGTTCAAATAGACCGTTCCCCGCAGCAGAGCGCCCTTGAGAACCAGACAGGCCTGCTCTCCCGGACCGGGAAGGGTTTCCATCTCAAACCTTCTCCGATAGCGGACCCTGCCCAGGTAATCGGTCCTTCCTCCTTCGGCGGCATTAAAAACGGAAGGGACCGAAACCTCTTTCCACAGAGGATCGGGATCATCTTCAAAAAGAAGCTCCCAGGGACCGTCAAGGGAGAGCATTTTCCGTGATGGAGTGCGGGCCTCCACAGGATAAGGAATGCCCCGGCTTATCAGAAAAGGAATATCCGATACTTTTCCGGTAAACCATTCTTTTCCTTCAGGAGGCAATTTGAGACGGGATGCAGGGCTCAGTGGGCGGGGCGGGAAAAAGAGCCATAGAAGGAAGAGGAAGGGCAGGAGTATTGCTGCAGCCAGTACCATAATAATCCAGAAAAGAGGCATCATCAGATCAGCCTCCTTTTCAGTTCAGCAAGCTCCTCTTCAGACAGATCTTTCCCGCCCTTGCCCTGAAGGAAATCAACATGGGAGCGTACGATTCCGTAGCTTTCCCGGGTCAGGGGGGTGCGGAGGGCAAGGAGGCTGACAAGAGAAAGGAGCAACAGTGGAGCCAGAGAGAGCAGAAGCCTTATGGCCAGAAGCGCTTCTCCCGGCTGGGTCTGATGCATAATCTGGCGGGCTCCCTGGGTGACCAGTTCAACCGGCCTGAGGTATCCCGACAGCTGCAGGACAAGGCCAACAATAAAGAGGGCGAGGGCCGAGGCAAGCTTGCGGAAAAAAGTCATAATACCACTGAAACTGCCGGCACAATCTTTTCCCAGGGCAATGAAACCAACATCAGTGGCATCGGGATACATGGTCCAGGGCATCACCAGGGAGCCGCAGACACCGAAGCCTGTTACAGCCGCCTGAATATAGAGAATATAAGCGGGCCAGTGAACAGGGGTAACAGCAATAAAAGCAATACTGACAATCCACACCATCGATGAGAGTACGGTGGTTCGGTTCTTTCCTATCTTTCCGGAGATCTTTATTACCAGAGGCATGGAAAGAAGCTGGCAGATGATAAGGGTCCCGAGAACAATCTGCAGATCCGAAGGCCGGTCAAGCACATAGGTGATAAAATAGGCAATAAGGGCACTCATGATATCCAGAACAAGAAAGGCCCCAAGGTACATGCCAATGACGTAGCGGAAAGAGCGGATCTTCAACGGCTCAATAAACTCCCGGAATCTGAACTTCTCCGGAACCGGATCATTCCGGCTGTCGGGTTCCCTGAAATAGAGGGAGACGAATATCCAGGGGATGGAAAAAAAGATGCCGAAGACCAGTGCCATGGCCAGATAACCGTGGCGAATATCGGCAAAGGAGTTGACGATCTGCATGGGAAGTACCGCCGCCAGAATGCCTCCCAGGAAGGAGAATGCCATCTTGTAGCCGTTCAAGGAGGTCCGCTCGTTATAGTCACGGGCCAGAAGCGGCATCATGGAAAGATAGGGGACCATCAGAACAGTGGAGACCGTAGAAAAGAAGAGGTATGCAAAAAGGGCATAGAGGAATCGGGCCGTCTCGGAGGGAAAGTAGGCAGGATTCCACAGAACCAGAAGGGCAAGGATGACCGAGAAGATATTGACAATAAAATAGGGTCTACGCTTACCGATTCTGGTTCTGGTCCGGTCGGTCAATACCCCCATAAGGGGGTCGGAAACGGCATCCCACCCCTTGCTGAGCAGGATAATAAGACCTGCCCATGCCGGATTGATGTTAACCACATCGGTCAGAAAAATCAGATAATAGAATCCGACCAGATTCAGGGCCCCTCCCCCGTACAGGTCGGCCCATCCGTAGACAAGTTTGGCTTTTCGGGGCACCTTCCCGGTACTTCCGGCAATATAGGTATCCATAGATCCTCCCGCTTAAGATCCCGCTTCAGGCTGGTGGTATTACCAAAATCTGCCCCATCATAGACCCACAAGAGGAAGATGTCAAATTAAACCGATTTTAGTGTCCGCAAGATATCACCTCTCAGCGTTATAAGCCTCTGCGGTTACAGAACTTACCCCTACTCCTTTGACGAGAAGAATCCCTTTGGCCTTAAAGTTAGACAGAAAGGTGAGTTACCGGTCCCAAAGGTGATATCTTGGGGACAGTAGCTATGCTTTTAGAGCAAAAGGGGGATCCCTTCTCGGGGGAGTCAAGGCCTGGTTGTTCGCTTCTCGAACTGCCCGGCAAGGCAATCCGGGGTTGGATCCTGCATCTCTGAAATAGGTATCGTTTCTCCTTCATAGACCGGCGGGCGAGGTGTGTACTTTTGCCCTACCATTAGTTGCTCTTGACTTTATTGTTAACCTGGTTAATAATAAAGCTGTGACGAATATTCGGCTTCTTGACTATATCTATACGGCGCATCGCTTCCTTGCTGAACTCGAGAGTACACCAAGAGATTACGGCACTGGTGAACTCTTGTACGCCTCGTATATTCACACGATTGTCGCTGTTTATCAAAACCCCGGTTGCAACCTGACAACCCTCGCCCATGTGCTTAACGTTTCCAAAGCGGCAGTATCAAAATTCGTTGCTAAACTCGTTCAGCAAGGATATCTCAGGAAGTATAAAGCGGCGGATAACAGACGCGATGTCTTGTTCGAGAATACCGAGAAAGGACGGATAGCAGTAAAAGCCCATAAAAGATTCGAGCGCGAAACCTTCGCACCCCTACTCCGTATCGAGAAGGCATTATCTTCCGATGACTTAGCAGTCATCGAAACCTATTTTAAAGAACTCATCTCATGTGTCTGATCAGGATAATCCAGTAATGCAACATCAACGCCCTATATTCAGGGTCCCAATGGCCTCCTTTTTGATTTTCATTAGTATTTTTTTGATTTTCCCAAGTACACCTGCATTTTCATCGGATACGTCAGCTACAGAAACCGAGGTCGCCGACTCAGTAATAAGGGTACACCTGCTTTGCTCCGAACCGGGGAAACTGAGAGTGGACCTCGTCAACGAGGAAACCTTCGGAGATCCTGATCGTCCGTTAAGGCGGCAGGAAATTATTATTAAAAAGGAGGAGCTCTCCCAGCATATGGCTATTACATTCCAGGGGATAAAACCCGGGAGGTATGCGCTCCGTGCCTTCATCGACCGCAATGCGGATGGGCGCTTGAACCGAGGGCTTTTTGGGCCTACGGAGCCATGGGCACTCTCGTGGGCGGCTCTCCCGAAACACGGCATCCCCCGCTTCAAGGACGTAGCTTTCCACGTCGTAAATGGAATAACCAACATTCAAATGGAGCTAAGAAAATGAAAAACTCGAACTTGAGAAAACCTACGGGGATCCGCAAGGCATTATTACTCTGCTCGGCTCTTCTTTTCCCCGTGACCATGCTCTACTTTTCCCCCGGTATTGTTTTCCGTGGTGCCAGATTAGGCATACTTTCGGGCAGCTATTTGACCTTCGCCCTGCTCTTTTTAAGTTCCATAATCTTGGGAAGAGCCTGGTGCGGATTCCTCTGCCCCGGCGGCGGTTTTGGGCAGATCGCCTGCTCCGTAAACAACAAACCTTTTAAGCAAAATCGGCTTAAGACCGTGAAATTCGTGGTATGGATTGTCTGGCTCATGGCGATC
>CAYMWV010000109.1:0-11847 GCA_964394395.1 uncultured Sediminispirochaeta sp.
CGAAAATTACCGTTGCATTACCGGAAGAATTTATCAAATTATTTCAATGAAGAAACAGAAGATTTCTAACAACAACAGCCTGATTGTAAAAGAATCCACCGCCTCTGGCGGTGCTCAGCCAGTTAACAAACTGGCGAGGATTCACTGAGTCTTGGAGAAGCATAACATGTACGCAGACAGGTACCACCTATGAATACCAGCTTTTGCAGCAGTTCAGATTCTGCCATCACCCGGAGGATTTCCTGATGAAGAATTTCCTTTTCCACCACCGACCTGACTGGTATGAGTGAATGGTCCTTTGCGGTTGCTGCCATCACCAAGTTTTCAAATAAACTTATCATACTCCTCCAGAGCTTCCCGGCTTATAAGATCAAGGGGCCTTCCAGCGGCCTTCATGTCCTGCAACGCAAGCTGGACCGATGCCCGCCAAAGCCGTCTTGCCGCATCATAACTTAGATGGTCCGCCAGTGATGCCGGCTTCTTTTTGGTGTGAATAAACTCTATGGCACCCCATGTACCGCATTCGAAGGTATAACTTCTTCCGCTGGTCATCAGGCTTATCCATGAGATGGGGATCTGGGAAATAATTCCGGCATCGCTCAGGACCGATTCCATGCTGAGATAGGTAAAACATGATGCTCTGAGCAGGGTTGCAGTGTGGTAAAGCAGGTATCCGGCGGGAAAAACCACCCGTGGATTGAGATAGATCCCGCCACAGATCCGTTCCAGTATTCCCTTTTTAGCGCTTCGGCTTGCCAGGTTCCTGATGGCAGCTCTATCCATATCCGGAAAACCAGATGAGAGATCCTGCAAGGTGAACAAATAATGGTTTTCGTCCGAGAGCTCATCCAGAAGCTCCCTGAGCCGTTCGTATGTGGTCATGGTGTACAAATTGTATCATATATTGTTACTTTTTGTATATCTAACTGCTATACATGCGTAAAAAGCATGAAATACTATGCAAAAAGCATGAATAGTTGTATGCTTAGCACTGGGGGCTTTACATGGCAAATCTTCAGGTTAAAGATATTGATGAAAATCTCTATGAAACGCTCAGACGTTTAGCGACTGATGATAGACGTTCTATCAGTCAGGAGGTCGTCTATATTTTAAAGAAGTACCTTTCCTTGCCGGACAGCTTCGAAAGAAACCCGACAGACGAATTCCTTAAACTTGCTGGCAGCTGGGAGAATGACTCACGCTCTGCAGACGAAATAATCGAGGATATTTATTCGAATCGACGGAACTCTTCCCGTTTTGGAAGCGATAATGAGCTATTTGATTGACACCGATATACTGATTTACAGTATAAATGGGAATGCTGAGGTCAACAGACGCTTTGCTGAAAAACGCAATGATCCAAAATCAATATCGGTAATTACCTATGGCGAATTGTTTTTCGGAGCAAAGAAATCAGGCCGGCCGGAAAAGAATCTCGCTCGTGTCCGGCGTATTGCAGAGCTTTTCCCGATAATAGAAATAACACCGGCAATCATGGAAACATACGGTGAATACAAGGCTATACTGTCGGGGGCAGGTACGTTGATTGACGATATGGATCTTTTAATTGCGGCAACTGCAATAAGTCACAATTTGATCCTTGTCACAAATAACAGTCGACACTTCAGCCGGGTCGAAGGACTGGAAATAGAGAATTGGTCAATATAAGCACTTGGAGCTTAGATGATGCTCAGGAAAGGTTGCGGAACAGTTTCAATATGATATCCCGGGGAACCCAAACATCAAGAAGGCAAAAAAGCTTTTGTACCTCCTGGGTAATCTCCAGCAGGGAACTTAGTGCCTCCACAATCTGATTGACAAAACGCTTGTAGAGATCGACAATTTTCCGGTCCGATAGAGCGGAAAACAGGCCGATATACACCGCTCATTCAGCTTCATGTTCACGATCCTGGTATTGTTTGCTATTGCCGGCTAAAAGTCCACCCATCCGGCTGCGGACAAAAAGCGAGAGGGAAAGCAGGAAGAGAACTGCTCCGATAATCCAGTAGAACCGGGAAAGGTGGGAGCGCATCATCTGGATGAGAAAGCCGCTCACTCCGTAGGAAATCGGTGTTGCCAGGGAGGCCAGCGCCTCAAGGCTTGCAAACACCTTGCCCCTTGATTCCTCGGGAACATAAAGATAGAGCGATGTGGTGATGATCTGAAATAGCAGACCGATACAGATTCCCGCAGCAGCCAGGGCAGAGTAGAGGAGTATCAGCTTTCTCCCCGTTCCCGCTGCAATGATAAGTACCGGGAGAAGGAAAAGTGCCAAAAGGAAGATAGAGCTGCTCTTCTTTCGGGAAAAGGTAGAGTAGCCGTAGAGAAGGGCGCCCAAACCTCCGCCAGCCAGCAGAAGGGAGAGGCTCAAGCCGAAAGCTGAAGCTCCCCCGCCGTAGCGCTGATCAAGCAGAAAGGGAAGGGAGAGGATAAGGGGTGGTGAAAGGGCATGAATCATTGCGTAGACCAGCAGGAGGGGTGTCACCCCCCTGATCCTGGGGAGCGCCTGGCGAAGGTTTTTCATCCGGGGCTGAAGCGAAACTGAAACCGAAGAATGGGCTGCAGTGCGGATAAAACTCTCTTGCAACGCTGATGCGAGGAAGGTGAGTCCGTTGAAAAGGAAAATAACCGTTACGGAGAACCTGGCGTAGGCGGCACCTCCAAGGGCGGTTCCGCCGAAATTGGCAAGGAGAAGCAGCACACTCTTGAGGGAATTACGCCGTCGGATCATGGCAGGGGCGATCAGTTCGGGAAAGATGGCGTGGGATGCGGGAAGAAAAAAGGCGCTGTTCACAGATATCAGGACGGTCAAAATAAGGAGGCCGATGTAGTTGAGCACTCCCGCACCAGCGGCCAGGGCGGCGGCTATCATGAACAGACCCCGGAGGGAATCGGTGAGAATCATCAGATGCTTCCTGCTGTACCGGGTGGTGACCCTTGCTGCCAGGGGGGCTAAAAAGAGTATGGGCAGATGGGCTATCATCTGAAAGATCCCGATGGCTCCGGCGTTGTCACTGCTGTCCCTGATAAAGAGCACCACCGATACCAGGTATATGGCTGTGCCGAACCGGGAAACCATCAGCCCGAGGCTAAGCAGAAAAAAATTGCGCTCCTGCTCTTGCATAGTCAGCCCGGCTCCCTTATAAGCCAGGTATGGCAAGGGGTAATGTTAAACGCTATTATGATGCCAACACCTCCCGATTCCTCCTTTTCGGTCATGGCCGGAAAAGCGCCTCTATTCACCGGGCCCTCTGGGGCGAAGGGGTATCCTCCCGGGAGGAGGCGATCAATTACATTCACACCCTCATCGCTCGATGTATAGAGGGATCGGATGCTAAAACGGTTCTGGATATTGGCTGCGGGGTCGGGGGCAGCATGATGGCGCTTGCAGCTCTCTGCAGTGCCCGGTTCACCGGCATTACCATCAGTCCCGTCCAGTATGAAGCGGGAAGGCGTCTGCTGGACAGGAGCGGTTGGGCAGAACGCTGCTCCATTTTCTCTGGTGATTTTACCGATCCTTCCACACTCAAAGGCTCTTTTAATCTTGCCTACGCCATCGAGTCCTTCCTCCATATGCCCGGGGGGGAGCTCTTTTTCCATCGGGCTGCAGAGCTGGTGAAGGAGGGGGGCGAACTGATTGTCTGCGATGACTTTCTCAGCTCCAGAGCTGCCCTTTGCCTCCGGGATGGGGTGCTTCTCGACCGCTTTAGATCGGGCTGGCAGGTGGGAACCCTTGAGACTCCGGATACACTCCAGCATATGGCCTTGAAGAGGGGCTTCAGCCTCCTGGAGGAGAGGGATCTTTCTCCTTTCCTGGAGCTGGGCCGTCCCAGGGATCGGTTTATTCGGCTTCTTCTTCCCCTGCTTTCTCCCTTGTGGAAAAACACCCCCTTTTTCCAGAATATGAACGGGGGCGATGCTCTTCAGCAGCTTCTTGGGGCAGGAACACTTACTCACCGCTTTCTCCGGTTTCGCCGAACAGGGTCTTGAGCAGAGCGGGGAGAAAGGTTTCAAGGGAAGGGAGAGCTTCCAGTTTTGGAGGGATAATACCCCCTCCGTAGCCCTGGTCCAGAAAGCCATCGATACGGTTCTGGCCAGCGGAAACAATATGTATCGGTACCGAGAAATCAGCTCCCTTCTCGCTGACCGGGAATTTCGGTTGATGGTCGCCAATAATGATGGCGATCGCTTCGGGATCGAGATAGGTGCTGATAAAGCCGATAACCGTTTCGAGGCTGTAACGGATGGAGTGGTCGTAGCCCTCAAAGAGTTCGCTTCCCGAGGCCCAGGAATTGTCGTACCAGCTGTTTTTCTCCCGGTCAAAATAGACCTTCCCATTGTCAAAACCCTCCCAGGATTCAATATAGGGAGGAATATAATTCCAGGGAACGTGACTGGAGCAGAGAATGTATTCAACAAAGATTGGTGGAGCTTCTCCGTTTAAGCCCGAGAGCAGATCACGCTGAACCGTGTAAAGATGATACTGGTCAGGCATCTCCCCAAAGGTGAAGTAGGGCCCCTCATAGCCAAAATCATCATATAAAAAGAGATGATCATAAGCGTAGAAGCCGAGATACTTCTCGGTCATGTAACTGGTACCGGGCGCCGAAAGAACCGTAAGGTAACCCTTCTCCTTGAGAAAATGGATAATATTCCGGCTCGAAGCCTCTATCACCCTGTTGTACTTTTCCTGGGTATCGATCTTCAGGCCGCTGAGGATGCTTGCATCGGCCAGCCAGGAGGTACCGCCAAAGGTAGTAGAGCGATACCCCGAAGAGAGGATGGTAAAGCCCTTGCTCCTGAGCAGCATCTCCTGTTCTTTCAGAAAAGGCAGAATGCGCTTCCGGTGATCCGGGTTGGTAAACACCGTCATACCGTAGGATTCCACGATAAAGAGATGAATATCTGCTTCTCTTTTCCTCTTTACCACTTTCTCTTTCGCTTCTATTTCTTCATAACTCTCTATGATACTCTCCACCTGCTTTTGTTGGGGAAAGAGGGTACCAATTACCGATTCGGCGCTTTGGAGAACCGGTGGATATGGCGTAAGCACCACAGAGATAATGAGCAGGGGCAGTAAAACAGAAAGCGCTTTGGGGGAGCTTTTTGCATCCGGCAGACAGCGGGAGAAAAGCGCTCCTACCGGGACAAACATTAAGCGGAATAAGAGGGAAAGTAGCAGATACAGGAGGATAAGTCCGGGTATAAAAACCATGAGGGGTATGTCAGTTTTTCTGATAAACATGGCGAAAAACCTGGAGGCCAGGGGGAGGTTTGCGACCGGATCGAAGGGACGTTTGTAAATATACCGGAAGAGAGCTTCCCCGGCGGAGAGCGCTGTGAACAGGGGGAGGATGAGGGAGGCGGGCAGCACGGTACGCTTCCCGTATCCCATCAGCCATGTAAAAATCAGCGCTTCCGGGACAGGAATCAGAAACAGGATCCATTGGTGGTCGGGGAACCAGGAGTGTATTCCCAAAATCGCATTGAACAGGAGTGCAAGGGTGTAGATACATCCTGTTCTTCGAAGAAAATCAGCTCTTGAGCCTGGCATACACATCCCCTGCATTGTCGTTTTCCTCCTGGGAACGAAGGAATAACAGCACGGTACTGCGCTCAATCCACTCTTCATGGAGAAAGCGCATTGTCTCTCTGCGGGAGAGATTGAATTGGTAATCACCAAGTTCGGCAATCCTTTCGACAGCGGCAATGGCAATTCCTGGAGCTGAAGGGATGTACTCCACCGAAAGGGCCGGAATGGGGGTGCTCAAGCCCTGCAGTACCTCAAGCTCCGATCCTTCCACATCGATCTTACAAAAATCGGGAATTCCGAAACGGTCGATCAGCTGATCCAGGGTCACCATTTCCGTTTCATCCCTGCGGCTCCATCGGATGAAGCGGAAGGGGGAGCTCTTTTTTACCTGCTGGATCCACTGCTCAGAGATGGTGCTCAGGGTGGGATGTGCCGGATCGGTAAACAGCACTGCCGTGCCGCTCCTGCTTCCCACCGCCTTAGGAATAATCTCCAACTCCCTTTTCCTGCCGTGAAGAGAACGGAGAATGGAAACACAGACGGGATTGGGTTCTACCGCAATCACCCGGGAGCCCAGCTCCAGCCAGGGAGCGATTCGATTGCCTATATGCGAACCTATGTCGAATGCAAGGCTTCCCGGGCCGATAAAGGTTGAATAGAGTCTCTTTATCCTCCCCTTTTTCCCCGGGATCCCGTAGTAGATAATGAAGGATTGCAAAAGCCCGAAGAAGAGGGCGGAACGACCCCGCTTCAAGTGTATCCGCAACTCCCAGAGAAAGGAAATGAGGAGCATCCCAAGGCCCAGGAGCAGAAACCATCGCCGGAGCTGGAAGGGGAGGATGGTGAAGTAAGCACTTACCAGGCTGGTGACACCGACTGCGCAGGCGAAGCGGGAATAGCGGTGGAAGGGGATCATTTCTGGAACTGTTTCCTCCGCTGTTCCGGTGAGGGCGAAGATCAGGACAAAGAGATAACGCAGTGCTCCAAAGAAAAGAACCCAGCTTCCGAAACCCGCCGAAGTGTAGAGCATGGCTGAGAGCAGAAATGCAAAGAGTGCATCGCTCTCCTCATCGATGAGAGCCCCCTGCTCAGTTCCACCGCTCTTCCGGGCAAGATACCCGTCCAGTAGATCCGTAAGGGCGTAGATGGTGATGATCGGCGGAAGCAGGAAGGGGGGAAGAAAGAGAAGCAGGGCAGAGCCGGGCCCCCGGAGGGCGCTTATCAGGTTGGCAAGTTTGTTGGAGAGGGGAAGGGGGCTCCTTCTCTCCCGGGATAGAAAGAGAAGGAGGAGAAGGCTCCAGATATGCAGTATGAGTACGGAGTAGATGATCCTTTCTGGATCCTTCCCCCTCAGCAGGAAGACCGTAATGGTCAGTGCTATAAGGGACTGAACATATTTCCAGATCCGGTATCGTCTCTTCATCATTCCTCCAGGGCGGAATAGAGAATCTCCGCACTTTCCTTCCAGTCCGGGAAATCCAGTGGGCTGTGCCGGGCTGCAGAGGTGAGCTGTGAACGGGCCTGTTTATCCTCAAGGAGCTGCCCAAGGGTGTCGGTCCACTCCTGGCTATCTTTGGGGTCGATAAGCAGGGCTCCCTTCCTGCCGTGGCAAACCTCTTCGGTACCACCAACCCGCCCGGCTACCGCCGGAACTCCCGCACTCAAAGCTTCTGCCAGGGCCATTCCGTAGCTTTCAAACCTGGAGGGAAAGAGAAAGAGATCTGCATCCGCCAAAGCGGCGGGGACCGATTCCGGTGGGAGGGGTCCTGCGATATCGATTCTCTCCTTTAGTCCAAGATGCCGGGCTCTTCTTTGGAACGTTTTCGCCAGTTCTCCATTCCCTTCGGTCTCTCCTATAATTTTCCATCTCCATGGAAGCTTGTTCAGACGGTGAAGCACTGGAAGCAGGAAGGCGTGGTTCTTTCCTTCGGTCCAGTTTGCCACGGTCAAAAGACGCACCTCCCTTCCGTTCTTTACTCCATTGGAGGATTTCCTGACATCACGGAACCTCTGATCCACCCCTGGACGTACTACTACCGCTTCCGGAGCAGCCGGGAAAAGATCTCTGATTACCGAGGCCATGTATCTGCTGGTGGTAACTATCTTCCCGGCCCGGGAGAGCGCTGCTGCTTCCTTCTTTCGAAGCTTGGCTGATGCAGCTTCCGAGAGCCCCGGGTCTGTTGAGGGAAGGTAGTGGACAAGAAGCGCAAGCCCGCCTTTCCATACCCTGGATAGGGAGAGCAGCCACTCTTCCTGCTCAAAATAGAGGCTGTCCAGAAGGAGCAGGGAGTTTTCATTAATGCCGCAGGAAGATAGGGCAGCAGCCGCCGGAGTTGGGCTTGGAAGGTGTCTGAGCCGGAAATGTTTCTCAGCAAGCTCCATGCCTATGCGTTGGTTGTAGATGTGTCCTCCACTGAGGCAGTGTCCAGGCTCCGGGGATAGAAGAGTAATCATAAGGTGGATGCTTTCTTGAAAGGCTCGGTAACAAACAGTGCCCCGAACCGAACTGCTATAGCCATCTTCTACTACGCCGACTATATTTGGTCCGGCTGCATCCGCGGCCAGTCACCCGGTTCAGGCATTGCTATCTGCAGGCGTTGGCACATCTCTTCCATCTCCCCGTTGGAGGGAACAGTGGAAAACCTCTCTGCTGCGTCGAGGACAAGGGGGAGGAGATCAAGATCCCCGGGGGAACAGAGGAAAAGCTCCTTCTGCCCCATGAGCCACCATACAGCCCGGTCGATATCAGCTGGATCCTCCAGGGGGCGGTACCAGGTTGATCGGCTCCGCTCCTTGGTTCCCCAGCTGCTTCGGGCGATCGATTTGATGGTCTGGATGGCGATTCCCTTCTCCCTGCAGCTGCTGGCAAGGGCGGTAAAATCCCGGGCGTAGGACTCGTTTCTGCTTAAGGTGTAGTTCCAGGGAAGGAGCACCGAGTCCAGGGGCAGCGCTTTGACGCATTGGGCAAGCAGCCGGGGTGCATCATAACCGTGGCCGGTAACCCCAATATGCCGGGCCATGCCCAATTTTTCAGCCTTCAGCAGTACCCCCGCCGCTCCGTCGCCAGCCAGAAAACGCTCCACATCCCTCTCTTTAACAAGTTCATGCATCTGCAGAAGATCGAAGTGATCGGTTCCCAGGTTGTTAAGGGAGAGATGCAGCTCCTCCCACGCCTCATCGTAGCTCCTAGCGTCGATCTTTCCCCCCAGGAACCATTCGTTTCTCTCCCCCGCAATCTGCTCGCCAATTCGTTTGTCCGCTTCCCCGTAGCTGACCGAAGTGTCGATGTGGTTTACCCCATAGCGTTTCAGGGTCCCGAAAGCCTCTTTCGCATCCCTTGCCTCCGCTGCTCCCAGGGCAGCTCCTCCAAAAATGACTCTGCTGCTTTCGTGATCAATAGCTCCGAACATTTTTTTCTTTATCATAGCTCAATGGTAAGCTTTTGAAGCTCCGTAGTCAAATTATGGATGGGGGAAAGGATTGATCAGCGACAAGGGAACAGGCTTGGGGCATGCCGGATAAACTTGCCATCCCTTCTTCGAGAGATCGCATCATCTTTAATGCTGATATAGGTGCAGATAATTGAGGCTGTCCCGCAACCTATTTTGAGTATCATGCACGCTAGATATGGTGTTGGGAAAAATGCAATAGCACCATATATGGTGGTTTGGACAGCCTCGATTCAGTGGGATTAATGTTGCGGGACGGTCTGAATTCTGAAGCAATATATTGGACTATATCTGTGAGCTCTTTTTGTGCCGGTTCAGATATGTCCACTCTATAATGCACTATCGGTGATACCCCTTTTTATCTCCTTCATAACCTCTTTGAGTAGAGATGAAGGTTCCTGCGGATGAAACTCTCCAGGCTGCCCGGTTCTCTTCCAAGAATATCCCTGCACTCGGATGTGGTGATGTCGCTTTTACCAAACTTGACCAGGGAGTAGAGAACAAGCATCACCAGGCTCATGCCCAAGGGGCGGCCCTTACGATGGTGGTACCTAAGAAAGGCTAAAGGGCCTGGATTTGCATACACAATTTCTCTTTCCAAGGCAGAGCTGAGAACCTCTGCCACCTCCTGATAGGAGAAGCTGGCAGCGCCTGTGATGGTGTAAGCTTTACCCCGTAGCTCTTTCTGCTCCACTATTCGGACTATCACCTCTGCGATATCTTCCGCATCAATAAAGTTGGTTCTACCGTGACCGGCAGGAATAAAAAGCTGGTTTTCGTCACGGATCTCGGAGAGATGGCTGGTGATCAGGTTCTGCATAAAAAAACTTGGCCGAATAAAGGTGGAGGGCAGGTCAAGTTCCTCACACGCCTTCTCGACCTTGTGGTGGGGTACCCAGCGGTTCTTCTCTACTCCCTGAACGGACATGAAAATCACCTGTTCCAGGTTCCGCCTTTTGAGTTCTTCCAGAAATGGTCGCATGTCTCTCTGAATGTTCGAGATATGGGGCGGTCGCATAAGAAAGATTACTGAAACATTCTCCAGCGCCTTCTCCCATGTGGAGGGGTCGGTAAAGTCGAAAACTACGGGGGTCAGATTGTTATGACTAGGCAAGGTTTTCCCCCGGCCATGAGCTCCCTTAACCAGGTGTCCCCTTTCCAGCAGCTGTTCGCTAAGCTTGCTTCCAACAGTCCCGCTTGCCCCTGTTACAAAAATAGATGATTTCATATAGCTAATCTCCTTGGATCCGCACCACCGCCAGGGAGAGATACCCCTCCGCCTCGGGCGCCAGTGCTAAAAGGGGGCCAGCCTTTTCCCTTTTTTGGCCCACTGCGACTGCAAGAAAGGCACCGTCCCCCAGATTCCTGGCTTTGACCCAGGCGGTCAAAGCATCGAGGCGGGAGCCAATCTTGTAGATTACCAGCTGCTCTGCCAGGGTGAGGTAGGAATCGAGCTTATCCACCGGGTCCGGCAGGGGCAGGAGTACCATCCGTTCATTCCCTTCCACCAGGGGGATGCCGAGCCGGGCAGCGGCGGCATTGGCGGCCATAATACCGGGAACCACCCCAAAGCGGGTCCCGGGGCGCAATCCCTCTACAGCCCGACGCAGGTAGATCCAGGTGCTGTAGACCGAAGGGTCTCCCAGGGTGAGAAATAGCGCAACCTTTCCCTGCTCTAAAGCCTCTACAACCGGTTTTGCCGCAGTGGCCCAGGAGCTGCGAAGGGTTTCACTATCCCGGGACATGGGAAACTCAATCTGCCGCACCTTTTCTAGGTCAAGACCGGCACCGGCGGCTATCTCAGCGGCCAGGGAACGGTTGGCTATGTTCGGAGTTGGTACAAATACCAGATCTGCATCTTTCATGAGCCTGGAAGCTTCCAGGGTTAACAGCTCCGGAGCTCCAGGCCCCACTCCAATTCCGGTCAATTCTGCCCTATCTTGCATCTGCCTCTCCCTTTTTCAACACACGACCACCGACGGCGGCCGAAGGCCGCCGTAAGCCCCCTTCCAGGGGGCTTACGTAAAACCACCGGTTTTACCGGTGGTCGTTTATTCCTTACTGCAATTCCACACAAAACCGGGAAAGAGTCCACTCTCCACCGGCTCTCCCCTGCGAAACTCTCTGATGGGTGCAAAGCGCTCTCCCTGCATCTTCTCGCCCTCCCGAAGATATTGGAAAACCGTACAGGTGTCGGGCTGGATGAGCCAGTACTCCTTTACACCCCTGGTCTCATAGAGCTCCCGTTTAACGCTGAAATCCTTGTTGGCCGTGGAGTCGGAGAGCACCTCGGCAACAAAGTCGGGGGCGCCGTGAATTCCGTCATCCTTCACAATGGAAGGGTCGCAAACCGCCAGGACATCGGGCTGAACCACCGTCTGCTCCTCCTCTCCGGAATTTTCATCTTGCAGATAGATGTCCAAGGGTGCCATGTAGACTTTACAAGGTTTTCCTTCAAGGAAATTGTAAAGCCGGTTGAACAGATTTCCCGCTCTATCCTGGTGAGGAACCCGGGGAGCAGGACTCATGGAGTAGGGCACTCCGTCAATCAACTCCCACCGCTGGTCATCGGGCCAGGACCTGTAATCTTCTATGGTGTAGCGCCGCTTCTCTTTCAGGGCGCTTGTTCCTGATATCCGGTTCATCCTTTGCCTCCCTTCTCCTTTTTACAGGAAGAGTATAGCATCTTTTTACATGATATGTGAATCATCGCTGTGTCACCGGTGCCGCAGATTTACTCTGCCGTATACCGCCTGCCGCACCCCGCGCATCGCCTGCGGCATACCGCACACCGCCTGCGGCCTCAAGTGCTGTGCGTGTGGACTGCCGCCAGCAGACTGCCGCCAACCGCTTGCCGCCAACCGC
>CAYMWV010000110.1:0-11825 GCA_964394395.1 uncultured Sediminispirochaeta sp.
CATGTTAAATGTGATCACATTACTGAACTTTCTCTTTGCAAAGGGAAAATGATGTGGTATCATGCCCTTTATAAAACGATTAACAAAAGGATCGGCCTTGGGTGGCCGATTTTCTCTTACATATTGAAAACGGTTTCAACAGCGCTTTCAGGATGAGAGCAAGCTTTGAGATAAAGCATTGGAGGTTTTTCATGGTTAAGATATTGGGAATAAGCGGAAGCCCCAGAAAGGCTGCCACCGAGTATACCCTCGGCCGGGCCCTTTCGGCGGCGGAGAAGATAGAGGGAGTAGAGACGGAGCTGGTCACCCTTCGGGGCCGCAAGCTTGGCTTCTGCATTCACTGCGACCGTTGTGTCCGGGAGGGGACCACCTACTGTCTGGTCCATCCTGATGACGATATGAATGAACTGTACGATACATTCTACAACGCCGACGGATACATAATAGCCTCTCCGGTCTATGAGATGAATCTGACGGGGCAACTGGCAACCTTTTTGAACCGGTTTCGTCCCACCTATACCCTCCTGAAGGAGAATCCCGACTACTTTCGCTATAAGGTTGGCGGCGCCATTGCGGTGGGCGGCACCCGAAATGGAGGGCAGGAACAGACTATCCATGCTATTCAGGGTTTTTACCACACCCAGGGGATGATGGTGATAAACGGCGGCCTCGGTGTCTATGCGGGAGTCTCCGTCTGGAGTCAGGACCGGAAAGCAAAAGGAGCCGAGGAGGATGAGTTTGCCATGGGAAATGCCGAGATGCTGGGCAGAAGGGTAGCCGAGGCGGCCCTGCTTGTATTGCGTGGGAAAAAGGTATAAGATTATTACTATGCATAGAAACAGCCCCGACTCCCGGGCGGGGTTATAATCAAGGGGTGACAGGTGAAAGTAGTAGAACTGAACAACATCTGTAAAGATTTCGGGGATGTAAAGGCGAACCAGGGAGTCTGTTTTGAGCTGGAGGAGGGGGAGATTCACGCCCTGCTGGGGGAAAACGGGGCGGGAAAAACCACCTTGATGAATATTCTCTACGGACTCTACAGCTGTGACAACGGTGACATCTGTATCAACGGTGAAACAGTAGATGTGGATAATCCAAAGACCGCTATAGATCATGGTATCGGCATGGTGCATCAACATTTTATGCTTATCCCTCAGATGACGGTAACCCAGAACATCTTCCTGGGGATGAAGGAGGCTGGGTTCTTCCTCGATCTGAAGGAACTCAATAAAGAAGTGGCTGATATTAATGAGCGCTTCGGTTTCAATGTAAGCCCCGAGGCTCTTGTGTGGCAGCTTCCGGTGGGGGTGCAGCAGAAGGTTGAGATTCTTAAGGCCCTTATCAGAAAGGCCAAGATCATTATCCTTGACGAACCTACCGCAGTGCTTACCCCGCAGGAGGTGGAAGAGTTCTTCAGCTCTGTAAAAATGCTCACCAAAGAGGGCTATTCGGTAATTCTCATCACCCATAAAATTGAGGAGGTGATGAAATATTGCGATCGGGTGACAGTGATGCGGGAAGGGGAGGTGGTCGATACCGTGGAGGTTTCCGATACCGATCTTAACGAGCTGGCCCGGATGATGGTGGGCCGGGAGGTCTTTCTGGAGCGCAATATGCCGGAGGTGGAGAAGGGTGATGTGATGTTTGCTGTCAAGGATCTCCGGGTTCTTGATAACCGCAAGCTTCCTGCGGTGCGGGATATCTCCTTTGAGATCCGGGGAGGGGAGATCCTCGGAATTGCCGGAGTGGATGGTAATGGTCAGCTTGAACTTGGCGAAGCGTTAGTTGGTCTTCGGGATTCCGAGGGTGGAACCATTACCATTTGTGGAGAGGAGAAGCATAATCCGACTCCGGGAGAAATGCTTGCCTGCGGCCTTGCCCATATCCCCGACGACCGGCAGAAGAAGGGGCTGGTACTGCAGTTTCCCGTAATGGAAAACCTTATCATGGGGAGTCAGCGGGATCAGCGGCACCATGACGGACCGGTATTGAACTATCAGCGGATTGCAGATGAGGCCCTGGAGCTGGTGGAAAAATTCGACGTTCGTCCCCGGAAAATTGACCTGCCCGCAGGAAGCCTTTCCGGAGGTAATCAACAGAAGGTGATACTTGCCAGAGAGATATCCCGTAACCCGGAGGTGCTGGTGGCCATGCAACCCACCCGGGGACTGGATATTGGAGCAATAGAGTTTGTACGTAGGAAGATTGTGGAGGAGCGTAACAAGGGAAAGGCTGTTCTGCTTATCTCGACGGATATGGATGAGATTCTCACCATGAGTGACCGTATTGCGGTTATGTATAAGGGGGAAATCCTTGATTTCCTTCCTCCCGATACTCCGGTTCAGAGAATTGGACTTCTGATGGGCGGTATCCGGGAAGGTCAAAACAATGATCGAAACAACGAAGCGGAAGGAGTAAAAGGTGCTTAAAGAGAAACTGCTTAGACCAACGATAGCCATTCTTATCTCCCTGCTTATTGGAGCCCTGATTCTACTTTTGGCCGGGTACGATGTAGGAAAAGCCTTTGCCTCCCTCTGGCTGGGAACCTTTCGAAATCTCTTCTCCATCACCAGCACCATCAATCGAAGCTCTCCGCTGATTTTTGTCGGTCTTGCGGTGGCCATCGCCTTCCGGGGCAGTGTTTTCAACATTGGAGCAGAGGGGCAGCTCTTGATGGGAGCTGTATTTGCCACGGTGATTGGGGTCACCTTTACCACCTTGCCAGGAATAGTTCTTATTCCTTTGATGATTATCGCCGGGGCCCTGGGGGGCGCTTTGTGGGGCTTTATCCCGGGCTTTCTGAAAGCTAAATATGAGGTGAGTGAGGTGATCACCACCATCATGTTCAATTATATCGCCCTCTACTTTATCGGCTACCTGGTTCGTGGACCCATGCGGGACCCGGCTCGGGCGGAACCTCAGTCCCATACCATTGCGGAGCAGGGATTTCTTCCCTCAATCCTGCCTGGAACCCGGCTTCATTTCGGCTATTTTCTGGGTATCCTTTTTGCGGTACTCCTTTTTTACCTCCTGTTCAAGACCTTTGTGGGATACGAAGTGCGGGCGGTTGGCTTTAACCGGGATGCGGCGCGGTGCGGCGGTATAAGCGTCGAGAAGACAGTGACGGCTACCATGCTTATCAGCGGCGGTCTTGCGGGAATTGGCGGTGCCCTGGAACTTGCCAACGTTCACTATCTTATCGAGGGGATCAGCCCGGGGCACGGCTATACCGGAATATCAGTTGCGGTGCTGGCGGCCAGTAATCCCATCGGTATCATCTTCACCTCTCTTCTCTTTGGGGCCCTGAGCTCCGGGGCAATGACCATGCAGCGGATGGCCGGAGTTTCCGCCTCTTTTGTGAACATCTTCCAGGGAGTGATGATTGTTGCCATCGCCTTGGCTGCGGTGAAGCAGGGGGGAGGGATCGTCTCCCGGAAAGGGGTCGAGAAAGCGATAAAAGAGAGAGGGCCGGAAGATTACGGGGCTGATAGAAAGGAGGATGAATCATAATGGACGCAGTACAGTTTGCAGCTTTTTTGAGCGCCTCGGTTAGAATGGCTACCCCCCTGCTCATTGCGGCTTTAGGCCTTTCCATTTCCGAACGGGCGGGGCTGGTTAATATCGGAGTTGAAGGGATTATGTTGATGGCAGCCTTCGGCGCCTACCTTGGGGCGAAGCTGAGCGGCTCTTACTGGATCGGTTTGACCACCGGTGTGGCAGCGGCAGTACTTACTATAACCATTTTCGCAGTCACCACCATCAGATACAGGGCGTATCAGATCATCATAGGAGCGGCCCTCAATATCTTCTGTGCCGGCCTTTCCAGCTTCCTCTACCGGCGAATCTTTTACGGAACCGGTATTCTGGATGAGGGAATAGCTGCGGTCACCTTCCCGGCTCTGGAAATACCTCTCCTCTCGGCAATCCCCTTCATCGGTCCCATGCTCTTTAGCCACAACATTCTTGTTTACTTCGGCTTTCTCATGGTGATACTGCTTTGGGTGATAATCAAGAAAACCTCCCTGGGGCTGAAGATTATCGCCGTGGGAGATCATCCCCATGCAGCTGACTCCGTGGGAATCAATGTAATCCGGGTGCGGTTTGGGGCAGTCCTCTTTTCCGGTGCCATGATCGGGGTTGCAGGCTCCTTTCTTTCCATCGCCCAGGCAGCCAGTTTTGGAGAAAACATGACCAGCGGCCGGGGTTTTATCGCTATGGCGGTGGTTATCCTCGGAAAGTGGAATCCCCTGGGTGTCTTTCTCGGAGCTATGCTTTTCGGAGGAGCCAGCGCCCTGCAGATGCTCTTCCAGGTTTCCGGAGTCGATGTACCGCGGAATATCATCATGATGGTTCCCTATATTGCCACGGTCATCGCCGTGCTTGCGGTGAGCCGTAACAAGGTAGGGGCTCCGAGAGCTCTCGGGGTTCCCTACGAAAAATCGTAAAAAAACCGGATTTCCGGTTTTAATATACACTATCTATAGGAGGTAGGAAATGAAGAAAATTGTTGTTTCTCTGTTGGTGCTGGTTATGGTGCTCTTTGCTCTTCCGGTTTTTGCCGGAGGCCAGCAGGATGGCGGAGCGGTGGATCCCACGAAGATGGAACCTGAGGATCTTAAAGTAGCAGTTATCCTTCCCAGTTCACCCACCGATGGCGGTTGGGGACAGGTAGGAGCCAACGGTCTTAAAGCTGCTGCGAAGGTGTACGGATTTACCCCCGTTATCGTTGAAGCGGCCACTGCAGACCTGATGAAGCGGGAAGGGGAAGCCCTGGCCCAGGAAGGGTTCAATATTGTATTTGGTCACGGTGGACAGTACGCAAAGCCCTTCAGCGAAATCAGCGGAGACTATCCTGATACCATCTTTATCACCGCCGGTGGTGATGTGGTTACCGAGAACCAGCTGGTTGCCGAATTTGTGCTTGAACGGATGAGTTACATCCAGGGGGCCATGGCTGCCAAACTGACCAAGACCGGGAAGGTCGGCGGTATTGTGGGTGGCAGTTTTCCTGCATACACTAAAACCAGTCGTGCTTTCGAGATGGGCATCAAGTCAGTAGATCCTGAAGTGGAATTCCTTTTCGGAATTACCCAGAACTCTGCGGACATGAACGAAGGCTACGAGCTTACCCTCTCCCAGATCAATGCCGGTGCGGACATCGTCTGGTCAAATGCGAACCAGGCATCCATGGGCTCCATCAAAGCTGCTTATGAAACCGACACCTACATGTTCGGCATGGTCGCAGATGTTAAGCAGGAAGCTCCCGAGCATGTTGTCTCCAGTGCTGTTCAGGACTTCAACGTCCTCTACACCTATGCCATTGAGCAGTACATGAAAGGCGAGCTGGGTGGTAAAACCGTAGTTCTCGGAGAAGATTCCGGTGCCATAACCTGGGTATGGAACGAGAATGTGAAGAAGGAACTCCCTGCTGATGTTGTCTCCATGTACGACCAGATGATGCCCAAGATTCAGTCCGGTGATATCTATGTACCCGGTGAGAACGAGGGCTGGTAGGTCAAGCACTTCTTGTAGATTCCATGTAAAAAGCTGAACAGTGTTGCCCGGTCATTGGCCGGGCATTTTTTTACCCAGCGAAGCGGGCAAACCCGGCTTGCTGAAAGAAGCAAATATCGCCCCGACTAGGGGCAAGATAATCCCAATTGCAAGGGCGTCACTGGCAACGATGGGGTCTGAAGGTGAGGCGCGAGACTCGCATCGCCGAAAGAGGAAAGGAACGGTACATAGCGAAAGCGAACCTGATACGGCAGTACAGGCAGGTAAGCATGCAAAATAGCGTAAAGCCTGATACCTGGTCAGACCTGTATTGTGATTGAGGATGGGATTGTTCACAGGGTGTCATCTCCGTGGTGAATCCCAGGAATCTCCTTGATAGATAGCGCAGAGGTCGGTCTGGCTTATCCTTGTTTTAATTGGTGTCACCGAAATACGCAAAAAGCTCGGGTAAAGTTTTCTAACAGGGAACTTCAGGTCTTTATGCTTGGGAACCTGGCAATGGGATGATGTATCTATGGGTAATTTCCGCTAAAGCGGAGAATTACATAGCTCCGGATGTCTTGTTCATTGCTATTTCGGTGACACTACAGCTGTTTTAAGCTATTTCTCAGCAATAACAATCTCTATAGGTAATCCGAACATCTTCATTTTCTCTTTGTGTTTTATCTCAAGTCCCGCATCCTTTAGGGATTGTTCAATGTAAATAGGTCTGCAATCAATGTATTCTGGGAATTTTGTATGAAACCACTCGTAGAGCCTTGTTATAAAGGAATTTCCCTCTTCCTTTGACATGCTTACAAGTCCAAATCTTCCCTTTGGTCTTAGAACCCTGGTTATTTCACTAAGAACCTTTGGGATTTCTGGTGTATCAAAAAGCTCAAGGGTGAAGCTACTGAAAACGGCATCAAATTTGGCATCATCGTAAGGCATCTCCGTTGCATCACCACAGTAAAGCTCAACCCTGTTCATAAGTCCCGCTTTTACAAGCTTTTTTCTACTTACTTCTAACATCCCAGAGTAAATATCAATACCATAAGCTTTTCCGTTATCTCCTAGCCGCTTGGCTATTTCCTTCAAGGATTGTCCTGTCCCAAATCCTATCTCCAGAAGGATTTCCCCCTTGGATGGGTTCAGTCAGTCTAAGGCCTTCTCATCCCCTATGTAGCCGACTGCAATTTTTTTTTGTATTATAACATAAAGAGCATAATGGGGAGGAAATAATGGCAGATAAAAACGAGAGAAGAGAAGCAAATACGGCCGGCAGTTGGTATGTGGACGAAAACTGCATAGGCTGTGGTGTCTGTGCGGAGGAAGCACCGGAAATTTTTGAAATGGATGATGATAATCTTGCATTTGTAAAAAAGCAGCCCGCCGATGACGCTGAGTCTGAAGCATCCACTTCCGCAATGGAAAGTTGCCCGGTAGAGGCAATTGGTAACGACGGCTGATAACTCCCCCTGAAAATCCTGGGGTGACTTCCTGTCTCCGAACATGGTATTTGGAACATAGGGGCGTCCTGATTTGCCTTTTACGTTCATTTTTTGTACCTTTTTTGCATGAGAGTACGAAAAATGGTATTAATTGTATTTTTGTTGGTCCTATTACCTTGTTCACTTTTTGCAGAGTCCGACAATGGAGTAGGAATCATCCTGGGAGATCCAACAGGGATAAGCCTGGCGTTTAATCAACGGATTGTTCTTGGACTTGCCTGGGACCTTTCAAACCATCTGCATATTCATGGCGATGTATGGGTTTTCCGTCAAACCATACAAAATGAGCTCAACTGGTATTTTGGACTGGGGGGAAAGCTCCTGATTTTTAATGATGCAAGTCTTAGAGGCCCTTCCTGGGAACCAACAAATGAGGATTCGGTTGATTGGGTTGGACTGGGACTTCGAGTTCCCTTTGGCCTTCAGTGGTATCCTGTCGAAAAGCTTGAACTTTTTGGTGAGATAGTCCCTGGTATGTTTGTTTTTCCCGCTACCGTTTTTGATATTGATGTGGGAATAGGGGCTCGATACCACTTTTAGGAAAGTCCCTGGAATCCATTTCAGGGATTTGTTAGATGGTGTTTGGCTTTTTTAAAAAACTCTCCGGACCCCCTGCTTAACGATTTTCTAAAGCGAGCCAGCTTTGCAGGAGAAGTGTTAAGGAGTGTACGGTACCGGATCGCTCAAAACTCATAAAACAAATAAAGACAGAAGCGGCAGGCATTAGCCTCAGTACCGGGGGCGTGATGAAAAATGATCAATAATTTGTGGACTCAAACTAATGCTTACAAACCTTTGCGGACGCTCTGAAGGATGCGGAGCGGTATGTCGGCAGAGATGCCAATATTCTGGCACTACCGAAAACCTTTAAAACGGCAGGGGTCCATCTGATGATGCAAGATGAATCCTCCCCATAAACATCTATAAATGGCTATTGTTCATTTAATGATGCTTATCTTCCTTTGTAGTAAGGCTAATCGGGTACCTCGGAAGCACACAAGCGAGGTGCGTGCAGATTGTTGATCTTGGCACAATATCCCTATCGATGGCAAATGATTATGCATTTTTGGTAAAACTCAGCTGGGTTTGCTTACAACGTACCACTGGATCTGAGAGTTCTTATCAAAGAACTCCGGAAAGTATTCGACTATTTTCCAGTATCTGTCGACACTGGTAAAACTACCGGAACCGTGAAAATCTTAATAAATGAAAGTTCAAAATAAATAGTTTTTCGGACCTTTTCTTGACAGACTACCGAAGGAACTTGAAAAATGTCGTCAATTGATCGCAGTGACGAGTTCAAGACTTGCTAAAAAACAAATTCAGATGTATACTTTGCATTACAAAGTGACTTTGTGAGACGAATTTATCGCATTCCGGAGGATTGGTTATGGAGAAAAGACGGGAATCTTACCTGGAGGAGCTGAAGATCATTAAGCAAACCCTTAAAGCTCAAGAGGGTATGCAACTTATTGAGCCCTGGGCATTCTTCACCTGGGCCGGAGTAACCGCACTGGGTACCACCATCAGTGCCATCCTCTATCTCTACCAGGGAGTCATCGAACCGGATCTGATTCTTACGGTTTGGATCCCCGCCATCATAATTGGAGGGGTTCTGGAAACAGTAGGGTGGATTCGGGTCTTGAAAAGAGAAGAGAGGGTACTCTATACGGATAATATGCAGAGAATGCTTCTCTCTTTTTTGGGGATTCTCATCACCTTCTCCTTCCTCGGCATCGGTCTGGCCACCCGGGGGGTGGATATATCCGGCATTATCGTCCTGATGATGAGTGTCTGCTTTATGGTTCTCGGAATCTTCAGCTGGAAAGAGCTCTTTATTGAAGCTTACCTGCTTCTTGCCGTTGGTATTGCCCTCTTTATCCTCTCTGACGGAGGGAGTGTGTACTATATAACTGCTGCCACAGCGGTAACGGCCGCCTTTATCGCCGGAGGCCTCCACTCGGCAGGTAAGGAACGGGGAGAAATGAGGCGTGGGAAGATGGAACAGGAGAAGCAGGGGCGGGAATAATGGGAGAGCTCTACACCCGCTTCGATTCGGTCTTTTTTGAGAAGACCAGGTTAAGTCTTATGACCATTCTCTTTAAAAAAGAGATGTCTAGCTTCAACGCTCTGAAAGAGAAGATGCAGTTGAGTGATGGAGCTTTGTATACCCATCTGGAAAAACTGATCGGTGCCGGTTATGCAGAAAAGCGGAAAGAGCTGGCCGGAATGAGTGTGAACACCGTTTACCTGCTTACCGGAGAAGGGAAGGATGCATTTTTGACATATATCGATTTTTTAAAAACCATGATCGGCTCGATGGAGATAGAGGAGGATCGGAATGAAGAATAAAAGGCTCTTGTTACATAAGGGGAGGTGCTTACCCCTCCTTTTTGCCACAGTTTTTGCCTTGACCTTTGGATCACATCACTCCCTTTCAGCTCAGGAGCCTGATGCAGATACCATTCTGCAGAAGATGGAGGAGACCCTTTTTCCTGATAGCTACCATATGGAGATGGAGATGACCACCCGGGACAGTGGTCGGGATAAAGCGATGGAATTTGAGACCTGGTACCGGAAGGGCACCGGGACCTATATGGAGATTCTATCCCCTGCCCGGAGTCGTGGAACCCGGTTTCTGCAGAAAGAGGGAGCTCTCTGGATGTTTATGCCCCGGTCGGGGAGCCGCTCTCCAGTGAGATTGCCCGCCAGGGACTCTTTTCAGGGCAGCGCCTTTTCCAACGAAGATATGGGAGATTCCAGCTACACCGATGATTACACCCCCTCCCTTATAAGAACAGAGGAGTTTGACCACCCTGAATTGGGCCCAACCCAATGCTGGCTGATCAAGCTGGAGCCGAGCCACCGGGAGGCGGCCTACGGTTCCATCCAGGCATGGATAACCAGGGAGGGCTTTATTCCGCTGCGGATGGATTACTTCGTCCGGTCCGGTTTACGGAGTAAGCAGATGTTTCTCTACGATATCAAAGATGCGGCGGGCCGCCGTCGTCCTTTGCGAATGGAGATGGAGAGTCTTGATGAGAGGGGGAAGGTTTCGGTGGTACAGATAAAGAAGCTGGAGGAGCAATCTTCCATTCCCGACCGTACCTTCAGCAGAAGTTATCTGACCCGATAGGAAGGGGTGTGATGAAACAGCGGAGAGGATATAGACAAGGTTTTCTCACACTTTTCCTCCTTGGTATCACCTCCTCCATCCTCTATTCGGCGGAATACTCTCTCTACGGCGATGGAACCCTCTACAGCAGTGCAGGGGGGAGTGCCAAGGATTCCTGGGCCGGTCTTGAAGTGGATGCGGATCACACCATCCTTTTCGACTGGGGAGAGGCCCGGTTCCGGCACTCCCTGGATCTTGCCCTTCCCATGGATGGTGGGAGTCCTGAAGCAGGGGAGAATATCAGGCACACAATCCTTCAGGCCAGCATCCTCTATCTGCCCCTCCCTGACATCTCCTTCACCTTTGGGAGACACCAGTTGGGCTGGGGGATGAGCTACGCCTTTTTTCCCGCCGATGCGCTTCACCCGCTACGCAGCCCCCAGGGGGATGTTCCCGGATTTGATGGAGTAAGCTCTGTCTGGACAATCACTCCCGACTGGAGCATCACCGGAGCGGTAAGGATAGATGAAGCGGTAGAAGCTGCCGAGGGTGAACCCTGGTGGGAGGAGCTGCGCTACGCTATCTCGCTCTCCGGCTTTTTCGGGGGCTTTGAGCTTCTCCTCTCCCAGGTTTATAAAGCGAATGATGTTTTTCGTCCCGGGGCGGGGCTCTCCTTCCAGGCTGCGGGGTTTGTTGTCACCGCCGAAGGGGCGGCGGATCTTCTTTGTGATGAGGCTGCCTATACGCCTCTTGGGCTTGAAGCGCCGGAGGAGTGGCAACCCGCCTGGAAGGGTGCTGTTGGAATAGAGAAGAGTTTCTATACCGACCGGACCACAAGCAGCTTTTTGGCGGAGTATTTCTATGATGGCAGGGGGCTGGGGGAGTCAGATCGGGATTCCATCATTCAGCTCATCCAGGCAGACCCGATGACCTTCGGGGGGATGAACGGCGAGGGCGAGAGCCTCTCTATCAACCTGGCCAGGCACTACCTTTTTGTAATGGCATCCCTGGACTACGATGGAATCATTACAACTGAACACTTCGCATACATCAACCTGGAGGAGCCTTCAGCAATCCTCTCCCACACCCTCTCCTGGTCCAACGGGAATGGTTTGAAGCTGTCGGTCACGGGGGGCTGGATAGCAAAAGGGGAGGGCAGAAATGAGGCGGGGGTTCTGGCCCTTTTGGGAAGAGAGTGGAGTGCCCGCCTGGGGGCAAGCATATTTTTCTAAGATTTTTCAAAGGAGATGGGAGCGATGGCACTGGTAAAAACCGAAGGGGTAAGCAAAACCTACCACCTGGGAAAGACGGAAGTGGAGGCGCTGAAACATGTTTCGATCAGCCTGGAGGCGGGGGAGTTTGTCTCGGTGGTGGGCCCCTCAGGCTGTGGAAAGAGCACCCTTTTAAACATCATCGGCTGTATCGACCGGCCCAGTTCGGGGAAGGTCTTTCTTGCCGGACAGGAGGTAGGCACCCTGAAGGAGGAGGAAGAGGCGGAGACAAGGCTCAACACCATCGGCTTTATCTTCCAATCCTTTAATCTTATCCCCGTTCTGGACATCGCTGAAAACATCGCCTTTCCCCTTATTTTGGCAAAGGTCCCAAAACTGGAGCGGAGGCGTCGGGTGGAATATCTGATCGATCTGGTTGGCCTGGGCGATGTGGTGCGCCACAAGCCCGATGAGCTCTCCGGGGGGCAGCGACAG
>CAYMWV010000111.1:0-11803 GCA_964394395.1 uncultured Sediminispirochaeta sp.
GGAAGAGTGGTTAAATGAGGGGCGGGCAGGCAGGACAGATGAGGAAGGTGATGCTGCAGAATTCGATGCAGGATTTGATGCAATTTTCATCCACGCCGGGGTGGACACTTTTCCTGCCTCAATCAGCAGCCTTCTCCATCCGGAGGGAAGAGCCGCAGTCCCTCTTAATGGGACTGCAGGGTTGCAGAACTGTGTAATAGTAAAACAATCGGCCAATGGATTCAGCCTGGAACAGTTAGCCGAAACAACCTTTGCCCCCCTGCAGGAGCCCTTTGCTACATTTTAAGGCTTTTGCCTTTCCAGCGGGATTAATGTTGCGGGACGGCCTCAACTATCGGTTGAGAACGCTGCCCTTCTTCCTGGCCCGGGCTATCTTTTCCATCTTCTGGTAATATTTGCCCTGCTTGACCACCTCTTCGATGTCGGTAATGTGAATGCGGTTATCGGTGATCTTTAAGCGCTTATTGGCAAAGAGCTGTTTTATCACCTGATTCCCATCCCCCTTTCCCAGGCCAACCATATTGATAAGCTCCTTGGGACCAAAGTCGAAGGTGTAGGATTTATTGCTTACCGGTACCCGGTTTTTTTCCAACTGAATGGAGAGGGCGTCATACATCTTGCCCAGGGGATCGGAAATCTGGGTATTTGCCAGCTGCTTGTAGATAAACCAGATCCGCTCGGAAAGGAGCTGAGTTAGCCTGGTAATAATCTGCGGCTGGGTTGTAACCATCCGCCTGAAGTTTGCCTTGTTCACCGCCAACAGCACCGCCTCCTCATGGGCGATGGCCGATGCGCTTCTCGGTTTATCCTCCAGAAGGCTCATCTCTCCAAAGATATCTCCAGGTTTCAGCAGGGCAAGCATCACTTCGCTATCATTCACGATTTTTGTGATTTTCACGCTCCCCTTCTGGATGATATAGAGCTCCTTACCCGGCTGCGCCTCGGAGAATATCATGGTGTCCTTGGGATAGGTGCGGTTAAACTCGTCGTCACTTCCATCCAGATAGACCGCCTTTGAGTAAGGCTTGATTTTGGCCATCCGCTCCTTGGCCACGTTGATGTTTTCTCCGGCAGGACAGTTACGTATGTATTGATGATAAGCGTAATATGCCTGGTTATAGAGGCTCAGCCTGGCATAATACTCGGCAACCTGAAAGAGGTGACTCTCATCCTCCAGATGTTTGCCCCCTTTCAGCGTCAGCCGGGTCAAAGCTTCATCCAGATAACGCATCTTTTTACTGAACTGCTGGATAATCTTCATGGCTACTGGGGTATTTCGCTCAATAAGAAGACCAAACTGATCCCGGTGTACCTGAATGAGAGCTACATCGCTTAAGGCCTGGGCAGTTTCAATATGGCTGTGGCTGGACATGGTAGAAACAACGCCGAAGAAGTCACCCGGCTGGAGGACATTCCCCCCCTCTTCCTCGACAACCTCCACCTCTTTACCGACCCTGACACTGCCGTTACGGATGATGTAGAAGTAATCCGCTTTTTGCTTACCTTCCACAATAATATATGAGTCTTTTTTAAAATTCACCAGCGAAAGCTGCAGTGGGTTATTCATGTCCTTCCCATAGTAAGTGCTTCTTCTCAAGTATAGAATCGGCACTATTCATTTGTCAATGCAATAAATAGTTAAACTAACCTACCACCATCCTATCACATCCAGCTCTTTCCAAACAGAGCGGTAGCGCTCAATACTCCTGGAATACTCTTCATGGATGGTCTGGATCGAATAGAGATCGTCATATCGGACAAACCGTGCCTTTGGATCCACCGCCTTTATCTCCACAACTCCTTTTGACATGGTGATATGCTGATTGTCCAGATTGCCAAAATAGTATTCCCGGGGGTTTTCAACTCCGCCGACCGTTCCAATAGGAAATCCGTCCCCCAAAGCAGGGTCAACTGGTACCCATCCAAATGATTCCAGATAGAATTCCGCCCAGAAATGTTTTCGACTCTGCTTATCTCCGTAGACGATAAAGCCGGAAACCGGCCTGGCAGGTATCCCGGCGGCCCGGCAGAGGGTGACAAAGGAGAGAGCGTATTCCCTGGACCCTCCCCGACCCGACTGAAGCGCATCTTCCACCGTATTTGCTCGGCCCGAAAGATCAAGGCTAAGCTTTTCCAGAATATACTGGTATATCGCCCTGGCTCCCTGGTAGGGAGATGCACTTCTTCCCGCCTGTCTTCCGGCGGCCTGTGTGATCGAATCGGCCTCTGCAGGGAAGAGAGGCGATGATTCGGTATATTTTCGGTATAAGAGACTCTCTTTCCTGTAACTGGCCATCTGCCGCCCGTGAATATCTGCCTCTATACTGTAGCGGTCAAACCAGTAGGTATGTTCCAGCTGGTAGGTGAACCAGGAATCAAAATCGGTAAGATGGTACCGCATCACTCCGAAATAATCCGCCCAGAGGGGAGGTGGCTCATGGATACTTTCAATATTCCGCTGGGCTGGGATCTTGCTCAAACCGGGGATCCAGATCTCCATGGAGGCCGCACCTGTGGACTGTACCCTGCTTATTTCCACCCCGTATGCTATCTGATAGCCTTTAACCCGGGGATACCGTTTCGTACCTATCGGATTAGTAACCTCAAAATAGAGGCCATTGCTCTCACCTCGGTTGGTTCGCACATAGACTGCCCCGGGCGAGGCTCCATCGGGAACCCGAATGTGCAGCTCCTGATCGTTCCAGCTGATGTAGTCAAAATCGAGTTCTGAACAGGCAACAGAGATATCGGCATCCTCATCTCTGCTCTCATTCTCAGCGCCGCTGAAGAATTGGAAGAGCACTTCCGAACTTTGCCGGTCAAAGCCGAAATTCATCCCCCGAAGCGTTAACTCTGTCCCCACCGCACCGCTGTCGGGGGTAATGGATTGAATATAGGGAGCCCCCGGTTCATTTGGCCCCTCCAGTACAACCGGAATATGCCCCCGGTTGGTAAAAAGCAGGCCATTACTTCTCCCCTTACCGTTTCTGACAAAGATTCGGCCCGAACCTGCATCATCCGGCACCCGCAGAACAATCCGCTCATTGCTCCAGGAGATGTAATCGGACCTGACTGGACGTAATCCAGCTATGAGCACCTCATTTTCTAAACTCATTTCGCCAAAATGGTTTCCGGTAAGGGTGATCTCCTCCCCCGGAAGGGCCGCAGCGGGCTGAACATCCTCCAGGACAGGCCGCAACTGGGTCCTGTCGTAGACCTTGGAAAAACCAAAGAGGAGGAGAGCAAACAGGAGCAGGGGAATGAGAGGTGATTTGAGAAATATCCGCCTTAGTATGTTTCTTATCTTCATGATGAGTAGGGAACTACACTAATCTCCAGTTCGATAGTATATACATTTTGTTTCTGATCCATAGCTCTTCCGAGGGGGAAAAAAATTACCGACTCTCCAGGTTTTACCGGAAGGCTCTTCATGGTGCTGTAATACTTTACCCCCGAAGAGTGGTCAGTCTGGGTCCACACCTCCCCCTTTGCAACCAGGAGAATGGTTCTATCCTCATTCACATAGGGGATGATATCGGCAAAGATAATGATATTTTCCCCTGTAAGCTTTACCGCCACCGCTCTACCGCTGATGGTTACATTCTTGCTTTCGGTACGCCACACCTGACTCTCCCCGGGCATGGTTACCCGAGCTTCTATATGAACAGAAAGGGCATTATCTTCCAGATAGTCAAAAATGGAATCGGGCATCGAACCGGGCCCTGAAAAGAGGTCCTGGCTGAAACTTGCAACTGGTAAAAGGATAAAAAAAAGTGTAAGGGGGACAAAACGGTGTCTCACCGCTCTCCGCCTCCCTGAAAATCTGCCGCTCGAAGCAGCTGGGGTTCCCCCTGAACAGAAAATTTCGATTTTACGGGAAGCTCGATCCGCACCTCCACCGAGGCACCCTCATTCTCCAACATTCTAAGCAGCTGATCCAGGGTAGATTCCTCTCGAGGCAGAGAATCTTTGTCTTTAACCAGTGTATTCATTTCCTGAACATACTCACCACTTGTTATTACCGGTAACGAGCCCCCACCATTGGGCGTAAAGCTTTTTATCGCCAAAAGGGATCCCAGGAAGATCACTGCAAAGAGGGCGGCAGCTGCCAGGGGAAGCGGTATAGAGAGCTCTTTTCTCAGGATTGAACGTTCCCGCATACCCGGTAGACCCAGGTGATCGAGTCGGGTTTTTATTTTTTCCCGGGATTTGGCAAGTGCTGCTTCATCTATTTTCTCCTTCCCGAAGAATCCCGAAAGGGTCTTTAACGAATCAAGCTTTTCCCTGCACTCCTCGCACTCCTGGAGATGAGCGGCAATTGCCGCTCTCTGGCTTAAACTGGTTTCCCCGTCGAGGTAAGCGGAGAGCTCTTCTTCTTTAACGCACATGAACATCCTCCTCATCTATGAGGCTTTCAAGGTGCTTCCGGGCCCGATGGACCCGGACTTTGACATTACTTTCACTTATCCGCAATATTTTACCGATATCCTGATAGGAGAGATCGGTATATTCCTTCATCACAAGGACTGTTTTGTATTTTTCCGGGAGTTTTTCAAGGGCGTCCCGCACGATCTGCACCGTCTCATCCTGGAGAAAAATATCTTCCCCGGTAGGTTCCTCCCGATCGGGCCAACTCCTTACCTGCTCTACTGCGTTATACTCTCTCACCTTCCTTTTTCGAAAATTGAAGGAGAGATTCTTCACCACCCGGATCAACCAATAGAGGGCCTGCTGATCGCTTGGAAAGGGAATAGCACGGTTGTAATAGCGAATAAACGCCTCCTGACAAATATCCTCAGCTGCCCCCATATCATGGGTAATATGATAGGCTACCTTGATCAGGGTCGGGAAAGCCCCTTCGTAGAGATTATTGAACTGGCCTTCGTCTTGATCATTACGGTTCATAGGATAAACAACTCAAAACCCCGGCCGTTACACCCTGATGGTCCATTTCGTGCCCTCCGGGGTGTCTTTTATCTCTACTCCCATCTCGGAAAGGATATCACGAATTTCATCAGCCCGGTCAAAATCTTTCGCTTTTCTCGCCGCAGCCCGGTCGGAGATGAGCTTTTCGATCTCTTTTCTCTGCTCCTCTCCCCCGGAAGTGCCTTCTGTGCCCCGTTGGACCGCTATAGCTGATTCCCCTCCGGGGTGTGTTCCTCCCGCTGGTCCTCCGACTGATACTCCCTCTGGTCCTCCCGCTTCAGCGTTCTTCCCTGACGGAGGGGATACCGATGCAGGTAGACGCAACTGGGCGCTTTCCAGCAGCTGCAGACCCAATATACGATCCATCTCTTTCACCCCCGCCAGCTTTGCCTCCGGTGCTTCTCCGGATTTGAGCAGCTGCCACAGGCTCGCAAGGGCTTTTGGCATATTCATATCCTGCCCCGCAGCTTTTTCAAACTGAATCAGGAGCTCTTCCGCCTGACCGGTCACATTCCCCCGGCTCAAAACAGAGGGATGAATACCACCCTCACTAATCAGGTCAGCGATCCGGTTAACTAGCCGCTGTCGGGCCTTTTTTGCTCCCTCCAGGCTCTCCAAGCTGAACTGGAGCTGGCTGCGGTAGTGCCCACCGAGGCAGAAGTAACGGTAATCCATGGGGTGATAGCCCTGATCTACCAGAGAGTGGAGGGTAAGAAAGTTACCGGCGGACTTGGCCATTTTCCCCTTATCCATGAGTAAAAACTCTCCATGGATCCAGTATTTGACCCACTGTTTCCCTGTTGCAGCCTCCGCCTGGGCTATCTCGTTGCTGTGATGCACCGGTATGTGGTCGACCCCACCGCAATGGATATCAAACTGCTCCCCCAGGTAACGGATACTCATGGCGCTGCACTCGATATGCCATCCGGGGTAGCCCTTTCCCCAGGGACTATCCCAGACCATGGCCTGGTTCCCGAACTTCGATTTGGTAAACCAGAGGACGAAGTCGTGGGGATTCCGTTTATTGGAGTCCACAGCTATCCGGGCCCCCGCCTGAAGCTCCTGCCGGTCCAGAAGGGCAAGTTTGCCGTACTCCGGGAAGGTGTCAATACTAAAATAGATATTCCCCCCGGACTCGTAGGTGTGCCCCTTCTCTTCCAGGCGTCTGATCAGGGCAATCATATCATCAATATGGGCGGTTGCCCTTGGAGCAAGGGTGGGTCTGAGGATTCCCAGCCGCTCGGTGTCCTGGAAGAAGGCCCGGGTATAGTGATCTGCGATCTCCCAGACACTTTTCCCGCTCTCCCGGGAGCTCTTCTCCATCTTGTCTTCCCCCTGATCGGCATCATCAGTGAGGTGACCCACATCAGTCACATTCATAACGTGGTTAACCCGGAATCCCGCATATTCAAAGAGCCGCCTCAGGATATCCTCAAAGACATAGGTACGCAGGTTACCAATATGGGCGTAGTTGTAGACCGTGGGACCGCAGGTGTAGATCTTCACCCTATCCTCTTCAATAGGCAGAAACTCCTGCACCTCTCTTCCCATGGTATTATAAAGCTCTATCTTCACCTTATTCTCCCTGCCCGGTAGCTCAAAAAGTGCCTTCCGGGTTATGATAATCCTGTGGTGACCAATGTACGGAATATTGAGGAAAAAATCAACGCCACCAGCTTTCAGGGAACCCTTCGCACCCGAGAGCCGATGGCTGATCACACAAGCTTCAGAGTGGGAGGAGCGGCGGATCTCTACCTGCGTCCTGCAGACCAGGAATCTCTTTGCCTGGTACTCCAGGGCCTTCGGGAGGAGATAGAAGCTGGTCTCTCCATTTTCTTCCTCGGCGGTGGTTCCAATATTGTGGTAGCCGATGCGGGCATCGATGGTCTGGTGATCGATCTATCCAGTCTGGACCGGATCTGTTTCTCCCGAGATGATGCAGATGGAACCGAAAGTGCTCACATCCTCCTGGATGTGGCCGCAGGAGCCCTGAGTGACCAGATAGCTGAAGCTGCGGCAGCAGAAGAGGCTGCGGGAGCGGAGTTCCTGGCAGGACTCCCCGGAACTATCGGCGGTGCGGTCTGGATGAATGCCCGGTGCTACGGACGATCCATTTCAGATCTTCTCCGATCGGTTCGATTTTTTGATCTGGAACATTTTACCCTGGAGAACCATACCCCCTCACCAGAGGCTTACGGCTATAAAGAGAGCCCCTTTCAAGGCCAGCCAAAACATCTGATCCTTTCTGCTATCCTGGAACTAACGGCGGGAGAGGAAAAGAGGATCAGAGAAAAAATGGATGCCCATCGGCTTGACCGGGAGAGGAAAGGTCACTACCGTTATCCCTGTGCGGGGTCGGTTTTTAAGAATGATAGAAGCTTCGGTTCCCCCTCTGGAGTGCTTCTCGAATCGGTGGGTCTTAAAGGCCTCTCCGTCGGAGGAGCCCAGGTTTCGGATTACCACGCCAATATCATCATCAACCGGGGTGGGGCAAGAGCTGCGGATATCAGAACCCTGGTCACTGAGTGTCAGAACCGGGTAAAAGAGCAGCTGGAAATCCATCTGGAACCGGAAATCCGCTTTATAGGCCGGTGGTAATAGCGCCCCCATTTTCTGATACCCTATCCCCTGAGAGGAGGCAGGCATGAACGATTTTCTGGAGTACTACCGCGAATACCGCCCCATGATGAATACTGCTGAAACCCGGGAACTTTTTGCGGATATCTCCTTTGACCAGCTTTTGGGTGAATGGAGAAGTTTGACCGATCAGGAAGCGGCGGACATCTTTCTCCACCTCAACCCGGAGGTAAAACTGGATCTGATCACCGAATTGGAGGCGGAGGATCAGGAGAAGGTGATTCGAAGTTTGTCAGCCCAGGGTAAAAAAACCCTTTTTCAGGAGATGGAACCGGACGATCTGGTAGATATCGTCCAATCCGTAAGCCAGGAAATTCGCAGAACGGTCTGGGAGAGCCTGGATGACGAGACAAAGCGGGAGACCCTCTTCCTCCTGCGGTTTGATGAGGATGATGCGGCAGGACTGATGACCCCCCGGTACCTGGCAGTCCGGTCCGATATCAGCGTTGGGCAGGCCCTCGCATTTATCCGGGCCAACAGCGACAAGGTGGAGCTCCTCTCCGATATCTATGTCCTCGATGAGCTGCAACGGCTTGATGGGGTAATTTCGGTGAAAGATATTCTCTCCGCTGCTGATGGAGAGCGGGTATCATCAATCATGAACAGCAAAGTGGTCTCGGTTCTCGATACCACCGATCAGGAGGATGTGGCCAAAACCCTGGAGACCCACGATATGGTCTCCCTCCCGGTTGTGGACGCCGAAAATCTCCTTCTCGGGGTGATCACCTTCGATGATGTGATGGATGTTATCCGGGAAGAGGAGACCGAAGATGTATACCGAATGGGAGCCATGTCAGGAGATGCGGAAGCGTATATGAACAGCTCCATCTGGCGGCTGGTAAAGAAGCGGGTACCCTGGCTTATCATCCTCCTTTTGGTAGGAACCATCACCACCAATGTGCTTCACCACTATGAATCACTTATCATTGGGGCCGCTTTCCTCTTTATCTTCATGCCTGTCATTACCCAGACGGGAGGTAATTCGGGAAGTCAAAGCGCAACCCTGATGATCCGCGGGCTGGCCACCGGCGAGATTGAGTTTCGGGATATCGGAATGATTGTGCTCCGGGAGCTTCTGGTAGGTATACTCATGGGCATAATTACCGGACTAGTCATTGTGCTCCGGAGCTTCTTCCTTCCCCCGGGAATTGCCCTGGATGCGGCCTTTGCCGTAGGGGTCTCCCTCGCTTTTGTGGTTTTTGTTTCCAATCTGATCGGCACTCTGGCTCCCCTGCTTATCCATAAAATGGGATTCGATCCGACAGTAATGTCCGCTCCCCTCATGGCCACGGTCATTGATGTGGCAGGGATAACCATCTATTTTGAGACAGCCCGGCTCTTGCTTGGTTTTTAGGTCCAGGGGATTTTGGCCCCGGGCGCCTGAAAGTCCAGCCATTTCAGTTTTGAACACGCAAAGTCGCCGTAAGGGATAGTTTTTCCAGTTCCTTTAGGGAGTCCCATTTCAATGAGAGGGAGAGGGAAGCATCATCCTGCTGATAATCGATGCGTAAGCCCCCCCGGGGGATCCCCTTCTCCTCTATAATATCCCACCGATAGGCCGGAGCAGAGCTTAGAGAAAGCGCCCTGAAGCTGATGCTTCCGTCAAAAGCAAGGTCCAGATAGAAGGATCGACGAAGCTCCTTCCGGGTCATCTCCCTCTCCTCCCTGCAGGATAGCTCACCATCCAGCTGAAGCTGCGCCCCCAAAAAGCGGCCTTGAAGCTTATCAAAGCCAAGGGACGCCTCTTTCCGCTTTTCCCAGGTCCCATCGGCCTCCAGATCCAACATGGCAGAGGCAGAAACCTTGCCTATAAAATAACGGAAGGGGGTTTCATAGCGAAAAAGAGGTTCTATTCGAAAGGGAAGGTACCTGCCCAGGGGAATATTGGGCTTCTCCAGGAGAAAGCGGGACGAAAGGAGGAGGGAACCCTCCTTCTGCTGGCCCAGGCGCAACAGGGGATGGAGGAGAAACTGCTCCCCCGATGGGGCTTCAACCGGGTTCCGGAGATCTCGAAACCGGCTATCCCGCCAGCCGCTTAGCAGTATCCACTCCACCCCTTCAGTGGCGGCCGAAAGCTGCCCCTGTAAAAAGAGTCCTCCCTTTCCGCTAATGGTACCGCTTCGAAAAAACTGCAGCTGAACCTCCAGGGATTTTCCACCCCCATCAACACCCCACACTATCTCCCCTCCGCTGATCCCGGTAAGATAGCTTTCTCCCAAATCTGTTTCAAAGAGGGAGCCGTAGAGTCGGGGACGGAAAAGAAACCCCTTTACCGCGATATCCATTCCGATGGAGAGAAGCTGTTGATCCTCCCTGGAAAGAATCCAGCTACTAAAGGGAAGGGCCGGAAAGAGCAGCACTCCATAGCTCGCATTCCCCCGGGAAAGGGAGCCGTCGATCCGCAGCTCGCCCCTCTGAGAAAAGGTGCTGCTCCCCGCACCCTGCCCCAGGGGATTGCGAAGGGAACTTAGAAGCCCCTGCATGCCCAGCCTTCCAGCCAGGAAGTGGGGAGAGGAGAGCCACCAGTGCAGCAGCTCCAGCTTGAGATCCTCCCCTCCGGCACCGGGAAGAGCAATAATCCCGCCAAAACGGCTATGACTAAAGCTCCAATTACCTCGTAGAAACGCTTCATCTTCCCCGGTTCGGAGATCTCCGGAGAAGTTACCGGCTTTTTTTTCACTCACCTCTTCCCCGGAGATACTCACAGGCTGAGAAAGCAGGCAGAAGAAAAGCAGACCAATCAAGAGGGACCGGAGGCGTTGGAGGAGGAATAATAATAAAAACGTTACACTCTTCACATAAAAGTCATAACAGAAATTTGTTCCCAACGATTTTCCCAATATTGCAATTTTCTCCCAAACGTGTGAAAATAATATGAAAAAATAATTGGAGGACATTTTGGTCATTCTTACCCTTAATTGCGGAAGCTCATCCGCTAAATATCAGGTTTACGATTGGAACAAGAAGGAAGTACTGGCAAACGGTGTGGTAGAACGGGTCGGTCAGGAGGGCGCATTTATTGAACACAACCCCCAGGGCGGGAAGACCATCAAAAAGCAGCACCCCTGCCCCACCCATAAAGAGGCCATCGAGCTTATCATTAGCTCCATCCTCGATCCGGATCATGGAGCCATCAGCGACATGAAAGAGGTGGGCGGAGTCGGCCACCGGGTAGTTCAGGGGGGCGACCGGTTCAATAAATCGGTTATCATCGATGACGAGGCGCTGCAGGTGTTCCGGGAGGTGCAGGATCTTGCTCCTCTTCACAATCCGGCCAATATTCTTGGGGTGGAAGCAGCCCGGGAGGTGCTTCCTGATGTTCCCCACTGCGCAATTATGGACACAGCCTGGCACCAGAGTATGCCGGAGAAAGCCTTCATCTACGCCCTCCCCTACGAGTGGTATGAGAACAACATGGTACGCCGCTACGGCTTCCACGGAACCAGTTTTCTCTACGTGGCAAAGCGTACCGCTGCCCTGTTGGGCAAAAAGCCCTCGGAAACCAACGCCATTATCTGTCACATCGGTAACGGAGCAAGCATCTGCGCTGTAAAAAACGGGGTGAGCGTTGATACATCCATGGGTTTAACTCCCCTTGAGGGGCTGGTGATGGGAACCCGAAGCGGAGATTTTGATCCAGCCATCATTTTTCATATGGTACGCACCGGCGGTCTGAGCCTGGAGGATGTGGATAAGGCGGTCAACAAGAAGAGCGGTATCCTGGGGATTTCCGGCCAATACATCGACCGGAGAGATATAGAAGAGGCGGCTGAGAAGGGCGATAAACGGAGCAAACTTGCCATGGAGATAGAGGTGTACCGGCTGCGCAAGTACATTGGAGCCTACGCCGTCGCCTTGGGCAGGGTTGATGCTTTGGTCTTTACCGCCGGCGTTGGAGAGATGGCTCCGATAATCCGTCGCCAAATGGTTGCAGACCTTGATATCCTGGGCATCAAGGCAGATCTGGATAAGAACGACATCTCCCGTACCCGGAACGCAGAGACCGACATTACCGCAGAAGGCTCAGCCACCAAGGTCTTTGTTATCCCCACCGATGAAGAGCTGGTGATGACCGAGGACACCTACGCCCTGATGAACGGCAACTACGACGTTCACACCAACTTTACCTACTCTTTTCAAAGCACCAACTATGTGAACAAGGGAAGAGAAGAACGGTTAAAGCGAGATATAGGGAAGAAGCCGGGGCTGGATAAGATTATCGCGAAGCCTGTTTAAACGG
>CAYMWV010000112.1:0-11762 GCA_964394395.1 uncultured Sediminispirochaeta sp.
CCGGGAGTTCTCTGAAAAGCTGGCAGCTGTGGGGGGAGCCGGGGATGCTTCACTCTACACCATTGGTCCCTTCCCCTTTATGCATGCCGCTGTTGAAGCCGCTAGGGCGGGGGGAGTGGAGCCGGAGAGAATTCAGATAAGCATTGAGACCCCCACCAGGTGCGGCGTGGGACTCTGTGGTGAGTGTGCCTGTGCCGGCCGTCTCACCTGCAGGGAGGGAACATTTTTTTCCCTGAAAAAGCTGGATGAGCGGGGCGTTTCCCTTCTGGAGTGCGGTGATGATCATTGACCCCCATGTGCATTTTCGGGATTGGGAGCAGAAAGCCCGGGAAACCATTCTTCACGGTTTGGAGAGTGCCTTTCTCTGCGGAATATCTCTGGTAACCGATATGCCCAATTGTGACCCCTCTCTTACCAAGAGGGAGACAATCCTCAGACGCCTTGAAGATGGAATGGATGCGGAAAGGGAACTGGAGAAGGCTATTCCGGCTCTTCGGGAACGATACAGCTGGATAGAGATGGATTCAGCTCCGATCTACACGGTTAATGCCGGGATCACTGCTGATCCCGGGCAGATCGAAGAGGTGCTTGCTCTGCAGAAGAGTGAACCGAGAGTGGCGGGAGTGAAGCTTTTTGCCGGTTCTTCCACCGGTGGACTTGCCGTGCCGGGAGAGGAGGAGCAGCGGCGGGTGTGGAGAACCCTGGCTCAGCTCTCCTATCAAGGCAGCGTAGCGGTGCACTGCGAGAAAGAGTCCCGGTTTCAAGCAGCTCTCTGGACTCCTTCCATCCCAGCAAGCCACTCTCTTTCCCGTCCTGAGGAGGCGGAGAGTGCATCCATCCAGGACCAGCTAAACTTCGCCGAAGAGGCTGGTTTTACCGGTAATCTTCACATCTGTCACATCTCTTCTCCCCTCTCCCTGGAGCTGGTGCTGCGGTTTAAACGGGAAGAGAAGGCGGGGCGAAAGAGCTTTACCCTTACCTGCGGCGCCACCCCCCATCACCTTCTCCTCGATGCTTCGATGATTCCTGATGGCCCCGATGGCCTCCTTTCCAAAGTCAATCCCCCTCTGCGAAGCAGGGGAAGCAGGCGCTCTCTTATTGCCGCCCTTCTTGAGGGAACCATCGACTGGATCGAGAGTGACCACGCCCCCCATCTTCCAAGAAACAAATACCGGGACCACCTCTCGGGAATCCCCTCCCTGGTTGCCTGGCCCTTGCTTATCCGCCATCTTTTAGAAATGAAGATCTCCAGCCACCGTTTAGAGGAGGTGAGCGGGAGGGCTGCTTTGACCCGATACGGTTATGCTTCCAAAATTGTGGAAGAGCTGAATAAAAGGAACCTCTCCCACTGTTCAACCAGACACTGCCCGCCCCGGGAAGTGGAAAAAGAGCTCTTTGCCCGTTATCCGGCAAATTGTTGGAGTTCTATTGACCTTCCCCGCGGATAGGTACAAAGTGTCCAGCCATGGATAGAACCGCAGAGATGGGCAACGTCCCTATAGCAAAACTTCTGGTCCGTTTCAGCTTACCTGCCATTGCCGGCATGCTGGTGCAGGCAACCTACAATGTGGTGGACCGTATCTTTATCGGTAACGGGGTGGGCTCCCTGGGTATTGCCGGAGCAACGGTCAGTTTTCCGGTAATGCTGGTGATGATGGCCTTTGGGATGCTCATCGGTATCGGTGGGGCAGCCGCTCTCTCTATTGCGCTGGGGGAGGGGAAACGGGAGCGGGCGGTAACAATATTGGGCAACAGTTTTCTCCTTCTGATCTTGATCAGTCTATCGCTCATGACAGCGGGACTCATCTTTCTTGAGCCGATGCTTACCCTCTTTGGGGCAGGGGAGGAGATTCTACCCTACGCAAGGGATTACCTGCAGATTATTCTCCTGGGTGTACTGGTAAATCAGATCGGTTTCGGGATGAACAATTTCATCAGGGGTGAGGGGAATCCCCGGGTGGCGATGTTTACCATGCTCATTGGCGCAGGGCTCAATATCATTCTCGACCCGATATTCATTTTTATCCTGGACATGGGAATCCGGGGAGCGGCGATTGCTACGGTGATAAGCCAGGGAGTGAGTACCATCTGGGTCCTCAGTTACTTTCTGGGACCAAAGAGTGTTCTCTCCATCAAACTCGCTTCGATGAAGCCGGATCTGAAGATTATTATCAGGATTGTTTCCATCGGGGTGGCTCCCTTCGCAATGCAGCTAACCAACAGCCTTTTGAATGTGATTCTCAACAACCAGCTTCAGCGTTATGGAGGAGATCTTGCCATCAGCAGTGTGGGGATTATCTACTCAGTTCTGATGTTTATCCTCATGCCCATCTTCGGTCTCAACCAGGGTGCCCAGCCCTTAATCGGATATAACTACGGGGCAAAACGGTTTGACCGGGTGCGGGACACCTCCCGGCTTGCAATCTACGCTGCGACAAGCATTACTACCCTCGGCTTTCTCATGGCCCAGCTTGCACCGGAAGCCCTGGTGGGGCTATTTGTTCCCGATAATCCAGCCCTTATGGCGATGGCGGTTCCCGCAATGCGCCGTTTTTTCCTCATGGTTCCTATTATCGGGTTCCAAATTGTAGCTTCCAACTACTTTCAGGCCACAGGGCAGCCCAAAAAGGCGATGATCCTTTCCATGAGCCGGCAGGTGCTATTCCTTATTCCACTCATTATTCTCCTACCCTTTTTCTTTGGACTTGAGGGGATATGGTTTGCTCCTCCCGTATCGGATCTCTTATCGGGCTTGGTAACCGGGACCTTTTTCCTTTTTGACATGAAACGATTGAGGAACCTTTCCACCAAAGGGTAAACAGGTTACAATAGGAATATTGGCAGGGATGAGGGGGCGCAGATGAGGGGGAGAGCTAGATGAAGGATGTGGTGATTGTAGGGACAGTGGCGGATAACCCGGTGGTTGAAGATGTGGCCCACCACATGAATCAGCACGAAGATTATTCAGACCTGATCAGTTTAAAAAGCTTTCTTAATACTGAATTCTGTCCCCGGTTTATCATCTCTGACCGGATCAGTGATGAGCCGGGACGGCAGCTGGAAGGAAAAGCTGTCCTTATTGTCAGTACCAACCAGGGACTTAACACCCGGGATGAGCTCGCCATGCGCAGCTGCCTTATCGCCCGGGCTGCCAAGGATAATGGTGCTGATAAGGTGATCCTTCTTGAGCCCGATCTCTTTTACAGCGCCCAGGACAGAGGGCCCAGAAAGGAGCACGGTTTTACCGCCTTCCAGCGGGAGGAAGAGGATTATCGGAAATTCGACGGTCAGCCCTTTTCAGCCCGGCTCTATGCGGACATCCTTAAATCAAGTGGGGTGGATGAGGTGGTCACGGTACATAACCACTCGGTGTCGGTACAGAATATCTTTATGGATCGCTTCGCCGGTCACTTTCACAACCTGCTTCCTTCGGATCTCTATGCAGATTACCTCAGGGATTCAGATGTGGTGAGTGAAAAGGGCTTGGTTCTCTGTGCTCCCGATAAGGGTGCCCTCGATTTTGTAAAAAAGGTGAAGGACTCCCGGGGTATGAGGGATATTCCACTTGTTTTTCTGGATAAGTGTCGCACCGATGAGCGCTGTGTCGAACTTGAGCTCTCCCCAAAATCGGAAATCTCCCTTTCTGAACTGCAAGGGAGGGATGTGGTTATCATTGACGATATGGTCAGGACGGGAAATACCATCATAGAGGCGTGTAAACTCTTAAAGAGCGCAGGCCCCAACCGAATAGTCTTCTTTGTGACCCATTTCTATTCCAGCCGGGAGTGCAGAACCAATCTCAACGATCCGGTTCTTAACGAAATTGTAACCACCAGCACCATACCGGAGATTTTGAACCGGGATGTTCAGGGAAGACTGCGTCATAAGATGGTGGTACTCCAGCTCTCCCGTTGGATCAGCAGCTTCATCATGCAGATGATTCAACCGGACTTTCCACCCCTTTCTCCACCTCTCTACAACGAGGATATGTCCAGCAAGAATCCCCGTTGGAAGGGAAACATGGGCCCCCTCTTCTCAGGTCGGTGATTCAGGCTCTCCTCAATGAAAATCCCATTGAATTCAGGCTCTCCACACTGCTATCTATATCCGATAATGATAGAGTAAGAGAGTAAACGGGAGAGACTTTTATGGCAAAATATGTATCGGATACCTTCAAGGTGGCTATTGTCTGTGGAAAGTTGGGAGATGTTGATGGAGTCTCTCTGGAGGTGGATAAATGGATAGAGATCCTTTCCACCCAGGGCCATGAGGTATACACCTTTGCAGGCTATTATCCCAAAGCTCTTGAATCAGTACCTGCCGACCGGCAGTTTGAACTGGAGGAGATCCGTTTTGGCAGCGAGGAGCAGATGGAATATGAAGACTGGTTTTTCCCCCACCTGAGAACCGGTCCTTTTCGTCTCTCTGAAGAGCGAAAAGAGAAGCTTCTGGAACAGCTCGATCAGTCCGGCACCCGGGTAGCCAACGAACTCTTCTCCCGGATTCAGCAGATCGGGATCGATGTGATCATCGCCCAGAACACCAACGCAATGCCCATGGCTCTGGTAGCTGGATCGGCGGTGTATAAACTGGCCACCGAGCGTCGTGTGGCCACCATCTTTCACCACCACGACTTCTGGTGGGAGCGAAGCCGGTTCAGTCACAACCATATCGAAGCGTTCCTGGGACGGATTATGCCTCCGGCAGACCCGGGGCTGGAACATGTGGTTCTCTCCAGCTACGCCGAGCACATCCTCCGCTCCTTCAAAAGGGTGCATCCCCGGGTGATCCCCAACTGTGAGGATTTTGAACATCCCCCGGTACGGGATGATTATAACAGTTTTCTTCGTCAGGAATTGGGCTTTTCGGAGGATGATATTCTCATTGTCCAACCTACCAGAATCGTGCGGCGAAAACGGATTGAAGATTCTGTGGAACTGGTTGGACGGCTGGTAAAGAAATATCCGGAGCTCTCCGGCAGGATTCGCTTTGTTATCAGCCTATACCAGGGGGACGAGCCGGACCGAAACTACATTGGACAGATTCGGAGGATGTGCGAAGAGAGAAATATTGATCTGCGCCTTATCAGTGACCGAGTCGCTGCTATCCGCCGGAGGGATAAAGATGGCCGTCCCATGTTTACTAACCGGGATGTGCTGGTAAACGCCGATATTGTAACCTACCTTCCCATCTGGGAGGGTTTCGGTAACGCTCTTCTGGAGGCTATAGCGGCGAAGGTTCCGGTAGTTACCACCACCTATCTGGTCTATAAAACTGATATCAAGATTATGGGATTTGATAACATTGAAATTCACGATGTATATGATGCGGAAAACCGCCTGGTTATCCCCGAGCGGGCGGTGGATGAGATGTACAAGCTTCTGAAGGAGCAGCCGACCCGGAAAGCGATGGTGGAACGGAACTTTCGCATCGGAAAGAATGAGTTCGGTCTCGATACCCTTGCCCGGCTTATCGCAGAAACCTTTGATGATTATGGGGATGAGATTCGGGCGAGCCGGAAACGGATAGAAAAGAGCCGAAAAGAGTATCCCGTATAAGGTGATGCCAAAATTGTGGAATTCAGGCTGTCCCGCAACTGTTGCGGGACAGCCACAAACACCCGAAGCTTATAGCATGTAAAAATCGACCCGCCGATCTTCAAAAAGGTCATTGTGGTCGTTTATCTTTTTTATATCCGCTTTTTTCGGGTCGATTTCGGCCAGAAGCAGCTCTTCTTTCTCAGCCCCGGCTGCTGCAAGGAGGGCGCCGTTCTGGGCAACAATCTGGCTACAGCCGGTGAAGGTGAGATCCCCCGCTGCACCCGATTCGCTTCCCACCCTGTTGGCCATAAGCCAGAACATCCGGTTTTCCAGCGCCCTCACCCGGCTTGTCAGCTGGGCATATTCCGGTAGAACCAGGTTTGAGGGGTGGCAGATTACCTGGGCTCCTTTCAAAGCCAGGCTCCGGGCCGCTTCGGGAAACATATGGTCGAAACAGACCAAAAGGCCCAGCCGGGCCTTTTCTCCTGTAGAAGTGGTGATATCGAAGAGGGAAAATCCCCTTCCACCGGGGGTAAAGAACTCCTTCTCCTTAAAAAAAAGGTGCAGCTTCCGGTAGCATCCCAAAAACCCCCCGGGGCCCACCAGGATTGCGCTGTTGTAGATAGCTCCGCCATCTCCCTGCTCTGCAATACCGCACACATAGTGGGCACCACTCTTTGTTGCCAGTTCCCGGAGCATCTCTGCGGTGGGACCATCGGCAGCTTCTGCGCCCCTTGTCAGATCCGAAGGGCTGGAAAAATTATAACCTGATACCGCCAGTTCCGGCAGGACAATCAGATCCGCATCAACCTTCGCCAAGGTTGATAAAATCTTTTTCCTGTTCAGTACCGGTTCTCCAAATCGGGGTTGAAACTGGTAAACTGCTGTTTTCATGCTGCGCCTCCTGGTAAACTGTAACAGAAAAGACCAAAAACCGAAACAGGGGAAATCTTGGCAAAATCTTGATAAAGTCCCCATAAAATATTGAGAAAGAGGCTGTACCCTATATAGGGTGATGCGAAAATTGTGGAATGGGTGCGGACGGTGGCGGGAGAAATGGAGAGTTCTGCTGCAATCTCTCTGTTTGAGAGCTCTTGGGTGATCCTCACCGCTATATCGGTATCTTAGACTTTCCACCGATCGGTTGGTGATTATTGCGTAGACTGATACACTCCAGGGAGGTATACTTGACCTCATGATAAACCTGCCATATGGGGTTCAAACGTCGGAGAGCGATGTGGATATTGCCCTGCTTTTATAGATTCATACCAATGAAGGGTGCTCAGCTCAGGCTACCCTCTAATCTTACTCCAGTTCTTTTACGACGAGTTCTTTGCTTGGAGCGAAGAGGATTACATCCAGGGCGGCATCAAGCTTTTCGGGGTCTTGGCAGGAAGAGATCAGGACCTGATCCTGGGGCAGTACTTCAAATTTACGGGAAAGCTGTCGAATAAGCACTGCCTGTTTATCCTGGATACTTCCTTGCCGGACACCAACGGCTATGCCTTCCTGCTTTCCTTCTTTTTTGCCTTCTCTCCATTTATTTTTCATTGCTCTGTCAAGGCTTTCTGCAAACATTGGACTTCTCCTTCTATTAATAATATAGTCGGTGACACCTGGGTTTTCAATGCCTTTGTGGGCCAAAAGAGCGTCCGCGTATTTTGCCAGGAGCTTCGACGCCTCCCGATGCTCTTTCCATAGCTCGCCCAAGGTGTCAATGATAATCCGGGCACTCTCTTTGGTTTTTTCGGGCTCTGCAATGGTGTCGATCTTGATGAATGCAGCTGCCGCTCCTTTAAGCCGGGAAAGGAGTTTTTTGTCAAACTGCCCTTCGTCGAGTAGATAGTAACGAAAACTGGGGATGTAGGGCCGAAGTGCCGGTGGCAGCCCTGGGAAACGGGAGATGAACGATGGATCCTCCAGCCATGGTTTAACACCGTTGTAGATAATAATCGGAACTACGGGGTGCAAGGTCCCGTAACGGCTTTTCCCAGTTACTTTTTGCCTGCGATAGACCCGGGAGAGGTATTCCAAAAGACGCAGGCTCATGGGTTCCTGGCTCCGCTGGGGTTCGATAAGGAGGTATATGGAGAAGCCTTCGCAGGAACTGCCTGCCTTGCAACGAAAGCTGGCCACAATGTCGTTGTATTTTGCCACTTCTCCAATTTCTTTGTATACCCCGTCTTCCAACTGCAGGGAATCAAAATCGATAAGCTTAACCCACTCTTCCGCAACAATTTCCGTAAGCAGGGAGTTGATAAAATCCGGGTGCCGAAAGAGTTCCGCCATTCCATAGTCATAGAACTGTCTTGCCATCGTTACCTCCTACACTGTATAGGCAAAAAAATGCACTGGTGATTCACAGTCAGGTGAGAATAGGAAAAAAGATTTGCAAATTAATCTTATGGCAAGCAATTTCGCCTGGGGAGAACGACAAGTGCAGCGAGACTTCCATGGTAAACAGGAGAACCTGGCTTAATCACAAAAAGTCCCCTTATTGTTTATATATCAATTAGATATAAAAAGTAATGATTTCCTAGGTAATGGTACATGCTTGTGTTAAAACTATCTTCAAAGTGATATTTATGCGCCCCGCAGTACAATAATTCGTGGTATAATGAGAACTATTGATACCTAGGGCATATTGTTTACCGGACTTCAGGAAGGAGCATGAAGCCATGAATCTGCTTTCTTTTGCCGCAAGCCTCGCCCTTGCCTTAAGCGTGACGGAGGGCGTCTATATTCTTGCTCAGGACCACAGAGCCTCTGCTAACCGGCTCTTTTTTCTTATCTGTATCTGCATTGCCCTCTGGTTGACCGGCGCGGTCTTTGGATACTCCGCTCCTACCGAAGAGAAAGGTTTTTTCTGGCTTCGGGTCGCCTCTCCCGGTTTTGTCTTTATGCATGCTTTTGTTCTCCATTTTACCCTGCGGTATACCGGCGTTCTAAAAAGTCGATGGATCTACCTTCTCTATCTGCCCTCCTTCTGCTTTGTATCCATCAGCCTGTTCCGCAATATTGTCTTTTCAGAGATCCAACGGATAGGCGATTACTGGCTACTGGATGTAAACTTTACCTCACCCATATTTCTCCTGCTCATGACCAATTACCTTCTCTACTATGGGGTCTCTCTTCTCCTTCTCCACAGGTATGTGAGAAAAGCGGAGAGTAACCGGATACGCAAGCAGAGCAGGATCATCTTTTTTGCGATAATCATCACCATAGCCAGCTATAATGTTGAACCCTTTCTGGCTCCCTTTCTTTTCGGCCATGAAACCTACGGTATTGCCCCCATCTTCAGTATTTTCTGGATCAGCCTCATCTGGTTTGCCATGCACAGGTACCGCTTCCTGGGTGTATATGAGCGGCTGCTTCCCGGGGATATTATGGAAGCGCTGGATGAAATGGTAGTCATTGCGGACACTGAACATCGGGTGATCCACCTAAACCGCTCCTTACGGGAGAAGTTGGAAGAGTCCGGCGATATCAACGATCTCAGTGATATATTTGTCGAATCTGAATTCCTGAAGCGCTTGAGCGATTCCCTTCATGAGGAGCCTTCAACCGAGCTAAGCCTCAACCTCTCTGTTCCGGAGGGGGATACGGGGCTTGTAAAGGTGAATCTGCTGCCCTTCAAAGATCGTTTCGGGGACAGGGTTGGATATATCATCACAGCCCGGGAGCTCCCGGACGGGCACTCCCACCTTAAGGAAAAGGGGATAACCCGGCGGGAGTACCAGCTTATCCAGATGATTCTCGCCGGGAATTCAAACCGGCAGATGTCAGAGGCGTTGGATATCTCCCTGCGTACCGTAGAGACCCATATCACCCATATCTTCAGCAAGCTGGGGATCAATAGCCGCAGCGAATTGGTAAACTACTGCTCCGACCTCTTCTCCTTTTCTTAAAAACAGCTCCTTTTTTCTCTTTTCTACGGGTTTACCACGATGGCAGTTTGCCTGTTGTGTGTAAACATTATAGTGAGAACTTTTTAGGTGGCAGGAATGGTGATCGTATATGTATAGATAGCTATGGAGGATAGTGATGAATCGTACCGGGTTTATGCTTATTTTTGTCCTGCTGACAGGGGTAGCTCTTTATGGACAATCGGAAATCGACTATTCCCTGGATGCTGCTCCTTATGCAACACTGCCCCTTGGTTCGAGTTCGGATGTTTTTAAGACCGGTTTTGGGACCGAGCTCTTCTTTTCATACCTTCCTCCTTTTCTTGGAGGCTTTACCATTGATTCCACCCTCAATGTTCTCTCATTACCGCTGTCAAGTGCTGATTCGGTCTGGGCAGTCTCCGGGGCTGCCGGGACCGGTTACCGGTTTCAGTTGGGAGATCGACTCTCCTTACACGCCGGGCTGCAGGGGGGCTACTACTACTGGGGCGCCTCGGGCTGGGAGCCGGAGGTAAATAATGTGGGGGGATTTGTCCTTTCAGGTGGAGGGGGTGCCCTTTTTCGTATCTCCAGCACCTTTACCGCCGGACTTACTGCTGCCTACGACTACTACAACAATCTGTATAATGGCATTCGCCTGGGTATCAATGTGCGTCTGGATTTTCCGGGCATTCAGCTTCATAAGAGCACCATTGAGATTGACAGCATCAAACTTCTTCCCCTTTTTCCGGTCCTCTACCGCTATTACGATAGCCACTCGGTAGGAACGGTGAGGGTAAAAAACAGTGGGAAAAAAACGGTGCAGGATGTTTCACTATCGCTTTATGTGGATCGTTATATGGATAACCCCATGGAGAGCGGAAATCCCATAACCCTTGCGCCGGGTGAGGAACGGGATATTCCCCTCTATGCTCTTTTTAATGATACGCTGATGGAGGTGACCGAAGGTACCACGGTCTCCGCACGGATTACCGTCAGTCACCCTATAGGATCTAAACAGTTCAGCAACGACTATACCGGCACTCTGGAGTTCTACAACCGCAACGCCATGTCCTGGGATGATGACCAGAAAATCGCCTCCTTCATCACCGCCAAGGATCCGGATATCATGAACTTTGCCAAGAATATGGTAAGCTGGATGCGGGAAGTGCGTAACCCCGCTTTAGACGAGAACTTTCAGAAGGGTCTGGCGATGTTCGAAGCGGTCCGGGCCTATGGGATCCAATACGAGATCGATCCGGTAACCCCCTTTGAGCAGTTTTCCGAGGCGGAAGATGCTATCGATTTTCTCCAGTTTCCCCGGCAGACTCTCCAGTACACCAACGGGGACTGCGACGATTTAACCAGCCTCTACTGCGCTCTTCTGGAGTCGGTGGGGGTTGAAACAGCCTTTATAACCGTGCCCGGCCATATCTACGCCGCCTTTGCTTTGAGCGCCAGTGCCGGTGAGGCCTCGAAAACCTTTACCCGAACCCGGGACCTTATCATCATTGATGATAAGGCGTGGCTGCCGGTTGAAATTACCCTGACCCAGTCTCCCTTCGAGAAGGCGTGGGAGGTGGGAGCAAAGCAGTGGCGGGAGGCAAGTGCGGAGGAACAAGCTGCCCTCTTTTCTACCCGAAAAGCGTGGCAGATATATCAGCCCGTCGGCTTCCGGGAAGGCGCCGCCGGTCTGATGCTCCCCAACCGGGAACAGGTTATATCGGCAATCCAGGACTATACCGCAAGTTATGTAAAGGCAGAACTATATCCCCAGCTTGAAAATCTGCAGAAGCGGATGAGTCGCAGCCGGGACAAAACACCCTACCTGAACCGGATCGCCGTACTCTATGCCCGCTACGGACTCTACGAAGAGGCCCTGGAGACCCTGATGAAAATCGTCAGGCAGCAGGAGTACCCCCCAGCGCTTACAAACCTTGGAAATATTCACTTTCTGAGGGAAGAGTACGAAAAAGCCCTCGGCTACTATCAGCGAGCCCTGGCGATTAATAAAGATAACAATTCCGCCATGGTGGGTATAGCCCGGAGCAGCCATAAACTGGAAAACTACGGAACCGTGCAGAAAATCTACGACCAGCTCAAAACAGCCAACCCCTCCCTCGCCGAACGCTACGCCTATTTAGGCGAACGGGGAGAAGAGGCCGAACGAGCATCCCAGGCCGTAACCGGCGCCTGGAGTATATTGTGGGAGGAAGAGGAATGAAAAGAAAATTAATGACGAAACGCACCAAACAACCAACGATTGGTATGCGTGCAATTGTGCTCATCCTTACCGTTATCAGTCTGCTCGTGCTGGTCGGCTGTGAAATGGATTCGG
>CAYMWV010000113.1:0-11736 GCA_964394395.1 uncultured Sediminispirochaeta sp.
TGCCGGGCTGCCGCCTATACAGTTACAAGTATGGGAGCTATGGAGACCATTCCGGATAGAAGGGATCTTACTACATTCCTTCCCTGAATTCTTGCTTCATCCTTGGTCTTAACAAATATCGTGAAGTTTATAGAAGCGAGTTTATAGAACTGAAAAACTGAAAAACTTTTTCTTGACAGATTTCTTGATGTGGGGATATACTGTAACCGGTTCCGTAACCGGTTCCGGTACTGGTTACGGAACCTTGATAGGGGGATATGTGAAGATAACCATCAACGATATTGCTGAAATGACCAATTTTTCTAAAGCGACCATCTCCAGAGTTCTAAACGCCAAACCGGATGTCAGCGAACAGGCCAGAAAGAAAGTCATGGAAGTTATTGCCAAACACAACTATAATCCCAGTTCTGTAGCCAGAGGACTGGCGCTAAACAAAACGCACACTATAGGCCTCATTCTTCCCGACATAACCAATCCGTTCTTTCCTGAATTGGCTCGGGGAGTCGAGAATAAGGCAAAAGAATACGGCTACTCGGTTATTCTTTCAGATATCAATAATGATAATTCGGAGCTACCGGGGACTGTTACTATTCTACGAAATAAGCAAGTCGACGGAATTGTTATCGTTCAGTGGTCCAATGCTTTCTCCAAAGAGATCGAAGAAGTGTTGGATGATGATGCATTCCCGTTAGTTGCCATAGACCGGGATGATGGTACCTCCTATGTAAATTTTAATAATGTCGCCTCATCTCGGATGGCTGTCTCATATCTCATTAAGCAAGGACATAAACGAATTGCTCATATAACAGGGGATTTGAAAACTCTTTCAGGTACTAACCGATATAAAGGGTATTGCAGCAGTCTTGCAGACCATGCAATACCTTTTGATGATTCGCTGGTTTATGAAGGCACATACATTCAACAGACCGGCTACAAGGGTCTGCATCAGATAATGAAAAGCAAGGAGAGGCCGACGGCCATTTTTGCGGCGAATGATATGATCGCAATCGGTATCTACGATGCCGCAGCAGAGATGGGCATCAATATTCCTGAAGAGCTCTCGGTGATTGGGCATGATGATATTTCTTTTGCCTCCATCCTGCGGCCCAAATTGACAACTGTGGTGGTTCCCCGCTATGAGCTGGGAGTTTCCTGTATGGAAGCCCTTTATAAAATGATGAACAGTGGGAATGGTGAGCCCGATACCTATCTTCTGGAACCGAAACTGGCAATCCGTGATTCTGTAAAGGTCCTGGCATGAACAAGAAAATTGTCTCCATTTCGCATACTCATTGGGACAGGGAATGGTACCTGACGAAAGAGTCTTTCAGTATGATGCTCATAGAACTGGTCGACAGAGTTCTTTCCATCCTCCAGAAAGATGAAGAATATGTCTGTTTCATGCTTGACGGACAAACGATCGTTCTTGAGGATTATTTGAACTTTCGGCCCGAGCGCAGGGATGAGATATCCCAGCTGGTACGCCGGGGGAAGCTGATAATTGGCCCCTGGTATATTCTTCCTGATGAATATCTGATAAGTGGAGAAGGGCACATCAGAAACTATCTGGTCGGCCAGAGAATTTGTGCTTCTTTCGGTGGATCGATGCAGCATGGCTATCTGCCGGATTCCTTCGGCCATCCTTCTCAGATACCTCAGATCCTATTGGGCCTGGGGTTGACGGATGCTATTTTCTGGAGAGGGCTGGGTAAAGACATTACGAAGACCGAGTTTTATTGGGAAGGGGTAGATGGGAGCCGTGTTCTGGCAATCAACATGCCCTACAGCTATGGGATCGGAGCCTGCTTGCCAGAGGATTCAAAGACACTGAAAAAACGGTTTACCACGGCCATCGAGCGTCTTGAACCGCTTACCTGTGGTAATGTTCTATTGTTGATGCAGGGAGTCGACCATGTCGCACCCGATCCACAACTGCCAGAAAAACTAAAAACAGTGAGCCGATCGCTTCCTGACTATGATCTAATACAGGGCTCTCTCGATACCTATATGGAGATGATAGATCGATCCCACATCACCGAAACTGCACGTGGAGAGCTGCGGTCGGGATACAGAGCCTACCTGCTTGGTGGAACATTGTCGACCAGGGGGTATTTGAAGCAGAAAGCCTTTGAGACAGAACGTTCCCTTGTGGCTTACGCAGAACCCTTGGCCGTTCTCGCTCATCTATACGGTGGTGCTCCTGTCCCCACCGAACGTCTGAGGAGAGCTTGGACACTCTATCTCGAGAACATGCCCCATGACAGCATCTGTGGCTGTAGCATAGATGAGGTACATCAGGAGATGATGCTCCGTTTTCGGGACCTGGAGACGGTTAATCGCAATGTAATCGAAGAATCTGTAGCTACTCTGCAAAATGTTATCGGGATTTCTTCTGATGATAGACAAGGCTTCTGTCTCTTCAACCCACTTCCTTTTAAACGGGAGGAGACGGTGACTGTCTCCATTCCCTATGAAGAACACCTGCTGCGACAGGTCGATTATATGACCGGCGAGTTGGTTGAATATGAGCCTGTTTTTTCAAAGCCTATACCGGGTGGTGTCGTTGTGGAAGGGCCTGAAGGCACCAGGATAAGAGGTGTCGTTACCGATGTTCGACAAGAGGACAGAATGGATCTTTCCCTCGACCGTCAACCGGTAATGTACCGGGTTAGGATGGTAACGATTAAATGCACTATCTCCGGTATCCTTCCGTTAAGCTTTGCTGCCTATCGCTGTAGTTGGAAAGGTGCCGAAAAAATAGATGTATCTGAGGTGTCGGAGGGAGGTTTAGCGGTTCTGGAAAACAGCTACTGCCGTATCAGTGTTGATGAGAAAACAGCTGAGATTATCTTGTACGATAAGCGTCTCGACCGCACAATAGAAGATCTGTTTTATTACCAGGATGGCGGAGATGCTGGCGACGAATACACCTATTCTCCACCACCAGAAGATACGATCATCCGTTCCCATGTAACGAAGGTGGCTGCATCGGAAGGTGGGCTTATTCTCACCTCTAAGCTTATGATTCCGGAATCCTTGAAGGCTGATCGTAACGGTCGCTCTCAATCACTGCTGGAACATCATATCGAAACGGTCATAAGCCTCGAACACGAGAGTGACCTGATAAAAATTACCACCAGGCTCGAGAATAAAGCAAAGGACCATCGTCTGCGTCTGGTTACCGCAGGGTGTGTCCAATCCGGTAGATCCTGGGCGGAAGGTCTCTTTTCCATCGATACAAGGGAACCGATAGGAAGGGAGGAGGAGTACTCCAGCTGGGTCGAACCTCCGGGAACCTTTTTTCAGAAACGGTTTGCTGCCCTTGCCGATTCGGAAATGGCGATTATTGTTCTGAATGAAGGGCTGCACGAATACGAGGTAATAAGAGGAGAGTGGGGGTTTGGACTGGCGGTAACCCTACTCAGAAGTGTGGGATGGTTATCCAGGGCGGATCTACTCGCCCGTAATGGTAACGGAGGCTGGAGTCTGGAAACTCCGGGAGCTCAGGCTCCTGGTCCAGCAGAATTCCACTGTGCCCTTCAGATACGATCATCCCTCGAATACGAGCAGCTGATGCGCAGCGTCAGGGAATACAGTACTCCTTCGATATGCTTTCCCCTCCCTTCGGCAAAGCGGAGTTGTCAGGCCATATCCGCCCTGGAATTTGGCAGTGACACAATGGTACTTTCGGCACTGAAGCCAGCAGAAGAGGGCCCGGGCTTTATCCTACGATGGACTAATTATGACGATCGGGAGGCCAAACAGAAGGTTAAATTCAACTTCCCTGTCGAATCAGTCATACGGACTGACCTCGCCGAACGGGCGTTTGGCCCTCTTGAGGTTGCTGATAATGCGGTATCAGCTGATTCGGCTCCTTGGGCCATCACGACTCTCAGCGTTTGCCCAGAAGAAGGTGCTTATTATGATTGATGCCCCATATCAGCTCGCAGAAGCAGTTGGAATATCAGAACTTATAACGTGTGTCATCGATACGAATCGAATTACCCTGACTGTTCGGCGAGATGATAAAAAGACATCAAAAGTAGAGTTTGTAAGCTACAAAGGGGGTATAGCCGGTATCTTTTTAGGGGCGGGAGAGAAAGTAACTGCTATAGATATTGAGCATAGTCTCGAATCCTGTGCTTTCAGAGCAGTAGAAGAAAGTGAGCAGGAACTCAACCTAAAAACTGATGCTCTGAGTATTACTATAGCCAAGGCGCCATACCGAATGATCGTCAGAGACGTTTCAGGGACAATCTTGCTGGAGGAACAGCCCTTCGACGTTGACCCGATAAACAGGCGGCGGATGAAGCCCTTTGGCTTCTCGGTAGATGAAGCAGATAGAATTATCGGCAGTAACCTCTGTTTCAACCTTCCCTACAATGAGCACTTCTACGGCTTCGGAGAGTCCTTCACCTCCTTCGATAAACGGGGTCTGAGTGTGGATATCTGGAATATCGATGCTCTGGGGGTCCGCAGCGACGAAGCCTACAAGAATATCCCCTTTTTCATTAGTAGTCGCGGATACGGCTTCTATCTCAACCACGCAGCGGCTTCCCGTTTTCAGATGGGGTCGGTATCCAATGCCTCGTGGCAGGTCCATGCCAGGGGGGAGGGGCTTGAGTATCTGATCATACCTGGTGACAATGCCTCCGAGATTATCGGTAATTTTACCTCCTTCAGTGGCAGATCTCCACTACCTCCGGTGTGGTCCTTTGGCCTGTGGGTCTCCAACGGGTTTTTCAATGCCGACAGGAAATCTATGGTCGAAACAGCTACCGCTTTACGGAAGCTGAAAATTCCCTCCGATGTGCTTCATTTCGACTGTTACTGGTTGAACGATAAGAGGTGGTGCGATCTTGAATGGAACACCGACCGCTTCCCTGAACCACAGCAGTTGCTTCAACATCTCTCAAAGGAAGGTTTTCACTCGAGCCTCTGGATCAATCCCTACGTATCGGTCCGGTCCCCGATGTATGAAGAGGGTAAAGAAAAAGGCTTCTTTCTCAAAGATCCCTCGGGAAGTGTATTAATCCGGGATGTCTGGCATTCTCTGGAACCGGAATGTGCTTTCATTGACTTCACCAGTGAGGCTGAAGTCAACTGGTATAAAGAGAAACTTTCCCGTCTCATTGATACGGGGGCAGCAGCTTTGAAAACGGACTTTGGCGAGGACATCCCCGAAGAGGCTGTGTTCGCTGATGGTAGCACAGGACGGGAGATGCACAATCTCTATGCACTTTACTACAACCGGACCGTTTTTGAACTGCTGGTTTCCCGCCTGGGGGAGGGGCTGGTCTGGGGGCGGTCTGGATTTACCGGTTCCCAGAAATATCCCGTGTGCTGGTCGGGTGATCCCGCCACCTCCTTTCCGGCGATGGCAGCGGTTCTCCGGGGCGGATTGAGCTATGGGGTCTCGGGAATACCTTTTTGGAGCCATGATATTGGCGGTTTCTATGGAGCCCCCCCTACTCCAGAGCTGTATATCAGGTGGGCTCAATTCGGTCTTTTCTCTTCACACAGTCGCTGTCATGGAACCACCAGCCGTAATCCGTGGGAGTTCGGAGAAGCAGCACTGGAGTTGTTTACCAAATACGTAAACCTTCGCTACAGCCTCTTGCCCTATATCGTTTCACAGGCCAGAGAGTGTGTCGAAACAGGTCTCCCCTTCATAAGGCCGTTGTGGATCAACTCCTTTTCTGACCCTGCCACGCTCAGTATTGAAGATCAGTACTTCTTTGGATCTGATATCATGGTTGCCCCTGTTCTGGATACGGGAGAGAGCAGAACTATCTACCTTCCTGAGGGTATCTGGTACGATTTTCATACAAAAAAACAACTTGAGGGGCCCCGGTGGATCACTTACGCCGCCCCAATAGACATTCTTCCTCTCTTTATCAGGAGCGGAGTAATACTACCTCGTCTGAATCGGGAGATTTCTCATACGGGGGAGATTAACTGGGCACAGGACCTTTATCTGGACCGTTATGGAACTGATGTGCCGGAAAAGCTGCGGTGGTATTCGCCCCTGGAAAAGCGATGGATCGAATTGAACTCGATGAATGTGCCTTCTCCCGAGGTGGTGCATAGATGAGGAAAAGAGACAAATGATCGTGAGTAAAGAGGATAAAGCAGTATTACGTGATCTGGCTTCAAAAGTTGGTGAGATTGCCGCTTCCGATCGATATTCCCGGCTGAGAAAACAGTGGACGCTGCATAATGACATGAAAGAGCAGCAGCCTCCCATGGTTTTGATCTATCCTGATCAGGATGGGGTTTGGCAGGAGCTCATTCCACAGGACCATTTACGTTGCAGTGAGCCATTTCTTCGGAATCTGGAATTCAACCTCCGACAGAAACTGTACAGGGCGGAATACTTCCATGATGACTTTGTTATAGAAGCAGATCTATTGATCGAGATTCCTGGTATCTATACCGGCCACCATTATGGAATGCATGATCAGCAGCGAGCGTGGGGTCTAGAGTTGATAGGTGAAGCGATGACCGATGAACATGGTTCGTACGCTTTTGCTCCCGTCCTCAATAGCCCGGAAGATTATGAGCGCTTTTTCTCGCATACCCTTGATTTCATTGTCAGCGAAGATGAGTTCGTTCATCGTAAAGAAACTCTGGAGGATATTTTTGCTGGTAACTTCAGAATAAAATGGGAACTGCCCTATGTTGCCTTGGTCTGCAGCCTTGTTATTGAGCTGGTACATCTGAGGGGACTTCAGAACATCTATATGGACCTCTATGATGATCCCGATTTATTGATGAGGGTCTTCTCCTTTATGGGAAAACAGAAGGCGGAGTTGCTGAATAAGCTCGAGAAGAGGGGATTATTGATCCTTAATAACGAGGATCATTGGACCGGATCGGGTGGGGTTGGCTATTCGGAGGACCTGGCTTTTTCTGATTCAGTTGCCCTGTCTAATCTCTGGGGCTTTGCCGATGCGCAGGAGTTCTCGGAAGTTTCCATCGAGATGTGGCAGACCTTTGTTCTTGCAAATCAGGCCCCGGCATTAAGGAAGTTCGGCTACAGTTGTTACGGCTGTTGTGAAGCACTGAATGGTAAATATGAAATATTGTTTAATACACTTGAAAATCTACGTCGTGTTTCGGTCAGTCCATGGGCCGATGTAAGAGAGGCAGCCGAAGCCATCGGGAATCAGGCCATCTATTCGCATAAGCCAAATCCTTCGAGGATCTGTTTTGGCTTTGATGAGGGGCAGCAGAGAAAAGAGCTGGAGGATCTGATGCGTTTGACCAAGGACTGCTACGCCGAAATTATCCTCAAGGATCTGCGCTCCTGCAATTCGGACCCCCAACCGCTCTCCGACTGGGTGGATCTTGCTATGCGCATAAGCAAAGGAGTGGGAGAGTGTTGACTCGAACATACACGGGTATGGATCAGAGCTTAGTCAGACTCAATCGTTGGTGGAGTGGCAAAGGGCTGGTATTGGGAAGCGCCGTCCCGCTTTACCGGGACTATAAAGAAGAGCCGCTTTTGAAGCCAGAGGAAATATATGCCGATCCGGGGAAAGGGGCCTCTTATCTACATCATCAGACCCTCAATCAGTATTTTTCTTCTGATGTATTACCCTTTATCGATACTGACCTTGGCCCAGGCTCATTGGCCGTCTATCTGGGCTGCCGACCCGAGACCGCTGGTGATTCGGTCTGGTTCCACTCTCCCTATCAGAGCCGTACAGAGATTGATAAGCATCTTACCTGGAACGATCAGAATCTGTGGTGGAAAAAGACGGAGGCTCTGTTCAGGAATTTGGTGGAACTGGCTGGAGAGACATGCATCATCCCTTTTCCTGATCTGTGCGAGAACATAGATGTGCTGGCTTCACTCCGGGGAGCAGAAACCTTGATGATGGATCTCATCGATGATCCCGTATGGGTTGGTGAAAAAGTGAGACAGATAGACCATATCTATGAAATTGCAATTCAGCGCTTTCTACCGTATGTCCAGCGTAAAGATGGTAGTACCGCATTCCATGCTTTTCGTCTTTGGGGACGTGGATTAACTGCCAAACTACAGTGTGATGCATCCGCAATGATTTCTGTAGATATGTTCAACGAATTTGTGTTGCCTAGTCTCTGCTTACAGTGCCGACTACTGGACAACTCTCTCTACCATCTTGATGGAACCCAAAGCGTTCAGCATCTGGACTCATTATTGGAAATTGAAGAGCTAAAGGCAGTTGAATGGACACCGCAGGCTGGCATTGAAACCGGAGAGCATCCACGCTGGTACCCGATGTACCGTCGAATACTGGATGCTGGAAAATCAGTACAAATATTGATTGGTAGTTTAAGCCATGCAAAGCAGTTGTTAGATGAGATTGGTAGTGACGGGGTATATCTGCTATCGATTCTCGGGTATGAGGATTTTCAGCGACTGGAAGATATTGTCGCACCCTATTATGTGTAACACTCTCTTTGTAAAAGAGAGAAAAAAAAGGAGGGTTTACTTATGTGTAAACGAATCGGTATTGTATTGATGGTTCTTCTTTCTCTGACGGCGGCTACGCTCTTTGCCGGAGGAGAACAGGAGAAGGGTTCTTCAGATGATGTGGTGACTATCGAGTTTTGGACACAACCGTTTGCCAGTCCGGAAAACTTGCCTGCAATTAAGGAACTTACTAATAAGTTCATGAAAGAAAATCCGGGGATCAAAATTGTGACCACAATTCCACCTTCAAATCAGGACTACAGGATCAAGCTGATCCAGGATGTTAGTTCAGGCAACCAGCCTGATGTGGGTTTTGTTGATGGCTCTTGGCTTGCGGAGTTTGACCAGATGAACGCTCTTCAACCCCTTGACAAATGGTTTACCTCTGAAATGCAGAAAGAGTATTTTGATTTTGCAATAGAGGGAGCAACTATCAATAACCAGATCAAAGCTCTGTGGTTTCATACGGGAACAAGTGCTCTTTACTACAGGAAGGATCTCTTGAAAGAGGCCGGGTATGATGCACCTCCGTCTACCTGGGAAGAGGTGATCGAGATGGCTGATAAGCTGACTGTTGATAACAATAATGATGGAATCATCGACAGGTATGCTCTTGGGATGCCTTTAAACCGGGACCTAGTAACAGCATTCCTTCTTGGACCTCTTTACTGGGCATATGGCGGGGAATTCTCCCGGGACAACCAGGTTGCTTTCGGTACGGGAAAGGATAAACAGGCAATGTTGAACATGATGAACATGCTTAAGACTCTCGTTGATACCGGAACCATGCCAGAAAATCTTGTGTCCACCGATTTTGTCGGTGCAGAAGCAAATTTTCTTGGTGATCAATATGCCATGTGTATTCTCGGAGCCTGGCAATATGCCTCTCTGCGGGACAACGGTGGACCAGACTTCATTAAGAATATCGGGATTGCAACCATACCCGCACCGGAGGGGCGTGAACCTGTAGCCTGTGCCGGCGGCTGGACTCTCGCTATGATGACTGATGATCCCGTGAAACAAGAAGCTGCTTGGAAATGGATGAACTATTTTTCAAGCGAAGAGGTTCAGACGGTATTGACGATCGAAGCAACCCAAATGACAACCCTGAAGAAAGTATATGAGCTTCCAGAGGCTAAGGCTGATCCGACGTTGGGACCATTCAAGGAAATTCTTCTGAATGGCAAAACCCGGGATGCCGTGCCCTTCTACAATGCCATGGATGATGAGTACCAAGTTCTTCTACAGACCGCAGTACTAGGTAATGAAGACTACGGGAAGGCCATCGAGAAATCTGCTCAAAGAGCAAAAGAAAACGCTGGACTTAAATAAGGACAAACTACTTGTGGGACCTCATGGTGAGGTCCCACAAGTTAGTGAGGTATGTCATGATCAATAAAACATTGCTTCAACGAAACCCACAGATTGCTTTTATTGCGCCAGCTGTGCTGTGGGTATGTATATTCTCAATATTTCCCTTTTTTTATGCACTTTATATCAGTTTTACTGATATGAATCTACTAAGGCTAGGAAACACGGAGCTTCTTCATAGTGTGGGTTTCGATAACTACCGAAAGATCTTCTTGAGCGAGGATTTCTGGATCAGCTTCAAGCATATGCTCACCTTTACTGGCTGGGTTATTGCATTCCAGTTCATTTTCGGGTTTTTACTGGCAATGCTCCTGAACAATTATAGACGTGGAGTATCACTTGTAAGAACCACCATAATGCTTCCCTGGGTAGTTCCTCCGGTGGCCCTGGCTCTCATTTGGGCATGGATCTGGCGGTCGGGACAACTCGGACTGATCAATGCGGTGCTGGTTCGCTTTGGAATCCACCCGGTAGACTGGCTCGGCTATGACCATGCAATGTTCTCGATCATCATTACTGCAATCTGGATAGGAGTCCCTTTTTCTTTCATGCTGGAATTAGCCAGTTTACAGAAAATCCCGACAGAATTGTATGAATCAGCAGACATCGACGGGGCTAGTAGTTTGCAGAAACTTTACACCATTGTTCTACCACTGATGAAATCGACAATGATGCTCAATCTGATCATGATTACCATATCAACACTGGGCTATTTTGATGTTATTTATGCTCTCACCGGGGGGGGGCCAATTGATGCTACAGAAGTGCTTCCTCTGTATATGTATCACATCTCTTTCAGAAACTTTCAGCTTGGACAGGGCTCTGCGATTGCTATCTCCATACTGATTGTCAGTATTTTTGCCACCGCAATCTACCTGTTGATTTTCAAAGCCGGAAAGGAGGATTGGAATGAAAGGTAAAAAGTGGGAGACCCTGGCTGTGTATGTTTTTTATTTCCTGGTATTCATGCTGTTTGTCATTCCCATTTATTGGGCGGTCCTGATTTCAATAAAACCGAGAACAGAGATGTTTACAGCGTCACCCAGCTGGATCACGCTGCATCCAACCTTGAAGAATTATATTCATGTGCTGCTTAATACACGAATACCAATCGCTTTCCGCAACTCTATTATCTTAAGTGCCAGCAGTGTTCTACTTTCTGTAGGTCTTTCAACTTCAGCAGCCTATGGATTCTCCAGGTTTCACTTTAAAGGATCGACTGCCATTCTGCTTGGGCTGATTGTTTCCAGAATGTTACCAATAAGTATTCTCATCGTTCCAATATATGTGATGATAAATGCTATGGGAATGTATGACACTTTTCAAGGTGTCATTATGGTGTATACAGGACTGAATATTCCGTTTTCAATCTGGATCATGAAGGGTTTTTATGATTCGATCCCCAGAGAGTTAGATGATGCCGGACTAATAGATGGTTGTAACAACTTTCAAATTTTCGCCCGTATCGTTTTTCCCCTGACAAAGCCCGGAATTATTGCTGTTTCCATATTTGCCTTTTTTACTTGCTGGAATGAGTTTATTCTTTCACTTGTATTGACCTCATCGGAGAAAATAAAACCAATTTCACAGGCTTTATACGGTTTCATCTCTGAGCAGGGAGTAAATTGGGGCAACATGATGGCTTCTGCTTCGCTTGCTATGATTCCTCCAGCTTTGCTGTTTTTAATTTTCCAGAAGCAATTTATCTCCGGTATAACCGGCGGTGCTGTGAAGGGGTAGAAAATGAAATCTAAAGAGCGAATGATGCTTGCATTGAATGGAGAGATTCCTGACAGGGTGCCAGCGACTATCCATCAGTGGCAGCCGTATCATCTCACCCATCAGATGAAGGGAGTCAGTGATGTTGAAGCGTTTAGCCAGGTAGGGTTGGATGCGGCAAT
>CAYMWV010000114.1:0-11683 GCA_964394395.1 uncultured Sediminispirochaeta sp.
AACGAGAAAAATTTGAAGTGACCGGAGGAGGTAGAGGTATCCATTGGGACGAACTCGATGAAGATATCAGTGTTGATGGTATAGTTCTGGGTATTGGTGATCAGACAAATCACCATCTGAGGTAGTTCAATCGTTTCAATAATATCTTTCTTTTCTTAACCTTGATGCGCAGGGCAGAGGGAAAGTACCGGGCGCCTCCGGCAAATGCCGGACCGGGTGCTCCGCTAAACTCCTCGCCCTGCGCCCCCTTCCAGGGGTGCGGCGGCCCTTTCCGGGGCTCACTCCCGATCGCCCCAGGGCCGCCTCGCAGGGCTGCGGGGTACCGCTGCGCCCCCTGGCGCAGGGCTGCCTCATCTCCAGGGATCCCGGAGTGGCGCATTCGGACTATTCATCTGCTCCCACAGAATGTTTGCTTCCCCTATAGCTAATGCAGTCGGAAAAATCTGAACTCCCCCATGGCCATAGTTGACCGCTTATAGTCGCCGAAAGATTATCCATGTTCCATTCAACAGCATCTACTGGTACCGGATCCTCGGATTGAGCACTGAATAGAGTATGTCTGCGAGGAGATTTGAGATACTGTAGATCATAACGATAACCATGCTGCAGGCCTGTATAAGAATTACATCCCGCCGCTGAATGCCGTACACAATCAATCGGCCCAGTCCGGGATAACCGAATACCGTTTCGGCGATAATAAGTCCCCCAATTAGATAGCCGATGCCCATAGCAACAATAGTAATGGTGGGCAGTAATGAGTTTCTAAGAACGTGTTTGGACAGGACCTGTCCATTCGGCAGCCCTTTTAAATCAGCGGCCCTCACATAGGCGGTACTCAGGACATCAATTGTGCTTGCCCGAGTCATCCGAATTATATATCCTAGCCCAGTCAGGCTGACGGCCACAGCAGGGAGAACCAGGGAGGGAAAGGCTTCGAAAAAAGTAGAACCCGGGGCAATGGATGAATTTGCGGGAAAAATTGATAGGCCGAATGCAAAAGCGCTGATCAGAAGCAGCCCGGTCACAAATTCCGGAAGTCCTACAAAGGCCATGGAAAAACCGGAAATGATCTGATCAAGAGGTTTTTCTTTGCGTAATGCCGCTATTACACCTAAAAAAATACCTAGGGGAACGTACAAAAGAAGGGCGACCATTGCCAGCATTGCCGAATTTCTAAGCCGTGCTTCAATTAAGGGGCGGATCGGCTGTCGGCTTACCATTGAGTTTCCCCAGTCGCCGCTAACGAAATTTTTAAGCCAATTGAAATACTGGACATAAGCCGGATTATTAAGTCCCAGCTCTTCCCGAAGATTTTCTAGAGCGTTTTCGGTAGCGAATTTACCCAGCATCACCTGAGCTACATCTCCGGGAAGAAGCTGTGTTGCAGCGAAGATAATGATAGATGCCAGAACCAGGGTGATCAGTATAAATCCCAGCCGTCGAAACAGATAGTTAATCATGAAGGTCTCCCTTATCATTGGTCTGCATCTCAACAAGCTCTTTTAAAGGAATATGACAGCATATTTTATGCCAGTGGCCGTAGTCCTGCCATGGAGGCTCTTCGGTTTCACAAATTTTCCCCACTTTCCTTGGACACCGGGGATGGAAACGGCAGCCTGAGGGTATATTGACCGCACTGGGAACATCCCCCCGTAAACGCACCCGGGATTGTTTCGCATCCGGGTCCGGTATTAAAAGGGCTGAGAAAAGAGCTTCGGTGTAGGGATGATTCGGGGGGGTAAGTATATCGCTTGCCGAGCCGATCTCACATAACCGTCCGAGATAGATTACCGCTATCCAGCTCGAAAGATGCCGTACCGCAGCCAGATCATGAGATATAAACAGGTAGGATGTTCCTTTTCTCTCCTGCAATTCCATCAGCGTATTCATGAGGGAGGCCTGAACAGATACATCCAGTGAAGATATCGGTTCGTCACAAATCAGTAACTTGGGATCGGTTGCCAGGGCCCGTGCAATTGCCACTCGCTGTTTTTCTCCTCCGCTGATCTCATGAGGAAGCCTGTTTATATATTCATATGGAAGATTGACCGACTCGAAGAGCTCTTCAAGCCGTTCCTGGATTTCTTTTTTCGATAAATTTTTTAACTTTATTAAAGGGCGGGCCACGCTTGCGCCAACCGTGTGCTGGGGATTCAGGGAAGCGTCAGGATTCTGGAAAACCATCTGAATTTTTTCCAACTGATCTGCTGATCGCTTTGTTACCATATAAGGCAGGTTTTCTCCCCCTACATTAATTCCCCCGGCAGTCGCCTTTTCCAACCCTGCTATGCATCGTGCAAAGGTGGTTTTGCCGCATCCGCTCTCACCGACAATACCCATGGTAAATCCCTGCCGTATCCGTAAGGAGATATCATCAACAGCTTTAACTACAGGCCTTTTGCCTCTGATCAGATCGCCAAAACGGAGTCTGGGTGCGGAAAAATATTTTCTTACATTCACTGATTCCAGGACGATCTCTTCCGTAGTCGGAACCACAAGCTCTCTCTTGTTATGGGGGTTAGCAAATTCTTCTGGTGTAGTTTTTATAACCTGCCAGCGTCTGCACGCAGTGATGTGATCTGCCCCCTCGTTTGCATCCACCATGGGGGGGCGAGAGGCGCTGCAGGCGTCTTCTGCACCCCGGCAGCGCGGGGCGAAAATACATCCAGCCGGAAGGCTGTCAGGCTGAGGAATATATCCGGGGATCGTATTGAGAACGATATCACGGTTGTCTAAATCGACCCGTGGAACAGAACCGAGAAGGCCAAGGGTGTAGGGGTGGAGCATTTCCTTGAACACTTTTGAGACCGGGCCCTGTTCCATTAATGATCCTGCGTAGATAACACCGACCCGATGACATAATCTAGCTACTACCCCAAGGTTATGAGTAATATAAAGAACTGCCGTCTGGTATTCCTTAAGTAGGTCTCTGATGAGGTCCAAAATAACCGCTTCGGTAGTTACATCCAGGGCCGTAGTTGGCTCATCCAAAATAAGCAGCCGCGGATTTGTACATAATGCGATTGCAATGAGTACCCGTTGAAGCTGGCCACCGCTGAGTTGATGCGGGTATCGTTTGGCTACTCTGGAGGGATCTGGCATCCTAACCCAGGACAGCATGTCAACTGCTCTTTTATAGGCTGCGGCTTTTGATACGCCGGAATGGAACCGGGCCATTTCGGCAATCTGGCTGCCGATAGACATTGAGGGATTTACGGATCTGTTGGGATCCTGATGAACCATGGTAATATCGGAACCCCATATGGAGCGCATCTCTTTTTTAGTTTTGGTACACAAGTCGACGCCGTCTAAGAATATATGACCGCTTTTAATTATGCCGTTGGAAGCGAGATAGTTAACAACCGCTCTGGCTATTGTCGTCTTACCGGACCCCGATTCTCCGACAAGACCGTAAATTTCCCCAGGGGCGATTTTGAAACTGAGATCCCTAACGGTATCCAAAGGTCCGTTGTCGGTGTTATAGGTGATGGTAATGTCCCGGACTTCCAGTCCAGGAGATTCTGTCTCCATTTTTGTTAATGTTTGTGTACTCATTCGCTGACACCTCCTGGAAGAAGCATCCGGCGTAGACCGTCGCTCATAAAGCCTACACCAACAACTAAAATGACTACAGCCCCGGCTGGCCCGAAAAGTGACCACTTAGCCTGGCTGAAAAAATTGCGTGCTTCTCCAATCATCAGTCCCCAGTCGGGAGACGGAGGCTGAACTCCAAGACCTAAAAAACCGAGGGAAGCGACCAGGAAAATCGCATAGGAGAAGCGCATGGATGCTTCCACCGCCAGTGGGGGCAGTACACTGGGTAGAATTTCCCGGAACATTATATAGAGACTTGTCTCCCCACGTAATTTTGCCGCTTCGACAAATTGTCGTGTTTTTAGATCAAGGACAACGCTCCGCACCACCCTTGCAACCATGGGAATGTAGAGAAAGCCGACGACAAGCACTACATTCAGCCGGGAAGAGCCAAGCGAAACCAGCACGATCATTGCTAAAAGAAGAGGAGGTATTGCCAGCAGTACATCTATCAACCGCATGAGTATTTCATCAACCAATCCGCCGAAATATCCGGCAATCATACCCACGGTTAGGCCGACTACAACAGCCAGCAATGCCCCGGACCCGGCGATTAAATAGATGTCCCGGCTTCCCACGAGAACCCGGCTGAATACGTCGCGGCCGAACTGGTCAGTTCCGATTAGATGCTCCCGTGAGGGAGGTTGAAGCCGTTTAGATAAATTCTGATCTGAAAAGCCGTAAGGTGCAACCAAAGGCCCGATAAAAGCCATGAGTAGAAAAAACCCGACAATTAAAAACCCAACCAGGGTTGCGGGATAATGTCTCAGCCTGCGCCAACCGGCATTTTTTTGTCTATTTTTTTTCACAGTTACAGTCCCCATTTTGCTGATGGTGGAAATAAAGACCCTCCCGCACCAGGCAGGAGGGGTATACAATTCAAATACCGTTTATTCTTCGAAATACAGAACTGCGTAATCTACGTGTGTTGGGAAAAAGCTTGTTGGTTTTATTCCCTTCAGGTTATCAGTTGCCGCAAAGAGATTGTTTGTAAAGTAGGCAACAATTAAAGGGCCCCTGTCCATAAAAAGTCGCTGAATATCGGCATAGATTTGGGCCCGTTTATTGCGGTCCATTTCAACTGCAGCTTGCGCGGCCAGATCATCAAGTTCAGGATCAGAGAAGTGACTTTCATTCCAGCCAGCCGTAGTGGTATATGCTAGATCAAGATAGCTTTGCGGAGCAGCCCGGGAACCCCAGGGTGTCATGGCGAAGTCAGCCTCCAGCCACAGATTGTCCGAGCCGTAGTAAACATCAGGCGGAACAAGCTGAATATCTATTGTGACACCGGCATCGGCAAGCTGCTCTTTCAGAATGGTTGCAATTGCCGGCATTGACGAACTCTGCTGCGTGGTCAAAGTAACTGTAAGGTCATTATTGTAGCCTGCGTCAGCCAGGAGCTGCCGCGCCTTGGCAATATCTCTTTTCGGTTCAGGAACATCAAGGTAGTAATCGCCGTAACCGGGACCAATGGGAGTATCCCGCCCTGTTACGCCTAGACCTTCAAATGATCCCTGGAGGATCGCCTCGCGGTCAACTGCTGCCCGAAATGCCTGGCGAACCCGGACATCATCAAAGGGCGGCCGGTCGGAACGCATACGTATCGCATAATGAAAGTTTGAAGGCTTCTGATAAACGTTAATATTAGGATCAGCTTCCAAAGAGCTTACATATTCGGTGGGTACATATACCAGGTAATCCACCTGCCCGCCTCGCAGCGCTTCAACCTGAGATGACGGTTCGGAAAGGAAGAGATAATCAATTCCGTCCAGGTATGGAAGCTGATTTCCCTCTCCATCTTTACGCCAGTAATCAGGGTTCCGTTTAAAGGTAATTCTGTCTTCGGGAAGATAGGTGTCGATCATGAATTTACCGGTTCCGATATGCTGGGTATTGAAGTCGGTTGTGCCGCTCCAGACAATGATGGACTGATATTCCCCTAATTGGAAGAGAAAATCAGGATTTTCCTTTTTCAGTTTGAAGACTATTTCGTAGGTATCCGCAGCTGTTATGCTCTCGATGTTCGAATAAAGATTTGCAGTGGCGGCACCCAGATCGGCGTCTGACAATCGGTCAAACGTGAATTTTACATCTTTTGATGTCATTTCCTGACCGTTGTGAAATTTTACACCCTTTCGGAGGGTAAACGTCCAGGTTAGACCGTCGGGGCTGAACTCCCACTTTTCGGCCAGACTTCTGCTTTGATCTATCGAAAGATTCTCATCGACGTATGCCAGGTAATCACCCCAAATTGCGCAGATTTCTCCGGCTGTTGTGTCGCTGGCAAAGGCCGGATCCAGAGTGCCTGGTGCAAAATAGGCGCGGGTAAGGGTACCCCCGTACTTGCTGTCCTCAGCTGCCGTGGTTGAGGTTTCTGACTTCCCCCCGGCCGGTTTTGTCTCTTCTTTCTCGCCTCCCGCCCAAAGCAGGCCGACAGAAAATAGAAGAGCCATCACAATGATTAGTGTCTTTTTCATCTTTTCCCTCCAGAATAGATTTGTATGGTTACCTGTTTATTAAAATAAAAAGGATAAACCCTAATACATGCAGTAAAGAAAGCACCGTCAGATTGACCATTTTTTACGGTCTTCCCTGACATCCTCCAGACCGCATCTTTCCAGTTCTTGCCCGGAGGGAATACCGGTTTCCAGATCGCATCCCCGCATCAAGTACCATTCATCTAGAATCTGATCGTATATTTTTTCTGTGAGAGGAACTTTATCACCGGTATAGACAGGATGCGGTTCGCCATATTTTTTCTGCCACCAAAGATAAAAGGGGTAATCGTCCATGCGGCGGATACCTTCACGCGCATTGTAGCAGCGTTCCAGGGCTAAAATACGCCGCGCTGCATCTCTTAGATCCTCTTCACTGAATGACTCTCCGGTAGCGGAGTTGATAAAATCTTTCCACTGAGGTATGTGAATCCCTTCTACCGGATGATTGTACTGGGTGCCGAACTTACAGGTCCCCATCGTGTCCGCAAGGATCATCATATGTTCAAATTCACACTCCGCTTCAACAATTTTCGGATGGTAATTCCATGCATTTTTTGAGAAAACTTCGGCGTCATCATAGCGCTCCTTCCCTAACCGTTCTAAGAGCTCTTCTGTTATTCCGAATTCGGCCCGCAGATTAGGGGTGAGTATACTCATACCTCCCATAAGATGGTCGTAACCCCGGGTGTTTACGCTGAGGCACATGGTATAAATTAATGTGATACCGATACCGTGCCCAGGTACCCAGGCAAACTGTCCCTTCGTATGGGAAGCATACAGCTCTGAATCCCGGCCCAGCCGTTTTGCAGCTTTGACCGGAAAATCGGCCAGAATATCACCAAAACCTTCCCGGTATGCGGTTTGACGGGTCAATGTTATGATTCCCTCTTCATTACCTTCGCTCAGTTCTATACCCCCGGTGTCTTCTGCTGTGATTATTCCCCGTTTCCACAGCTCCATAGCCCATATAATTGCAACACCGACGGAGCTCACATTTACACCAAGCCTATTGCATTCATTGTTCCATTCGGCCAAAAAAGGTGCGCTTGCCGTTTTAAATGACATGCCCAGTATCTGAACAAAACCTTCGACCCCTTCGCCTTTAGAGCCTTTGTATTTTCCCTCTTTGACATGAAGAAAATGGTCGCAGTGGATAGGACAACCGTAACAGGCGCGGCTCTTCTCAATAATCGGTTCGAAGGCATGCTCCTCAATCTCCTCAAACCGGGTGCCAAGCATGTGGTCCGAAATAACAGATCTGCTGTCGGAGCCTCCGACCCACCCCATGGTGCCCCACTTCCGGGTACTGTCATACATCGGATCATCATGATACCGTGCCCACTGTTTGCTGCAGTCTGTGAGGAATTTGTCCGGTTCCGCTATATCAATACCTGTACTGCCCCGGGCTACAATCCCTTTCAGGTTTTTTGAACCCCATACAGCACCTAACCCGCCCAAAGCCGCTGCATGAGCGACACCGCACATAACGCAGGCAGCCAGACTGAGGTGCTCCCCAGCCGGACCGATGAGCAGACTGCCGATGGGATGCAGAAATTTTTTGTGCTGCACATTAGACGGCTCGTGAACGGCACAGACCTTTTCCCGGGCTTTCCATACATCGAGGCCCCACAAATCGGCAGCGTCCCTAATCTCCACCTTATCGTCATCCACCCATATATAAACCGGTTTATCAGCTCTGCCTTTAACGACAATGATATCGTATCCGGCATATTTCATGATTGGTCCGAAAGTCCCGCCTGAATCACCCCTGGCCAGTATTCCTGTTAGAGGTGACTTTGAAACAACCTCACACCGGCTAGAGGAGGGCGCCATTGTTCCCGTCAGCGGTCCAGCGGCTATAATGATTACATTTTCAGGACCGAGAGGATTGGTCTCGGGACCGGTCATATCGTATAAGAGCCGGATGGCATATCCCCGGGCGCCGATGTACTTGCGCGCCCATTCTCCGGTAATACTTTCTCTGGCGATCTCTTTTTTTGAAAGATCGATAGTGAGCATCGTCCCTGTCCAGCCTCTTACTTTATTCATTTTTGATGCTCCTTTCTAATAATGGTTTCCCGGACAACGTCCATAGCTATAAGCCGCTGACTAGATCCCCTAGTATCATCATACTCTTCATAAGTGAGAGCCCCGGTTGGACAGACAATTACACAAGTGGGTTCGCCTCCGCAGTGATCACAAACTACTACCTGCTTTTCAGGTGCTGAAAAGAGCGGTCCGGCATAGGGACAGACCTTTCGGCAGACTGAACAGTTGTCACAGAGGCTGCTGTCTATTTTTACATACCCACTCTCGTAGTCTTTGCTGATGGCCCCTTCCGGGCAGGAAGGCAGACAGACAGGTTCGGCGCAGTGGTGGCAGACCACGGGGACATTGACGCCGGTATCTTCCCAGTCGACAATTCGGATCCGCGACGCAGCCGGGTTAAAGGAGCCGGTTTTGACGAGAGAACAAGCTTGACCGCATATATAACAGCCGGTACATTTATTATGGTCAATAATGATTTTCTTTTTCATTTTCATCTCCATCTATTCGCCCTCCATTTATTCGCCGTTTACTATCCGGTTGTTTGCCGATCAATCGAGGATATCCCTGATCTGTCTATCTACTTTTGGATCAAGGGGTTCGGCGTGATTATTTTCGAAAATGTCATTTATCTTATGTATGGCCCGGTCATGAAGTGTCGATCCTCCTTTTGCATGCCAGCTGTCGTGATTATTGCGGTCAAACAGTTCCGGAAACCAATCATCACGAAAGTATTCAACTGTGTGCTGCGTTCCCAGATATTCTCCATGAGGACCCTGTTCAACAATAGTATTCAAAGCAAGAGTCTCTTCATTTACTTCAAAGCCCTTTGCATATCGCCGTACATAGCCAATTATTTCATTGCAGATTGTCAGCAGTTCCGCTGAGAAACACATGCCGCTTTCTAAATACCCGACATCATGTACCAGATTAACGCCGCCCATGGCTTCCGACATAATTGACAGGGCCGCTTCCGCCACCGCCTGTTCGTCTACCAGTTTGGAATCGCTGGAACCTCCCAGACCGAAGCTGGGAAGGCCGTAGAACGAGGCCATCGCCGCCCGGCCTCCGAAACTTTCGGGCCCTGCATACAGTCCCACGGAGGTACTCATATCAAACCCATCCCCGTACCCGCCGCTGTGGATAATCGGGGCGCCTTCATTTTTCAGCTGCGAAAGGACTAGACCGACCAGCTCTCCTGCATTTGCCAGTGCTATGGCGCCCGCACGGGTTACGGGACCGTTTACCCCCCTGATAACCATGGGGGTATAGGTAGTGGGTACGTTTTTTTCAGCCAAAAAAAGCAGTTTCTGCAGAGAATCTTCATTATGCCGTAGCGGGTCTGTGACATTGATGTAACAGCAGGCGTAGGGCCGTTTCCGATGATTTGCCTCGCCTCCCGCAATGATTTCAGCTGCTTTTACACATTCAATGCTGCTTTTAAAATCATTGGTAACAAACATAATCGGCTTAATACTGTTCTGTATCATGGCAAGCATCTGTCGCTTATTTGCATTCTCCGTGGATACATCAGACGGTACAGTTAGGGACATGAGAAAATCGATACCTTCCAGGGCATTGCAAATCTGAACAATTTCCTCTATATCTTTTATCGTACCCTGCCGCCGTTTACCTGTTCGGTGATCAAGTATAAAAATGCAGTCCGATCCGGGACCGAAATAGGTGCGCTGCTTCTCCAGGGGCATCACCGGTTCTCCGTTTCTGTTATGAAGGGTAATATTAGCGGGCGCCGTCTGCCGGGCCCATTCTACCAGTTTCGGCTGAATATATACCCGTCCGTCGCTGTCAACCTTAGCGCCTGCTTTTTTATACAAGTCGATTGACTCCTGATCGTATAGGTAGACTCCGACCTTCTCCAGAATTTCCAATCCCGCATTGTGGATTCCCTTTGTCTGGGATTCCGAGAGATAATTGGTAAAGGGCTGAAATGTTTTTTTGCCATTATTCATGAAAAAAAGTTCTCCTTAACAAGAGTTGTGAAATGATCTATATGCCGTTTCATAATTTGCCTTGCATCTTTATCTTCTTTTTTTTCAATTGCCTTCACAAGATTTTCAAGTTCCTCAAATTGCTCACGAAAATCTGCAGCAGAAAATCCAACTTGAAACCAGTACATGGACATTTTATACAGTAACGACTCGATTATTAACGTTAACTGTCGGTTTCCCGAGGCATTGTAAATGATTTTGTGAAATTCTATATCGATTTCAGAAAGGTGTTTTAATGAGCTTGGGGAATCATCAGGGATTTCAGAAGCTTCCTTCAGAAGAGACTTAAGACGTTCCGTATCGGTACCTTTTATTTGTGTTACAGCGAGTTCGGCGGCCAGCCCTTCCAGTTCCCTTCGCAGCTGAACTATCTCGCGTAAAGTTCGGAGATCCAGACTGACTACACGGGTCCCAAGTTTCGGCAATATCTCAATCAGCCCGTTTTGCTGCAGCTCCATAAGAATTTCCCGTAAGGGGGTCCGGCCAATCTGGTATTCATGCATCAGTTCTTTTTCAAAGAGCTGATCGCCCGGTCCCAGATCGTTTGTGATGATCCGGTAGCGTATTTTTTCATATACCTCTTTTTTCAAGGTCATTAACAATCCGCCTCCCGATTTCTGCTTGACAGATTCGCAAGTTTCGTATATATGTTATATATAACATGCATTCGTGAAATATGCAACCGTTTTTTCGGTCATGTTTTGGCCGCTTATGTAGGTTACGCAGTATTACGGAAGGAGTCTGCATTTGACTGACAATATAAATATAAATGCATTTTTACGCGTACTCGATGTGAAGGAGAGTTCAACCGGTGGAGGTACCGCCTCAAGTATTGCCGGGGCCATGGCTGCCGGTCTTGTTGGTATGGTTGCTCGACTGTCGATGGGGAAAGCGGGTCTGGGCCCTTCAGACCACTATGAAGCAGTGGCTTTGGAAGCGATGAATTTATCTGTCCTCCTTTTCGATGGGGGGCAGGCTGACGCCGCAGCCTTTGATCGGGTCAGCTCTGCCTATAAAATGCCTAAAGAATCAGCTGAGGAGAAAGCAATTCGAAGTGCGGAAATACAGAAAGCGATACTATATGCAGCTGAAGTTCCGTTAGCAAATGCTGCGAGATGCGGGCAGGTGATAGAACTCTGCAGCCGTTTAAAAGAGAATTACAACTCCAATGCGGCATCCGACCTTGAATGCGCTTGCTATCTGGCTCTTGCCGGGTTTAAGGGGTGTGCCGCTAATGTGAGAATCAACCTGCCCTCTATTAAAAATGTCGATACAAGAGAGGAAATCGAAGGACAACTTGAACAGCTCGAAAAGGAGGCCATAAGATGAAAGCCCTTATGTGTGTTCCCAATATCAGTGAAGGCACAGACTTAACTGTGGTTGAAAAAATTGTCGATACCGTTCGAAATACCGATGGAGTCATTCTTTTTGATTATTCATCAAACTCCGATCACAACCGCTCGGTGATTACCTATATAGGTGCACCCGGACCGGTTGTCGAAGCAACGAAGAAACTCGCAGAAACTGCCCTGGACC
>CAYMWV010000115.1:0-11591 GCA_964394395.1 uncultured Sediminispirochaeta sp.
CATTCCGGAGATCACCTTCCGGTGGGAGCATGAGGATGGCACCCTGGATATGGAGAGTCTCATGGGGGAGTTCCAGAAGTTCTGGCGCCGCCACGGATCGGTGTGGGAAGAGAAGGCGGACTACACCGAGGCCTTTCCTCACCTGCTGGTGATGGCCTTCCTGCAGCGGCTAACCAATGGAGGAGCCAGGATTGAGCGGGAGTATGCGGCCGGCCGGGGCCGGATGGACCTGGGGGTCTATTACGGCGGCAAGTGGGTGGTGATTGAGATTAAGCTTATCCACCCCTCGGACGGCCGGGAGACCACCATCCTTGAGGGACTGGAACAGATCAACCGCTATCGGGAGCAGATCGATCCAGCTGCCGAAGCCTACCTGATGGTCTTCGACCGCACCAACCGGGGGCGGGAAAAGCCCTGGGAGGAGCGGCTCTACCGGGAGCTGCGTTCCACCGACCAAGGGGATGTGGTGGTTATCGGGGGCTGATGCTGGCTGCCAGGCTGGTGCTGTACAGGTTACAGGGCAGCTTCAATTATTGGGAGATAGATGACATTCCTTTCATCTATCTCCCAAAGCATAGACCTTTTTATAATCACTCTTTTTGTTTTCACTCTACTGTGTCTCTATTCCCAAAAACAATAGGAGAAAATCACAAAATGTTCAGGACGTTTAACCAGCAATTCTCTTGCCTGCAGGTCAATACATCATGCCGAGGAGCCATAGGGGGATCACTCCTGGGGCAGGGTAGTCGCTGTCGTCTCGAATTACAAAGTCAGCTTTTTTCCTCTCTTTTGAGCTTCCTCCAACCGCAATTGTGATTCGGCGTTTTTGGCCGGAGATGGTTTTGATCAAAATGAAATCCCCTTCTGATTCATCCCTTGTTGCGTACACCTCCCATCCCGAATATGCGCATAGAGTGGACGTCATTGCTTCCCGGAGAGTCCCAAGAGTGCCGTTCAATACCGAGTCCGAGTAGATGGCCGGGTCGAAAAAAAACAGTTTCTGACCGGCTGTTTTCGCCTTTGTGTCATGTTCAAATCGCACAATTCTCAATAGATCCACCGACTCCATCACATTCATTGATACAGTCTGAATCGTATCTGTTTCTGTGCCAGTAACAAAAACACAAAATCGTTCTTATAGCAGGAATATTTGCGGGTGTTGATACATCCATTCGGTCTCTCTCACTCCTATACAAGCCCCATCTCTTCAGCGAAGGCTTTGAGCTCGAAGAGGGTGTCAAAGCCCATGGTCTGGATGATGTGCTTACGGTAATTCTGAACGGTTTTTTTGCTTATGAAGAGTGTTGCTGCAATTTCGGCGGTGCTTAGTCCTTGGGCAAAGAGAAGAAAGAGCTCTTTCTCTCTTTCAGATAGGGAGTTGTACTCCTTGCTTTCCACAATGTCGCCAGCATTGGGGATGGTCCTGATCCAATCAGCAAGGGAGTCGGCCGCAAAGGTATCAAAGAAGTGGTGGCCCCTGCTTACGGTCTCTGCTGCATGGCAGATAACATCCAAAGGGGATTCTTTTGACACATACCCTTTTCCTCCCAGGGTAATTGCCTTTACGATGTAGGCAGGCTTTACAAACATGCTGATAAAGAGTACCTCCGGTCTAACTGGTGCTTTCTCCAACTGGGTAAACAGATCAAAACCGCTCTCTTCTCCCAATGAAATATCCACTATCGCCAGCTCAGGGTTTTTTGTCTTAATGAGAGCCCGCATTTCCTCTACACTTCCCCCCTCTCCTGCGCATGCAAAATTGGCCCTCTTCTCAAGTGCAGTGCGTATCCCTTTCCTTACCGTGGGGTGGTCATCAATGATCACAAAGTTGGTCATCTGCTTTATCTCCTATGTATCTCCTACATCAAGTGTGACAGAAATACTTGTCCCATTTCCGATAGAACTTTTCAGTTCAAAATCGGCACCAATTGTCCAGGCCCGTTCCCGCATGGAGAGCAGGCCGATATGGATTTCATCTCCCGTATTAATGCTGTGGGGTTTAAACCCCGATCCGTTGTCCTGGATAATCATTTTCAGCTTCCCCTCGGCTCTTAAAGCCTTTACCTTTATTACCGAGGCTTTGGCATGTTTTACCGCATTGTAAAGTGCCTCGTGCATAATTGAGAGGAGCTGCTCCATCTCCATGGTGCTCAGCTCAACGCTTTTTAGACCAAGTACGGTAACATCAATCTGTGCATCGATGAGCATCCGGGTGTCTTGAACGATATTCATCATATTTGCTTCAAAGCTGAGGGAGGTGGTATCCCATACAGGTAGTCCATCGAGCACTTTCCTGAGGCTTTGTATACTTTTTCTTATTCCCCTTTCAATACCTTCCAGCTCAGTTGTGGCCGCTTCTGCTGCTTCGTTTTCCATTAGCGTGTTGATATTTCTACGGACAATTGCCATATCCTGTAATACATGATCATGAATTGCTGAGTTTATCTCTTTTCGCTCTTTCTCTATCTCCAGGAGGGTGTTTTTGTGCAGTGCTCTCAGTTCAGCTTTGTAGCGGAGCTCTCTCTTTCTTATGAGATCTATGTACATATTGATTACACCCATGAAAAGCAGGAGGGTGATAATAAAGATATTGGTCATCTGGAACGTAATTAGCTGTATCCTCACATACTCCTCAATATACGGTGGAAGTTCCTTAAAATTGTGCAGGATGTTTTGAATCAGTAATGGAGGTACGCTTTCCTCATTCTTGTTCCGGTTTATTGAGATGTAGCTATCCAGGTTGGAGCTGAGATCCTGGAGGAGCAGGGCAATATCGGTATCAGTTGCGCTGATTTGCTCTATAAGATGATTGTTTTTAAGAAAGTTCAGCCTCTTCTCGAGCTCTGCAATGGTAATAGTGCTGTTTATTATCCCTTTGGTGAGCCGGCCATATTCATAGGTGATAAAGGATGTCTCCAGTGCTTGAAGCTCTTGATTATTCCGGATAAAGCTTTCCATAATCTTCGGTGTATAGGAGAGGAATAGGATAAAAATGGTTAAACCCAAAAGAAGTACAGCATATTGAATAGTCGTACCGGTAACGATCTTACTTTTTTTCAGCTTCATACATATAACGTGGTGCATTAAAACGCTTTTTCCTTACCTCGTTGGATTCTCAGGTAATGACTAAGGCCGAATGTAATAAATACCGCAATACCTTTATCAATCATATTAATAGGGATTCGTGCCCAAAAGGCTGAAGAGAGCAGACTCTCCCCGATTGAAAGAAAAGCGGTGGCAATGTAGTCAACCGGATGAAGGGTAATACCGGAAAAAAAGATTACAGCGACAAAAGCACCGGATATGGAGTTAGCCAAGGTAATGAGGATGGTGGCAATAATAGCATGGAAAAAGGTCTTGAAGAGATCCAGTCGTATCAATATGTCAAGGGTGATTACAGAGGTGAAGCTGCAGATTACCCAGGGGAATGAAAAGGTTTCCCCGGTTATTCCCCGCAATAATTCTGCCCAGCCGTGGGTAGTAAAGGCCGTTACCATCCCAGGCCAGAAACCGAAAGCCGCTGTTGAGATGAGCGTGCCAATGGTGTCCATGAAGAGGGGCAAGCCCAGAATGTGCGTATTTACCAAGCCGATGGTACTATTGCCGATTCCTATTAAAAGCGCCCACAGGAGTATTTTGAACTGCTGAGAACCGCTATAGGGTGCTCTATTGAGTGGCCAGGCGGGTATCATAGCTAAACTCTAAGCGTTGCCGTTACACATGTCAACGAAAAAAATGAAAATGGACATTTTTGCTCACTACTGGCTCACTACTGGTAAGTCTGTGAAACCAAGCAGCCAGGCTGCTTCCAGAAATGGAGATGATTATAGGGATTTATATCGGTTCTTGGCCGAAATTTCTCCAATTTGCCCCCCTACCTCCTTGCCGGTATGGGCCTATTTTACTATCATCCATACCGTTCCCATGCAAAATAATAAGACTTGGAGTTGGAATGAATAATCCCAGTGAATTAATTGATAAGCTTTGGCAGCGGGGCCGAGAGTTCCTCGGGGTGGAGTATCCCATCCTTGGGGGAGCCATGTCGTGGATTTCCGAAAGCAAGCTTGTTTCTGCGGTCTCCAATGAAGGCGGCTTTGGTGTCCTTGCCGGCGGCAATATGCCCATAGATCTGTTCAAGGATGAGATTAAAAAGACTTCCGACCTCACGGATAAACCCTTTGGGGTAAATCTCATCTCTATTGCCCCCAATTTCAGACCTCATCTGGAACATGTACTGGAGATTGAGTTCCCCTACATCATTTTTGCCGGAGGGCTTCCCCCCCGGGATGCCATTTCAACGGTAAAACAGACCAGCAGCAAGCTCATCTGTTTCGCTCCGACGGTGGGGATAGCAAAAAGCATCATCCGCTCCGGGGTAGATGCCCTTATCGTTGAAGGGCATGAGGCTGGAGGCCATATCGGTCCTGTCAGTACCTCCGTTCTTGCGGAAGCGATCCTGCCCCACACCAAAGAGGTGCCGGTCTTTGTTGCCGGGGGGATAGGTTCAGGCATTTCCATGCTCCACTACCTCCTCATGGGTGCTGCGGGTATCCAGCTGGGCACCTGGTTTGCGGTAGCAGAAGAGTCTCCGGCTCACATCAACTTTAAAGAGGCCCTCATCAAGGCAAATGCGAAGGATGCTGTACCCACCGCCCAGTTCGATCCCCGGGTGCCGGTGATCCCGGTACGGGCTATCACCAATGAGGGAACGGTCGATTTTACCACCCTGCAGCTCGGTCTCATCGCCCAGCTGGAGCGGAACGCCATGACCCCCAGACAGGCGGGGGAGAAGCTGGAGGAGTACTGGATCGGGGGGCTCAGGAAGGCCGCCATTGATGGTGATATTGAGCATGGATCGGTTATGGCAGGGCAGAGTGTGGGGCTGGTAGATAAGATTATGCCCGTCCGGGAAATTATAGAGATGTTTGTAGATCAGGCAATTGAGGAAGCCGAACGGGTTCTGAAACTGCTTAAAAAAGATTAACCAGGAGGATAGAATGGGTCTAACTATTGTGGTGCTTATTAAACAGGTCCCGGATACCCAGCACGTTACCGGCGAGGCGATGAAGGAGGATGGTACGGTAAACAGGGCCGCCCTGCCAGCCATCTTTAATCCTGAAGACCTCCACGCCCTGGAAGCAGCGCTTTCGATAAAAGATGAGCATCCCGATACAAAGGTGCATGTGCTGACCATGGGGCCTCCCCCGGCGGTGCAGGTTCTGAAAGAATCCCTCTATCGGGGGGCCGATTTTGCCGCCCTGGTGTCGGACAGAAAGTTCGCCGCCGCAGATACCCTGGCCACATCCTACGCTTTGAAGTGTGCCATCGAAAAGCTTGGAGGCTACGATATGGTCTTCTGCGGAAGACAAGCCATAGATGGAGATACCGCCCAGGTAGGGCCTCAGACAGCGGAGAAGCTCAGCATTAACCAGGTAACCTGCGTAAGCGGCATTGAAGATCTCAACATCAAGAAACGGGAGATCACCCTGCGCAGAAGTATTGAAGCGGGATGGGAGATTGTTAAGGCAAAGCTCCCCCTTCTTGTTACGATTACCGATGAGGGGTTTTATCCCCGGCCTCCCTCGGCCATCAAGGTTCTCACCTATAAAAACGCCTCGGTACAGCAGCAGCAAGCCTTTGATGACAGCTATCTCGATTCCGGATCGGATTCCGGCGGGGCGGATATTATTGCCCAGTGGGATGTTAACACCATAGGGGCAAATCCTGACCAGTGCGGACTCTCCGGTTCTCCGACGAAGGTGAAAAAGATCGAATCGGTTGTGCTGCTTTCGGCAGAGACGAAGATGATAGAAAATACCGAAGAGGCTATAACAGACATGGTGCAGGAACTGATAGCCGACCACACCATAGGGTAAAGGAGTCCATTTGTGAGCAAAAAAGATAGTGTTATGGTCTTCATCCAACAGGATGATGGCAAGGTGGCCGAGGTGAGCCTGGAGCTTGTCTGCAAGGCAAAAGAGCTTGCGGCTCTATTGGGAGCAAAGGTAACCGGGGTCCTTATGGGGCATAAGCTTGAAGATGAGGCGAAGCGGATCCTCTCCTACGGCATAGAAGAGCTCTTTGTGGTAGATAATGAGAAGCTGGATCATTATACTCCCCTGCCCTATACAAAAGCGATGGTAGAGATCGTTAAAAGCCATGAACCCCAGATTGTACTCTACGGTGCTACAACAACAGGAAGGGATATAGCTCCCAGGGTAGCCTCCTCGCTGAAAGTGGGGCTCACCGCCGATTGTACGGATCTGCAAATAGGAGATCACGATCAACGGGGTACCACCTATAAGAATATTTTGTACCAGATCAGACCCGCCTTCGGGGGGAATATCATTGCTACCATCGTCTCCCCTGAGAAGAAGCCCCAGATGGCAACGGTCCGGGAGGGGGTGATGAAGATGACGCCTCCGGACCCCTCCTTCAAGGGAACCATTACCCCGGTAGAAGTGAAATTCGACGGCTCGGAGTTTCTCACGGAGATTGTGAAGAGAATCCGGGAAGAGAAGAGTGTGGACCTGAAGGGTTCGCAGATAATTGTTGCCGGGGGTGTGGGGGTTGGCTCCAAAGAGGATTTCGACTTGATCAAGGAGCTTGCCCATCTGCTCAACGGGGAAGTGGGAGCTTCACGGGCTGCCGTGGATGCTGGGTTTGTCTCCAAGGACCATCAGGTTGGACAGACCGGTACCACCGTTAGGCCGAAGCTCTATATCGCCTGCGGAATCTCCGGATCTATCCAGCACAGGGCGGGGATGGCTGAGTCGGCCCGGATCATCGCAATCAATACCGACCCTGAGTCGCCTATTCTGCAGATTGCCCACTATGGAATAGTTGGAGACCTCAAAGAGGTGATCCCCCGCTTAATCAAGGCTTATAAGGCAAAGGCATAAAGGAGCTCAGGAGAACTATATGGAAAACTTTTTACACGACAATAAGGATATTTTGTTCCATCTGAAACATATGGATATCGACAGGATCATTCGCCTCCGGGAAAACGATTTTAGGGATAAAGAGCTCTTCCCCTATGCGGCGAAGGATGTGGATGATGCCAAAGACTCCTACCACAAGATTCTGGAAATCTTTGGCGAAATATGTGGAGAGACCCTTGCTCCCCTTGCCCCGGAGATTGACCGGGAAGGGGTACGAATAGAGAAAGGAGATGTTGTTCTTGCTAAGGGAACCAGTGAAGTTCTGGATATCTTCAGGAAGGCAGATCTTATGGGATTCTCTCTTCCCCGGAAGTATGGAGGACTCAATTTTCCGACCATCATGCTTACCATAGCCGCAGAAATTGTTGCCCGGGCTGACGCCTCCTTTCTCAATTTTGGACTGCAGCAGGATATTGCCGAGACCTTGAACAAGTTTGCTTCCGAAGAGCTGAAGGAGAAGTATCTGCCCAAGCTCTGTTCCGGTGACTGGGGCTCTTCAATGATCCTCACCGAGCCCGATGCAGGAAGCGATCTGATGGCGGTAACGCTGAAAGCCCATCAGGATTCTGACGGCCGATGGTACCTCAACGGGGTGAAGCGGTTTATCACCAACGGTTCCGGAAAAATCGGCCTGGTGCTTGCCCGAAGCGAGGATGCACCCGGCGCCCGGGGCCTCTCCTTCTTTCTCTATGAGCGGGATGAGCACATGATTATCCGGAGGGTGGAGGAGAAACTGGGGATCCATGGCAGCCCCACCTGCGAGCTGCAGTTCAATAACGCTCCAGCTTATCTGGTAGGGGAACGGAAGCGTGGTTTAACCAAGTACACCATGTGGCTCATGAACAGTGCCCGTCTCGGTATCGCCGCCCAGGCCCTCGGTATCGCTGAGGCTGCCTACAGGGAAGCGGATAAATACTCAAAGGAACGGTATCAGTTTGATAAACCGATCCGTGACTTTCCCGCAGTTTTCGAGATGCTCACGGAGATGAAAATCGATATCGAAGCTGGAAGAACCCTGATGTATGAGACAGCCAGGATGGTGGACCTGAAAGAGGGGCTGGAACATATGTCCGAACTGCACCCGGATCGTTCAAGCGAGTTCAGATCGGATCTTAAAAGCTACAGCCGCCTATCCTCCCTGCTGACCCCCATGTCAAAGCTCTTTAATACCGAAATGGCCAACAAGGTTGCCTACAACGCCATTCAGATTCAGGGTGGAACCGGGTACATGCAGGATTTCAATGTGGAACGCCATTACCGGGATGCCCGGATTACCAACATCTATGAAGGGACCAGCCAGCTGCAGGTTGTAGCGGCAATCGGCGGGGTTAGTTCCGGCACTGCCACAGCCCTCCTGGACGAATACGATTCGGAGGATTACTCCCACGCCGAGGGGCTTGTAAAGATCGTCCGCCGGGCACGGAACCATTTTGAGAAGGCCCTTATCCATGCAAAGGGAACCGAAGATCCCCAGTTTATGGAGTACCACTCCCGTCGGTTGGTGGAAATGGCCATCGATCTTATCCAGAGCTACCTGCTCTTGCGGGACGGCGGGCTTTCAAAACGGAAAATGAAGGTCGCAGAGACCTTTATTGCCCGGATGCACAGCAGAATAGAAGAGAAGATGGCCTTTATTACCAGCCAGGAGCCAACACTCCTCAACAACTTCAAGGAGATCATTAACGAGGAGGAGAAGGGGGAGGAGCACTAGGGGCTCTGCGTGCTGATTGTCACGCAGATCTCCGCCCCCGGCCGGTTGGCGAGTTCCATCTTTCCATCGTATTGATGTGCCAGGGCATCTATGACGGTGAGGCCGAAACCGGTACGGCTTCCCTCCAGAACATCCCGGGGGAAGCCGGGGCCGTGGTCCCGGACCAGGATTCTCAGGCTCCTGCGGCCCAGAGGCTCCCCCGCTCCGATCGGCAGCTCTTCATCGAGCTCATCCTGGATGAGCTCTTCTTTAAGTTCAATCCGGATGGCGGGGCTATCCCCATCTGTCGGAGCACCGTATTTCAGACTGTTTGTCACCATCTCGTTGATCAGGGTTCCAACAGCTATCCCCATCCGGGCCGGGATAGTGAAGGGGCTTGTCTCAATGTCAAAAGTGGGGGAGCATCCATAGTTCCCCTTCCCGAGCTGGGAGCTTATCCTGGCCAGTAGGTGATCACTCTGAACAGCCGTAACTGAAGAACCTTCGTAGAGCTCCTCGTAGACCTGCATCACCAGGGCAATCCGGTTCTGGGCGTCCGTTAAGGGGCTCTCGGAGCTTCCTTCTGCCATCGCAGTGCAGGAACTCTCCTCTATGCTCTCCTGCATGCTCTCCTGGAGCCGCAGAATCGAATGGATGAAAGAGAGGTCGTTCTTTACCCGGTGGTGAATCTCCTTCAAGAGGAGATCCTTCTCCTGTAAGAGCCCTTCGATCCGTCTCTTTTCTTTCTCCTTTTCGGTGCTGTCCCGGCAAAAACAGACAATAGAAAGATTGCCTGAATCGTCCGGATCAGCCATTACCGATGCGGAAACCTCTAGGTGGAAGTGGGATCCATCTTTCCTTTTATGCCACATCCTGAATCTGCCCTTTCCGTTTACAAGTAACGTGTCGATCCGCCCTTGCGTTGCTCCTCTCTCCTCCTCCACAAGGATGTCACTCAGGGAGAGCTGGAGAAACTCCTCCCGGCCGTAGCCGCTCATGGCCAGGTAGGCGTCATTCACATCGGTAAAGCGCCCCGAATCGTCCAGGAGCCAGAAACCGTCCAAAGAGGTTTTGAGGATGTGGTTCCTGAGCCTGCGGGCCTCTGCTATCTCCTCTCTCTGCTGCTCCTTCATGGCCAAGAGACCGATATGTTCCGCCACCATATCAATAATGCCGGAGCTGCGGATACGCTCCGTCACTTCCGGGCATTCGGAACTGCCTCCGGTGCAGAAAAACTCCACTGAACCAGCTTCCCGGCCATCCACAAAAATGGGAGCTCCCGCCTGAAGTAAGTCGTGGTTCATCGCCTCTCCGAAGGAGTCTCCCTTAAGGAGGACCTGGCAGCTGCTTCGATTCCCATCCCCGATGGGACAGGCAAAAACATTCTCAATTTCTGCTGCTATCCGGCCCATCGTTTTTTGAAGAGGCTCTTCATTTGCCGAGAGACGGTAGAGCCGGGAAAGGAGCTCAAGCTCCTTCTGGCTTAGTGTATCCTCTCTTCCTTTGTTATTTGTAACGTCTTTCACTATTCCCACTTTTCATAGCAAAATTTTCTACAACCCTGGGTTGTATGGACGCTATTATACCGGCGGTTTACATTACGGGCAACGAGAAAAGGTAGAATGGACATATTTACTCTCTCTAAGCGAGTATATGGAGCTAAGGGGAGCCCTTGAAGCACGCCCCAAGGTCTGTTAAAATCCCCCCATGAAGCGGACTGTCCATCTCGAACTTGAAGGGATGCCCCACTTCGATAGATCGATGAACCGGGTCGCAGCGTGGTACGGGAACGAAATTATCGACCGGCCGCCGGTCCGGTTTTATCGGCCCCGGCAGGAGAGAGAGCAAACTACTGATCCTGATAAAGCAGATGAAAAGCTTTGGTTTGATACGGAGTATCAGGTAGAATCGTTCCTTTCCTCCATCCAGGGCAAACACTTTAACGGGGAGACCTTTCCCATCTTTGAGCCGAACCTTGGTCCAAATGTGTATGCAGCCATGCATGGGGGCCGTCTGGAGTTTGGAGAAGATACAAGCTGGTATCACCCCATTGTTGAAAGCCCTGAGGAGCTGGGAAGAATCCACTTCTCCAGGGAGAACCGCTACTTCAGAAAGCTGGAAGAGATGACCCGCTACGCCCTTGAGCGCTGCCAGGGGAAGAGCCTGGTGGCATATCCGGATCTCCATCCAGGGGTCGATTGCGCAGCTGCCTGGCTGGGGAGCGACCGGATGTGTATCGATATCTATGATCAACCCGATTTGATTCGTTCCCTCCTTGCGCTGGGGATGGAGTTTTTCCACGAAATATATTTCCATTTCGATTCGATGCTAAAGGAGGCGAATCTTCCCTCGGTGTGCTGGATCCCGGTGCCCGATTTTGGCACCCTCCACATCCCCACCAACGACTTTTCCGCCATGGTTGGTACCGATTTTGTACGGGACTTCTGCATCCCGGTGCATAGAGAAGAGATGGAGGGCATGACCCGGAACATTTTTCACCTGGATGGCTCCGGAGTTGCCCGGCATCTCCAGGAGTTCATGAAGCTTCCAAACCTTTCCGCCCTTCACTGGGCTCAGGGTGCAGGTGCTGCTGCTCCCATCATGCAGTGGCTTCCCTTGGTGCAGCAAATTCGAAGCCAGGGGATTCCCCTCATAGTAGAGTTGACCTCCTCGGAGCTTGAACAATTCATGGAAGCGATGTCTCCCGAAGGGCTCTTTCTCTGGGTGGAAGCCAGTAATGAGGAGGAGGAGAAGGAAGTGCTGAAGAGGCTTTTGACCTGGCGAGGGTGATTGCATAAATGAGAGACTCCATATATAATGGCGTGCAAAAGCACGCAATTAGGGTAATCCGATGGTGCAATACCGTTCTTGCAGGAGGAATCTCATGAATCGAAAAACAGCTATTTATCTGGAAGGGATGCCCCATTTTGAAAAGTCAATGAACCGGGTTGCAGCCTGGT
>CAYMWV010000116.1:0-8561 GCA_964394395.1 uncultured Sediminispirochaeta sp.
GATAAAACGGCTTGAGACTTTATCTGAGAAAGGGGAAGCTGAAAAAGGTGATACTCTCCTTTCCCTGGAGTACCAGCTATGTAGTTTCGACGGCAACTGCTACTATCCCCGGACGCTTCCGGTTTCTCTTGGTGATTGATTGTAAAAGCAAACCACCGACAGCGGCCCGTGGCCGCTGTAAGCCCCCTTCCAGGGGGCTCAGTAAAACCACCGGTTTTACCGGTGGTCGTTTATTCCGGTTTTTCGAATTCTTCTATCATCTACTTGGGAATAGGTAAAAAAGTGGTATACTAAAGCAATAGGAGGCTATATGAATAAAAAGAATGTATCTTTTCTTATTTTACCTTTTGCTATGATGTTTTTCCTCTACAGTTGTGCTGGATCACCCGAGCCGGTAGAACCGGAACCTCCAGTAGTGGAAGAAAAGGTTGAAGATCCGGAGAAGGAAGAGGAATTCCCTGAACCCGAGGAAGAGAGAGACCTTGCTGCTGCGCTTCGGCAAATTGCAATGGATGCTGATCTATCAGATGCAGATCAAGCTCTCTTCCAGCAGGCAGAGGCTGATTATACCGCTGCTGGTCAGGAATATGGAAATGACAACAGACAGGCCCGGGATCTCTATGTGAAAGCGGCTGATACCTACAAAACCGTCCTGGAAAACAGATTTGCTGAAGAGTATGATAATGAAAAGAGTCTCGCTATAGAGGAGAAAGAAGAAGCTGCATCCATAAAGGCGGATCGGGCGGCTCCTGATTCCTGGCAGGAGGCAAGCAGACGGGCCGATGAGGCTGAAGAAGCTGAATTGGAATGGAACTATCCAAAGGCCATTGAGGCTTACAGAGAGGCACGCATCCTTTTCACAGAAGCTTATTCTGTCGCCCGGGAGAAGCGGGAGGCAGCTCAGGAAGCCTTACAGCAAGCAAAGCAAACGTATTCCCAGACCGAGGAAGAGCTGAAGCGGCAGGAGGAGGAGCTCAGAGAGGAACGCTCCTCTATAGAAGAAGAAACACGTGGGGAGTTTGACAATGCGAATATCGAAGAGGAGGCAGAGTGATGATAAATCATAAAACAATCTATGTTACAGCGTTCTTCCTTACTCTTCTGCTTATTATGCCTCTCTCTTTGTTCGGGCAGAATCTGTTTCAGAATGATGAGCTTATGCGTTCCCGACAATTGCAGATACAGGCTCAACAGGCATTTGAGGATGGTGATTATGACCGCTCTGTAGAGCTTTCAATAGAAGCTGAAAAACTGGCGGTCCTTGGGCGGGAGAAAGCTGAACAAACCGCCCATGCTTTCCGCGCCAACACCCTCTATAACCGTGCGAAAAGCAGGATTGATTATGTGCGCCTGATAGGAGCTGCAGAACGGGTAGCTGATCGCTATCAGAGGGCGCAAACCCTCCATCGTGAGGCCAAAACCACCCTTGACGCCGGCGAATACGACCGGAGTATGGAGTTGTCCCGGGAAGTAATTGCACTCTTAGAAAATATTACCCCCCAGCGCTTAGCCCGAGATGCAGCCCTGCCCCGCTATTATGAAGTACGTCTCATTCCTGAACGCAGGGACTGTTTTTGGAGAATAGCTGAATACGATTTTGTATATGATGATCCCCGGCAGTGGCCTAAACTGTATGAGGCCAACAAGGATAAGCTGCAGGACTTGAACAATCCGAGACTCATTCAACCGGGGATAGTTCTTGAGATACCCTCACTGGATGGAGAACGAAGAGAGGGAACCTGGAGTCCATAAAAGGGGTGATTGTTAAACGTACCGGGGCGGTGGAGATACCGCCTCGGTATTAATACGTATTTACCCCGATGTAGAAAAAAACATACTGACAAAGCCGGGTAAATCAGCTACAACAGCTTCATGAACAGAAATAGCAAAAACCCCTTCGATCTCTATCGCGGGTTGCCCAGGTCTATCTACACGATTTTTCTCGCTACTGTGGTAAATGGCATGGGTATCTTTGTCTTTCCTTTCCTCACCCTCTATCTGACCAGAAAACTGGGAATGGGCGAACGGGCTGCCGGGGATTTCATGTTCTTCTCAGCACTTATCTACGTCCCGGGGATTTTAATCGGAGGAAAGCTGGCAGACCGCTTTGGCCGGAAGAAGGTGATGCTCATCAGCCAGGCCCTGACGGGCCTCTTTTTTATCCCCTGCGGATTTTTAGGGGAGAGCATGCTTGTCCCATTTTTTATCCTGGCGTCCCTCTTTTTTGACGGAATTACCGACCCGGCGAGAACCGCCATGGCTACCGATGTTACCACTCCGGAAAACCGGCAAGCCTCCTTTTCTCTTATCTACCTGGGCCATAATCTGGGCTTCGCCTTCGGCCCCCTTGTTGCCGGATTCCTTTTTGAGAACGCCCTCAGCTGGCTTTTCTGGGGGAACGCTCTGGCTGTGCTCGCCTCTCTTTCCCTGGTCATGGCCCTGGTGCCGGAAAGTAATCCCACAAAGGAACAGATTGAGGAGAGTTTGTCAGGAGAGGACTCCACCGAGAAGGCCCACGAAGGCTCCCTTATCTCAGCCCTGAAATCCCGGATCTTTTTGGTCTTTTTTGTCTGCATCACCACCTGGTTCGGTTTTGTCTACGCCCAGCACCGCTTCGCCCTACCCCTGCAGCTGGAATCCCTTTTTCAGGCCGACGGGGCAAAGTTCTACGGGATGATCATGACCTTCAATGCTGTGCTGGTAATTATTTTTAATGCCCCGGTGGTATCATTCTTCGGCCGCTTCCGGCCGGTGATCAATGTGGCCATCGCCGGTTTTCTCTTTGCCATCGGTTTCGGGATGATCGCCTTTATCCGCATCCCCGCCCTCTTTTTCCTCTCCACGGCGGTCTGGACTTTTGGAGAGATCCTCCACGCTACCAACGAACATGTCTATATCGCCAATCACACCCCCATGAGCCATCGGGGCCGTTTTCAGGCCATCATGCCCCTGATCGGTGGAACCGGTTTTGCCCTCAGCTCCCCCGTGGCGGGACGAATCATTGAAGCGGGAGGGCTTGGGACTGTCTGGATTGTCCTCGGCTGTATCGCTGCGGCGGCGGCTCTGGGTATTCTCATCCTTTCAAAACGGGAGCGAATCGTCCGGGGTGGGAAACCTGTCCAGCAGGATCCTTCACTCCACGAAGAGCCTGCGGCTTGCGAAGAGGGGATCGGAAGTTAGGTTTATCCCCAGTTTCCTTAAGCCCGCCTCATCTCCCGGGGTGGGAAGATGAGTAAGGTGCATCTGACAGCTCCGCAGCTCCGGCAGCTGATCAATACAGGCCTGAACCATGGGATTCAGGGCAGCGCTGATGGAGAGGGCGATCATCGCCTCGTCCACATCCAGGGTGGCGCTCTGCCGCCGGAGCACCTCCTGCTTAAACCGTGAGATGGACTCGATAACGATGGGGGAGAGCAGATGAATGGAATCGGGCAAGCCCGCCAGAGCCTTTGCGCCGTTGATTACCGCCGCAGTGGCCGCATGGAGCAACACGGAGTTTTTGCCTCCCACAATAGTCCCGTCGGGAAGCTCCAGGGCGGCTCCGCAGTAGATCTCCGACCGCTGCTCTTCCTCTTTCTCCCCAGAGGCCGTCCCCCTTTTGTTTTTTGCCCCTTTCTTCTCTTCCTCGGCCTCCCTTCTGGCTGCAGAAACTACCCGCCGGTATTCAGGTCCTATCCCCAGCTCTTTCAGCAGCGCCTCCCCCTTCTCAAGGGCTGACCTGTCCGCTGCCCCCATCACATGCTCGCAGGCGCAGCGGAAGTATCGACGCACCACCTCCTGCTTCGCCGCTTCCTGGGCCGCCTCGTCGTTTACGATGGCAAAGCCAGCCCGGTTCACCCCCATCTCGGTGGGGGATCGATAGAGACCCTGCTCGGGGTCCCCTGGGGCGTAAAAAAGAGTCCCCTCTTCGGCCCCCTCTTTCGCATCTCCTTCAATGCCCACAGCCTGTGTGGCACTCTTAACCTGGCCGCTTCCGCTCCTACTCTCGCTCCTGCTACCGCAGCCGCTTCCGCCACTTTCCCCTCCGATCCGCTCCAGAATGGAACGAAGGATGGGAAAGGATTCTACATCCCGGTTGTAGTTAACCGCCACCACTCCGGTGGCCTTTAGGTGAAAAGGGTCCACCAGGTTAGCATCCTGCAGGTCCAGGGTGGCCGCCTCGTAAGCTTTATTCACCGGATGGTCCAGAGGCAGATTCCAGATGGGAAAAGTTTCAAATTTGGCGTACATCGCCTCCTGTCCCAGCAGGTGATCGTGGTATATCTGCGAAAGAGAGGTGGCCATCTTCCCCGACCCTGGTCCAGGACCTGTCACCACCACCAGGGGTTTTTCCACTCCGATCCTCGGATTCGATCCATAACCTGCCGCCGAGACAATCAGCTCTGGATCCGCCGGATAGCCCGGAATCGGTCCATGGGTGTAGACCTTCACTCCCCTGTTCTCGATCTTCCGTCGGAACGCCTCGGCCTGACTCTGGCCATTCCACCGGGTTATTACCACCGCCGCCAGGGAGAGCCCCCACTCCCGCAGATCATCAATCAGCTTCATGGCATCCGCATCATAGGTAATCCCGTAATCAGCCCGCACCTTCCGCTGCTCAATCGCTCCGGCATGAATACAGAGGATAATCTCCGCCTCCTCCTGCAAGCGTTTTAAGAGCCGCACCTTCACATTGGGATCATACCCCGGCAGTACCCGAGCCGCATGAAAATCATTCAGCAGCTTTCCCCCGAACTCCAGATAGAGCCGTCCCTTGCTCTGCTCCATCCGCTCCCGGATCGCTGCCGCCTGCTCGGCCAGGTACAGTTGATTATCAAAAGCTCTCTGCATCGTTCCTTTTGTCCGTCCCATCAATTCTCCCGCAGAAGAGTATAGCAAAGGAGTCCCCCTTTGTCGGCCTGTTTTTCCCAATCCTCTTTCCATTTGTGGTGATCCTTTTATCATTTCTGCCGCATCCCCGGCCGCAGAGGCGTCCGGGGGCGGGCCTCCTCCGGGGTACGCGGGCCCTTTCGCCGGGCTACAAGGTGCGCCCGGCAGGATGCCAGCCCGAGCAGCAATCCGCAGGATTGCGACCAGGGCCGCCCGCTCCCGTCCGACTCCGGGGCTTTCCAGCCCCTCCGCCGGACCGGCTCCCTGCCGGTCGCCGCCCTCCAGGTCCCTTGCGGGGGGAGAAAAAGGGGCCTATAGTGAAGATGATATGGCTCTTCGTGATGCCGCCTCGATTCAGGCTCTTTTCACAATTCTGCATTTTATCTATTCTGCTTGGGTATGCAAAAACTCCTGACACGAAAACAGATAAAGCGCTTCCTTGGAAAAGAGCATTTTCGGGAGGCGATGGATCACCACAAGCGGGGAAGCCTCTCCCGGTATTCAAGGGATGGATTGGCCGGGGGAGCACAGGTCATCTCTGGGCATGTTATTACGGCTCCTGGAAAGGGCAACGGGCAAAAAGCGTTCCCTGTGGAGCTGCAGCTGGATGGCAAGGGATTCGTCACTTCCGGTAGCTGCGGCTGCACAGCTGACTTCCCCTGTCCTCACCAGGGGGCCCTTTTGCTCTGTTTCCTGGAAGAGCTGGAATCGCAGGATTACCCCGAACCGGTTCGGACAAAAGCGGTCGCTGCTCCACCAGATAGAAAGCAGCTGCCGCCAGCGGCTTCGGGGTGGCAAGAGGCACCCCGCCCCTCTGAGCCGATTATCTACAAGGATGTATCCGTAAAACTTACCTGGGAACCGGAGACTGGAGAAGGTGGGAATATACGCTTTTCTCCCCTTTTTCACTTTTCCCAGCCTTCTCCTGTGACCCAGAGCTATCGGAACCTCTTCACCTTTCTTGATGTGACAACGGGAGATGCAGGCCTCTATCTGGAAGGGAGAAACAGTCTCTGGCTGATACAAGGTGCTAGTCATGATCTGCTTAAAGCTGTGGTGAAAACCGGGGTAGACATCTCTCACATCTCTGGAGTCCGGCGAAGAACGGAACGGATCCCTTCAATCGAAATTGACTTTTCCTTCAACTCCTATACCACCGAAACGATCGAACCTCCATCCATTTTGAACCTGCAGGAGTTTACCGAGGGAATCTCCCTCTCTCTTTCTTGGAAGATTGGCGAGAAGGAGATTCCCTTTGATGGTTCCGGCAAAGTCTATTTTCAAACAGGAGAAAAGGGGAGCCTGCACATTATTGCAATTCCTGAAGAGTGGAAAAAGAAGATTTTCCTTCGGGTAAGAAGGACGGTGGAACATGTGCTTATTAGGGAATCGGACAGAGCTGGATCATTTAACTTTACCGCCCGGATCCCTTTTGGTGATTATATAGCCACCTACGGCCTCCATCTTCTGGAAGAGGGCTTCGAGCTGCGGAGAAAGGGGAAGCCGATTCGCTTCTACCGTAATCATCAAATTGCAGTGAGAATTGGAAAAGGAGAGGATTGGTTCGAGTTAGAGGTGGGAGAAAATGAGAATGGCCGATTTAGAAAGTTCTCTTTTTCTGATGATGATATTCTGTCGGGCTACCTGAAGGATTCCGATGGATATATCGCCCTGAATAGAAAAGCGGTAGAGCGGATCAGGCGCCTTCAAGAGCTGGGAATGGATAAACAGGGGAGCTTGAAGATTCATCCCTGGAATCCTCTTCTCTGGAAGATACTGGACGATACGGTAAGCATCAACGAAAAAGAGGAGGGGATTAATCGGGAGATTGAGAAGATTCGGGAGGCTGCCCGGGCTCTGGAAAGCTTTTCCGGTATCAGGGAAGTGGAAGAGGGATCGGATTTTCAGGGAGAGCTTCGGCCCTACCAGAGGGCAGGATTATCCTGGCTCCTTTTTCTTCGGGATCACGGACTCTCCGGCTGCCTGGCCGATGACATGGGTCTGGGAAAGACAGTACAAGCCCTGGCACTATTGCAGATATCAAAAGCCCAGGGGCAGCTTGGAAAGGTGCTGATTGTAGCGCCGGTGAGCACCCTGCCCAACTGGGAGTCGGAGATTGATACCTTCACTCCCAACCTTTCTCATCACCGCCACCACGGCTCTGACAGGGTCAAAGTAGCATCCCTTTTGAAAGGGGAGGGGGCTCCTGATATCATCCTTACCAGCTACGCCACCCTGCGTAACGACATTCAAGGTTTTGGAGAGGGCTCTTTTGGCTTTCTTATCCTTGATGAGGCTCAGGCTTTTAAAAACCCCGCATCCCAAACGTTCCGGGCGGTTAAAAAGATCCAGGCCCGGCACCGTTTCTCTCTTACCGGCACTCCTCTGGAGAATAATCTTCTTGAGCTCTGGTCCCAGTTTGATGTGCTTATGCCCGGGCTTTTGGGGTCACGGAATCATTTTATCAAAACCTATTGTACCCCATCCTCCAGTGAAGCCGGGTATGGTGCTCTGGGGGAAGAAGATGATAAGCTTTCTTCCACCAGGCTGAAAACGATGATCCGCCCCTTTATACTCAGGAGAACAAAGAAGCTGGTAGCTCCGGAGCTCCCCGAAAAGGAGGAGATCCTGCTCTATGCAGAGATGGAGGAGGAACAGGAGCGGCTCTACATAAAGCTCCGGGAGTATTTTCAAGAGAGAATCCACTCTGTTATGGAAACAAATCCGCACTGGAAATTCTCCGGTGAGTTTCTTGAGGGGCTCTTAAGGCTTCGGCAGGCCGCCATATTCCCCTCTCTTATCAGTGATGAGTACCGGAGTATCTCCTCCTGCAAATTTACCCTTTTGCAGGAGAAGGTGGAAGAGATCGTGTCTGAGGGAAACAAGGTGATTATCTTCAGCCAGTTTACCGGAGCCCTGAAACTCATCAGGGATTTTGTCAAAACGCTCCCCTGTGGCCATCTCTATCTGGATGGACAAACTAAAAAGCGGGACTCCCTGATCCGTTCCTTTCAGGAAGATGGGGCACAGCAGATTTTTCTCATCAGTCTCAAAGCAGGCGGGGGGGGAATAAACCTGACCGCCGCAGATTATGTTATCATCTTTGACCCCTGGTGGAATCCCGCAGTGGAGCGGCAGGCAGTCGACCGGGCCCACCGGATCGGCCGGACCGAAAAGGTGATTGCTTACCGCTTTCTGGTTCGCAACACTGTGGAAGAGAAAATCCTCACATTGCAGGAGCGTAAGCGCCACCTTTCAGAGGAGGTGATTACCGAGGAAACATCCTTCTTTAAATCGCTGCAAAAGGAAGATCTGGAGTATCTCTTCTCCTGAGCAGGTAGAAAACAGTAGACGATATGGTGATCGTACAGTAACATATATGTATGAAGACTATAACCGTCAATGTGTCTGAACCGGTGTACAACTCTTTTAAAGAGTATGCCAAAAGCCGGGATCGAACTACCTCCGAGCTCATCCGGGAAGCCATGGAGCTCTACCAGGCACAGCGGATAAACCGGGGCGGCTCGCTCCGGAATCGAAGCCCCAGCTCTGTAGGAGATGTGAAAAAGCCTTATCTAGTCCGGGAAGATCTGCTTGGCGAGATGCTTGATGAGATGATAGATGAAGATCGGGATTGATACCACATTTCTCATTCAGGTAGAGCTCCTGGAGCATCCTGGACACAGAAAAGC
>CAYMWV010000116.1:8661-11580 GCA_964394395.1 uncultured Sediminispirochaeta sp.
CCTTCAAGCACCACACTTTGGGCAAGTTCCCCAGCCGCATAGCTTTCATCCCGGGCAAATTTTCCTTCCGGCCCCAGCCGGTAGATGCGGATCAGTCTGTCTGCGGGATGAACGATCCAGTACTCCCTTACCCGGTGCTCCTCGTAGAGCTGGAGCTTCTCCACCTGGTCCCGGGCGGCACTGCCCCTGGAGACAATCTCTATAACCAGGTCCGGGGCGCCGATGCATCCTGCATCATCCAGCTTCTTCGGGTCGCAGACCACGGAAATATCGGGCTGCACCACCGTATCGATGTTGTTCTTACTGCGGCTTGCTTTGTTTTCATCCTTCCGGCCTGGACCCTCCCGGGGAAGGCGCACGTCAAAGGGGGCGGGGTAGACCTTGCAGGGTTTTCCTTTCAGAAAGTTGGCTAATTGTCTGGAGAACTCCATCAAGAGCTCTTGATGATACCTTACAGGTGCGGGGCTCATGGCCCATGCCCGGCCATGTATCAGTTCCCGACGGATATCATCATTCCAGGTGAGATAATCCGAGTAGGTGTAATCGTTCTTTCCCTGCGGACTGGTGTGTTTACCGTAGTCTAATGCCGATCCCATGGGCTGGCTCCTTCTCTTTTTTTAGTATACCTCTGAGCTGGCGGCTTCGCAAGCTTGCGACTCTGATGAAACTGTTTTACCATAGAGGTATGAATACCTCCCGCTGGTACAAGGAGTACGGTGAGAGCAGGGAGGTGCATTACTACCACATCACCGGAGATTACGACAACGAGCACCTTTCGGCCACCGAAGTTCTCTATGACACTCTCCTGCACCGGGTTGTCCGTCAGATCCAGGTGGATTTTGAGACTTCCTGGTGGATGCAGCAGGAGCTGGAGAACCGGGTCCATGAGGTGCCCGAATCGGCGGTGCCTTTTTTGATGGCTTTTTAACACTATCCAGGAAAGGATGAGAAAATGCAGTATATCACTACCAAAGAGGCTCCTACCCCTGCTGGACACTACTCCCAGGCGGTGGCTCATAAGGGCCTTCTCTATGTATCCGGACAGCTCCCGGTAATCCCGGGAGTCAAGGAGAAGAAGATTGGTACTATTGAGGAGCAGGTTAGTCAAGCACTTACCAATCTGAAAGCGGTTATCGAAGCTGCCGGTTCAAGTATGAAGAATGTGGTAAAAACTACGGTCTACATATCTGACATGGCACTTTGGGAGAGGGTTGATGCGATCTATGGTGATTTTTTTCCCGGCCATAAACCCGCCAGAGCAATCGTTCCAACCCGCAATCTCCACTTTGCTTATCAGATTGAGGTGGAGGCTATTGCAGCGCTTGATGAAACAAATGGGAAGGAGTCTCAATGAATATCCAAAAGCTTGACACTCCTTCACTTATTCTGGACAGAATGATAACTGAGCAAAACATCTCCCGAATGCATGTGCACCTGGAAAAGTTTGGGGTCAATCTGCGCCCCCACTGTAAAACTGCGAAAAATATTGATGTGGCCCGGATGAGTCTTGTCGGGCAGGAGGGGGGGATCACCGTTTCAACCTTGAAGGAGGCGGAATACTTCTTCAGCCACGGGATCGATGACATTCTCTATGCGGTGGGCATTGATCCGGGAAAGTTGGATCGAGTGGGGGCATTGATGCGACGAGGTGCAAAGATTACCCTGATACTTGACTCGATGGAGCAGGCGCGGGAGCTAAGTAAAAAAGGGGAGGCTCTTGGAATCACCTTCCCGGTTTTGATCGAGATTGACAGCGATGGCCACCGGGGCGGGGTAAGGCCCAATGACCCGGATCTGATGGAGATCGGAAGATTTCTCCACGGTGCTGGTGGGTCGGAGCTCCGGGGAGTGATGACCCATGCCGGGGAATCCTATCATTGTGACACCCCGGAACAGATTTCTCGCCTTGCAGAAATCGAACGGGATGCGGTACTTACCGCCGCCGGGCAATTACGGAAGGCGGAACTCCCTTCTCCGGCAGTGAGTGTGGGTTCGACTCCAACTGCCGTTTTTGCTGAAAACCTTGATGGCGTTACCGAGGTTCGGCCGGGAAATTTTGTTTTCTACGATCTGGTGATGGCTGGCCTCAGGGTTTGCGGGATTGAGGATATTGCTGTATCAGTACTCACTTCGGTGATAGGCAGGCAGAAAGAGAAGGGGTGGATTCTCTGTGATGCCGGATGGATGGCCCTCTCCCGGGACCGGGGTACTGCATCCCAGAAGCTTGATCAGGGCTACGGTCTTGTCTGCGATATCGACGGCAGGGTCATAGAGGATCTGACTGTAAGCGGGGCAAATCAGGAGCACGGCACCATCACCTACAGGGACGGAAGCATGCCCGATTGGGGGAAGTTTCCTGTCGGGATACGGCTACGGATTCTTCCGAACCACGTCTGCGCAACCTCGGCGATGTTCGACCGTTACGCTGTGGTGGAGGGATCCCGGACAGTGAAGGATACCTGGTACAGGATTAACGGCTGGTAGTCTGAACTCTCCCTCCTCCAGGTTGCTTGGAATCTCTGGACGCCCCAATGGGCCCAGGAGAAGAGCAAGCTTGGGAGGAGGGCATCAAGTTATAGCGAAGCAACCAGGTCCGGCAGGTAGCTGCCTTTTCCCTCCAGTTCGGCGGCTTTCTCGTCAAAGTGGCTTTCCAGTTTCTTTCTGCTCTCGGGAGTCAACTTGGCGATTGACCATTTTGCGCCCAGAGCCTCATCCAGTTCCTGAAGGTCCCCGGAATCGGGAATGCTCTTTGGGGCGATCGACTGGAAGTAGTCGAAGACCTCAGGTTTCTTGTTGAAAATTTTCCACCGTTTCTGTTTTGTGTTTTTCTCTTCGTAAGCAGCGTAGTACAAAACTCTCTCCTTATCTTAATAGTTTGTACTCTAAGTATACAAAGGATAGCACTTTTTTTCAAGAGAA
>CAYMWV010000117.1:0-11183 GCA_964394395.1 uncultured Sediminispirochaeta sp.
TCCCCTCTTTCCTATCCCTTTCAAGAAACCAGAATCGAGGGTCATTCCTATTCTGGGAGCATCTTCAATCTCATCATTCCCGAGACTTACCACCTCCCGCACCGAATCAGCCAGGGCACCAATGGTAAGCTCTTCGCCTCCCAGCATTACTTCAAGCACAATGATACAGGTATTGATGCTGTTCTCGATCCGGTCCAGACCGAATTTCAGTCCCAGATCGATAACCGGAACAACTCCCCCCCGCAGATTGATAACCCCCCGCATAAAATCGGGCATCCGGGGAACCCGGGTGATGTCAATCAGTTCCAGAACTTCCCGAACCTGGGAGACCTCAACCCCATACACCTCATCGGCCACCATAAACGTGAGATATTGATCAGTTTCTACCCTTTCTGCTCTTTCCATACCTTTACTATGCCTAAAAAAAGGGTAAATCGCAAGGCTCTTTACCCTTTTTGGCCAAAGAGACGGGAGAAAAAGTTCCCCTTTTTACGGAAAGCATCGAAAGTGTCGCTGACAGTTCCCACCGTCTCAGTCAAGCGGCCCATGGATAGTAGTCTTTCTGATCTATCTGCCAAAAGGCGGGAACTACTCTTCTTTGAAAGAACTTCAACTCTTTCGGATAGCAGAGCATGAACATTGGCTGCTGTTACCTCAGGGTTCTCATGAGCTCCACCGGGGCCTTCTTTCACTATCCCGGTAATTACGTTCAGTTCCAGGAGATTTTCTGCGGTCATTTTCATCAGTTCGGCAGCCAATTTCGCTTTTGATGCATCCCTAAGCAGAATTGAAGCGCACCCTTCAGGGGTAATTACCGAATAGACCGAGTTCTCCAGCATATATACCTCATCTCCCACTCCTATACCGAGGGCTCCGCCGCTTCCCCCCTCACCAATGATAAAGCAGATTATGGGAACAGTGAGGCGGCTAAACTCTTTTAAATTTCTGGCAATAGCTTCACCTATTCCCCGCTCCTCTGCGGAGAGTCCACAGTAAGCGCCGGGGGTGTCAATGAAGGTGATCACCGGACGCTTAAAGGTTTCAGCCTCCTTAGCAAGCCGGAGAGCTTTGCGATACCCTTCAGGGTTCGCCATACCGTAGTTACGGTAGAGGTTCTCTTTCAGGTTTCTTCCCTTTTGATGGCCGATAACCGTAACAGGCCTGCCTTCGTAGAAGGCGATTCCCCCTATCATCGCAGGATCATCCCCGGCGTAGCGATCCCCTTTCAATTCGATAAAGTCGGTAAAAAGCATATGTATGTAATCGAGGCTAGTTGGACGCTCAGCTTTTCGAGCCATCTCGACCCTGGCCCAGGCATCACCGGATTCCCCTGTTCCAAGATACCGGGTCTCCATCCGGGAGAGCTCCTCAAACACACCCATATGTTCTTCTGCTGCAAGCCGCTTCAGCTCCTGCAACTTCTTTTCAAAGTTCTTGCTTCTCATTATCTCCTGCCTTTGCCGTTCTTAATCTCACATTCCCTGACGATACACTGCCCAGGGACGGTGGGCATCGATCAGCAGGGTTAGGACTCTCTTCATTTCCGAACGATGGCATACCCGGTCTACAAAACCTTTCTGTTCCTGAAACTCCGCCCGCTGAAAACCCTCCGGAAGTTTCTGCCTCAGGGTCGATTCAATCACCCTGGGCCCGGCAAAGCCGATTAAAGCTCCCGGCTCTGCAAGAATTATATTCCCAAGCATGGCAAAACTTGCGGTAACCCCCCCGGTGGTTGGATGGGTAAGAACCAGAATAAGAGGTTGACCACTCTCTTCCAGCATCGCTGCTGCATGGCTTGTTTTAGCCATCTGCATGAGAGAGACAATCCCCTCCTGCATTCTCGCCCCTCCGGAACTGGTAAAGAGGATAACAGGCACCTTTTTTTGAGAGGCCTGGGCCATAAGGCGGGTAATTTTCTCCCCCACCACAGCTCCCATACTGCCGCCCATAAAGGCGAAACTCATGACGCCCAGGGCAACTTCCCTGGACTCTATGGAACAGGTCCCGGTGATCACCGCCTCATTTATCCTTGCTTTCTGCCGGGCATTCGCCAGTTTTTCTCCATATCCAGGGAACTGAAGGGGATCCTCCGATTCCAGGAGGGAGTCCATCTCTTTGAAGGAGTTTTCATCAGCAATCATTCCAATCCGCTCCGCCGCAGTTACCGGAAAATGGTGTCCACATCCGGGGCAAACGAAGAGATTCCGTTTAAGGTCATCGATCTCGATATGGAGCTGACAGCTTGGACAAGAGTGCTTTTTCTCCACAAAAAACCGCTCATTTCCCACATAGGCGCCTTCTCCCTGCTTCTTCTTTCCCGATCTTCCCCCTTTGCTCCCCTCTTCCGGGGTGGGCCCCAGAAAGGAGCGGATGCTATCGAAAATACCCATTACGCCTCCTTAAGGATTGCGTCGAGTCCGGATGTTCCGAACTTGCCGCTTCTGAAGGTTTTGCTATTGATAATCTCTCTCTGGGTTTTGGTATTAACAGGAACTCCCTCGAGGGCAAACTCATCCAGAGAACGGATCATCCTTGCTATAGCTTCCTGCCTGGTTTTACCATGGACAATCAGCTTTGCTATCATTGAATCGTAGTAGGGGGGAACAGTGTAGCCTGGATAGAGGAAGGAGTCGACCCGTACCGAAACACCCCCGGGAGGAAGGTAGTAGCTGACCTTTCCCGGTGCGGTGGCGTTAATTCGGCATTCGATAGCTGCTCCCTCAATTCTTATGTCACTCTGACTGAAGCCGAGGCCCTCTTCCAAAGCTCCCAATATCTGCGCTTTTATCAAGTCAACGCCGCTGACCATCTCGCTTACCGGATGTTCTACCTGGATTCGAGCGTTTACTTCCATAAAGTAGTACTCTTTTCCATCAAAGAGATATTCAATGGTGCCAGCTCCACGGTAGGAGAGCTTCTCAAAGAGCCGCACAGAATCCGCCCACATCCGTTCTCTGATACGCTGATCCAGCCCGGGGGATGGGCTCTCTTCTACCAGTTTCTGGTGGTTCTTCTGAATAGAGCAGTCCCGCTCTCCCATGTGAACCGCATTTCCAGCTCCATCCCCAACCAACTGAACCTCCACATGTCTCGGATCCTCCAGATACTTTTCCAGATAGACAGTACCGTCAGAAAAAGCAGTTTCCGCCTCATGGGCAGCTATCTTCAAGGCCGAGGCAAGTTGGGATTCATCCCGGACAATCCGCATCCCCTTTCCTCCACCACCGCTGGCTGCTTTTATGATTACAGGAAAGCCAACCTCCTTTGCAAAGATAAGGGCTGCATCGGCATTTTCAACAGAGCCTTCACTCCCCGGAATGACTGGCAGTCCTGCATCCCGGGCGGTCAGCTTTGCCTGCACTTTATCCCCCAGGTAGGCAATTGTCTCCGGTCTGGGACCGATAAAAAGGAGCCCCGCCTTCTCCACCTTCTCCGCAAAAAGGGCGTTTTCACTTAAAAAGCCGAAACCGGGATGAACCGCATCACAACCGCTGGCCACCGCGGCAGCAACTAAGGTATCCCCCTTAAGGTAGGAGAGTTTCGCCTCCGGCGGGCCGATACAGATCGCCCGGTCGGCCATCTTTACGTGAAGAGCCTCCCGATCGGCTTCCGAGTAGACCGCCACCGCCTCTATTCCCAGCTCCCGGCAGCTTCGGATAACCCGAACCGCAATCTCGCCTCTGTTGGCTATCAGTAGTCGTTTAATCATTCTTTTCCACTATCTCCATTCAAGTCCTTTCAACCCGAAACATGGGTGTGCCGTATTCAACCATCTGGCCGTTTTCAACCAGGATATCCACAATCTTGCAATCAAAATCGGCTTCAAGCTCGTTCATCACCTTCATCGCTTCAAGAATACAGATGGTATCGCCCTCTTTCACTTTGGTCCCCTCCTCTACAAAGGCGGGAGAATCAGGGGAGGGTGATCGATAAAAGGTACCAACGATGGGAGATTCGATAAACTCTCCAGCGAGGGGTGCTCCTGAGCCCTCATGGCCCCCCTCTTGTTCCAGGGGATGGGCTGATGTCGATCTTCCATCTTCAGGGCCCTGAGGCTTCTCGGCCTTGTTATATGCTCCTGCAACACTATTATTAAGGGTATCAGAAACCGCTTCAGCAGCAAAGGCTTCCTTTTTCCTGAGAGATATCTCAAAATCTTTGGTTTTTAACTCCAGCTCCACCAAGGAGCTCTTATCCAGCTGATCTATCAGCCTTACAATTTCATCTGTTTTCATGTCCTTTATACCTCCTGAAAATCGATCGGACGCTATCATAGAATGTATCGGCCGTCAACCGATACCATACACTATTTACATTTTTCCATCCATCTGTATAGTATAAGAATTTTTTTAGATAGTACATGAGGAGGTAACATGAAAGTTAAAATTGATTCGATCGGCTCCTATGTGCCTGAAAAACGGATCAGCAACAATGAATTGGCCAAAACGGTGGACACTTCGGATGAGTGGATTCGCAGTCACACCGGAATCGGGAATAGACATCTCGCCTCAGAGGATGAAGCAACTTCTGATCTGGCTATTGAAGCTGCAAAATCGGCTATCAAGATGGCCGGGATCGATGTGCAGGATATTGGGATGATCATTCTTGCCACCGCTACTCCCGACTACCTTGGGTTTCCCTCTACCAGCTGCATCGTTCAGGAAGCGTTGGGTATCAAACAATGCGGAGCATTTGATATAAGCGCCGGGTGCACCGGATTTGTGTATGGCCTTGAGATAGGACGCTCCATGGTGGCTGCGGGAAGTGCAAAACATATCCTGGTCATCGGAGTGGAGACCCTATCGAAGATTGTAAACTGGAAGGATAGAAACAGCTGTGTCCTTTTTGGCGACGGTGCAGGAGCAGTACTGCTTTCTGCCGCAGAGGAGGATGAACAGAGCGGCTTTATCGATTCAATCCTGGGAAGCGAAGGTTCCGGAGCCACCAGTTTGATCCGTCAAGCAGGGGGATCCAGGCATCCATACACTCCTGAAACCCCGGAAGAGGAGTTCTTTCTCTCCATGGATGGCCGGAAGGTGTATAATTTTGCTGTCCGGGTCAATACAGAGATGCTTAAAACCATCCTGGAGCGGAATAAGGTTACCCCTGACGACCTTTCATGGGTTGTCCCTCACCAGGCAAATGTGAGAATAATTCAGGCGGCAGCTGGGCGACTTGGCCTTTCCCTGGACAAGTTTTTCCTGAACATTGAGGAATATGCCAATACATCCGCTGCATCCATCCCTATTGCCTTGCATCAGTTATATCTTTCAGGAAAACTGAACAGGGGGGACCTGCTTCTTTTTATGGGATTTGGTGCGGGCCTTACCTACGGGGCTAATCTGCTGCGATGGTGAGGGGAGGTTTTTACCATGAGTAAGCATATATGTTTTCTTTTCCCAGGCCAGGGAGCTCAATATCCCGGTATGGGAAAAGACTTTTTTGACGCATCTTCCTCTGTGCGGGAGCTGTTCCATATGGCTTCGGAGCTCACCGGTACCGATATGGAGCTTCTCCTCTTCAAATCCGACCCGGAGGAGCTGAAAAAGACAGAAAACACCCAGAGTGCTATTACCTTGATGAATCTGTCGGTACGTAGATTCCTGACTGAAAAGGGGATATCCTCAGCCGGAGCTGCCGGATTTAGTCTGGGGGAGTATTCCGCCCTGGTGGATGCGGGGGTCCTCAGGGAAGAGGATGTATTTCCTGTAGTGCTCAAACGGGGCAGCTTGATGGCCCATGCAGTTTCCTCCGACCCGGCCCTTGCTTCTGAAAGTGGAATGGCGGCGGTAATCGGTCTGGATGCTGCTATCATCGATAAGCTTATCTCTTCAGTGGATGAACTCTACAGCGCCAATTACAACGCCCCGGGCCAAACCGTTATCAGCGGCAGGAAAAGTTCTATAGAGAAGGCGACGGAGCTCTTGAAGGAGGCGGGGGCCCGCCGGGTAATCCCTTTGAAGGTTTCAGGCCCCTTCCACACCCCCCTTTTACATGAGGCCAGGGATCGTTTTACCGAGTATTTGAAAGATATCCCCTTTTCTGATCCGGTTAAGCCCCTTTTCTCCAATGTGACCGGAGCAAGAGTTAAAACCGGGGAAGAGGCACGGAAACTGTGCGGTGAACAGATAGTTTCTCCGGTTCGCTGGACCGATGTGGAGGCTGCCATTCTCGCCGAAGGGTTTGAAACTACCCTTGAGACGGGCCCCGGGAAGGTGCTTGCGGGGCTCTGGAAAAGCGGGTTTGAAAAGGGAAGCTGCAGATCTACCGATAAGGTGGAAGCAACTGCTGCTCTTATTGAAGAGCTTTTGTAAAAAAGAGCTGTTGTACGGCGATAGCATAAATAGAGAAAAGGAGATGAGTATGGATATGAATAGACCCCTGGAGGGGAACATTGCAGTGGTAACCGGTGCAAGCAGAGGTATCGGAGAGGCAATCGCAAAAAGATTTCTATCTGCCGGAGCAGAGGTCTACGGTTTCAGCAGAAGCGAACCGGAGATCTCTGGCAAAGATGAACTTTTTCACTGGATTCAGGTAGATGTGGGAGATAACGAGAGTATCGATCAAGGTCTGGAGCAGCTCTGGAAGAGCTGTGACAAGGTGGATATTCTGGTAAACAACGCCGGTATTACCCGGGATGGTTTGATTTTCAGGATGAAGGATGAGGCCTGGGATGATGTGATCCGGGTAAACCTCACCAGCGCTTTCAGAATTTGCCGCTCTGTTTCGGGCAAAATGATAAAAGCGAGGAGGGGCAGCATCATCAATATCTCCAGCGTGGTGGGTATTACCGGTAACGGTGGTCAGACCAACTATGGGGCCAGTAAAGCGGGACTTATCGGCTTCTCCAAGAGTCTTGCCCGGGAGGTGGCAGGACGGGGAGTTCGGGTAAACGTCATTGCTCCGGGTTTTATTGACACCGCCATGACTGAAGGATTGGGCGATAAGATAATGGAGGAGCTGAAATCGAAGATCCCCCTGGCTAGAACGGGCAAACCTGAAGAGATAGCTGAGACTGCCCTCTTCCTTGCCTCAGATGGAGGAAGCTACATTACCGGGCAGGTTATCGCCGTTGACGGCGGAATGACCATGTAGCAGGAAGAATGACCGTCTAACGGACCGTGTAGCGGAATGAGTATTCCGAAAAAGCGATAAAGGAGACATGATCTATGGAAGATAAGAAAAGAAGGGTGGTGATTACCGGAATTGGTACCGTTAACCCCCTGGGAAACGATATAGCATCAACCTGGAAGGCCCTCAAGGCAGGAGAGAGCGGAATCGGCCCCAATACCCGCTTTGATATTGCTGAATTCCCTTCTAAAATAGCTGGCGAGGTTAAAGATTTCATCCCCTCCGATCACATGGATAAAAAAGATGCCAGGAAGATGGCCCTCTTTGCTCAATATGCGGTGGCGGCGGCTAAAGAGGCGATGAGCCAGGCGGGGCTTACAGAGGGCGGTTTTGACCCTGAACGATCAGGTGTCTTCCTTGGGAACGGCATTGGAGGTTTTGAGATCATTGAAAGTTCCCACCGGGTGCTCTTTGAGAAGGGGCCGGGACGGGTTCCTCCACTGACCATTCCCAAACTCATCAGCAACGAAGGGCCGGGGAATATTGCTATGACCTTTGGTATCCACGGCCCCTGTCAAACCATCACTACCGCCTGTGCCAGCGGTACCGATGCAATGGGGGCGGCCCTGGAATCTATTCGCAGTGGCCGCTGCGATATGGTTATCTCCGGTGGAACTGAAGGCTGCATTACCCAGCTCGGTATAGCCGGTTTTTGTATCCTCCAGACCCTCTCCACCCAATATAACGATGAACCTTCCAGGGCGAGTCGCCCATTCGATGTGAATCGGGACGGTTTTGTGATCGCCGAAGGTGCAGGTATTCTGGTACTGGAGGAGGAAGAGCACGCAAAAAAGCGGGGAGCAGTCATTTTGGGAGAACTGGCAGGTTATGGCGGCACCTGCGACGCCTACCACCTTACCAGTCCCGCTCCTGATGGCTCTGGCGCCACAAGAGCGATGAAGCTGGCTATGGAAGATGGGGGATTGAGCCCAGAGGATATTGATTATGTAAATGCCCACGGCACAAGCACTCCCACTAACGATCCAATCGAGAGCCTGGCTATTAAAAACGCTTTGGGTGATCGAGCTTTTCAGATACCGGTAAGCAGTACAAAATCGATGACCGGACATCTGGTTGGCGGCGCTGGTGGCCTTGAAGCTATTATCAGTCTTCTTGCAATCAGGGAAGGTTTTGTTCCGGGAACCATCAACCTGGAGGAGCCTGACCCGGCCTGTGACCTCAATTACCTGCCCGGGAAGGGTAAGGAGATGAAGGTGAGAGCGGTCCTCTCAAACAGTCTCGGATTTGGGGGGCATAACGGAGTTGTTGCCATAAAGGAGTGGAAGGAATGAGTGATGTAACCCTGCCGGTAGAAAAAGAGGAAGTGATGAAGCTGCTTCCTCATCGCAGCCCCTTTTTATATGTAGACAGAATCATCTCCGCCAATGAAGAGATGATAGTGGGAGAAAAGTATTACGGAGAAGAGGAATATTTTTTTAAAGGTCATTTCCCCGGTTATCCCGTAGTACCGGGGGTTATCCTGGTAGAATCCATGGCCCAGTGCGGTGGCGCAGGCCTGGGGCTAAGTGGAAAGATCGAGGATTCACTCTTCTTTCTTGCGGGAATTGAGAAGGCCAAGTTTCGCCGCCAGGTTAGTCCCGGAGAAACAGTCCGCTTTGAAATAGAAAACAAGCGGATAAGCGGAATGATGATCCGGCAAAAAGGGAAGGCTTTAGTGAACAACGAAGTTGCAGCGGAGGCTGAGTGGTTCTGCATCATGCAGAAGAAGCAGCATTAGTGGCTATAGATATTTGGCGCTGCGGTGGAATCGCACCACCATGTGTACCACCGCATCATCATTTCCCAAGTTCTCAATAGTGTGCTCCACATCACAGTGGTAGCTGATGAAATCTCCGGCGGAAAGTTCGGTTATATTGTTTCCCGCAATAACCTTCACCGTTCCCGAAATAAGCGTGAGAAACTCCTCTGTCCCTGCTGCATGGGCTTTGGATGACACAACTCCCCTTTTAGAAAAATGGAGGAGATAGATTTCCAGATCTTCCACCATCGAAAAGGGAGAAAGCACCTTTATATGGACCCCGGGCTCTTCGGTCTCCAGGGTGGTGATGTGCTCTTTCCGGGAGACATGAAAGCGTCGGCTCTGCTCATCACCTGGCCCCAGAAGTTTTTCAATTGAAACCTGCAGACCCCGGGCAATCTTCCAGACAGTGGCTACCGTGGGGTTTACCTTGTCAGTTTCAATCTGGCTCAACATTGCCTTGGAAACATCGCAGCGCTCCGACAAGGCTCCCAGGGTAAGTTTCTTCTCCTTCCGCAATTTCTGAATATGAGCCCCTACTCTGGGCGGTTTGTCAATCATTCCCGGCTCCATCCCAACACATGGCATTTGACATAGTAAAAAAGTTTGATATACTAAACGTACTTTTAGGAATGATATATGGAAGGGTGAACTTTGTCAAATTTACCTAAGGAGCGATGTGGTGAGTAAAAGAATGATAGATGACTTGAAAAGGCAATTTAGGGAGCTTAAAAATGACGGCTTGTACAAAACAGAGCGTATCATTGCTTCACCTCAGGGTGGGGAAATTGTACTTGAATCTGGTAAAGGGGCTCTCAATTTTTGTGCCAACAACTATCTTGGTTTAGCAAACCATCCAAAACTGATTGAAGGGGCTCGCCAGGCGATGGAAGAGTATGGCTATGGTCTATCATCGGTCCGTTTTATCTGTGGCACCCAGACAATTCACCGGGAGCTGGAAAAAGCGGTCAGCTCCTTTCTTGGTACCGAAGATACCATCCTCTATGCAGCCTGTTTTGATGCAAATGGAGGAGTTTTTGAGCCTCTCCTGGGGGAGGATGACGCCATTATCTCCGATGAGCTTAATCACGCCTCCATTATTGATGGGGTTAGACTCTGTAAGGCGAACCGTTTCCGGTACCGCCACAGCGATATGGAGAGTCTGGAGGGGGAGCTGGTAAAAGCGTCGAAAAACCGTTATCGCCTCATCGTTACCGATGGAGTATTCTCCATGGATGGGGATATCGCCCGGCTGAAGGAGATCTGCGATCTGGCAGAGCGGTATGATGCTCTGGTGATGGTGGATGATAGCCACGCTACAGGCTATATTGGAGAAAATGGCAGGGGGACGCCGGAGTTTTGCGGAGTTCAGGGACGGGTGGATATTATAACCACCACCTTTGGGAAAGCCCTCGGGGGTGCCAATGGGGGTTGTACCAGCGGCAGGGCGGAAATTATAGAGATGCTGAGACAGCGATCACGACCCTACCTCTTCTCCAACACCCTTGCTCCGGCTGTGGCAGGGGCAAGTTTACAGGTTATCCGGATGCTTGAAGAGGGAGGCGAACTACGAAAGAGGGTGATGGATAATGCCCGCCATTTCCGTACAAAGATGAAAGAGGCAGGTTTTGATCTGGTCGCCGGAGATACGGCAATTGTTCCTGTCATGCTCTATGAGGAGAATCTGGCACTCAATATGGCAGACATGCTTCTTGAGGAGGGAATCTACGTAATCGGTTTTGCTTACCCTGTAGTACCCAGGGGAAAGGCACGAATCCGGGTTCAGCTCTCTGCAGCACACAGCAGGGCAATGGTAGATCAGGCAGTGGATGCCTTTACCAAGGCGGGGAAAGCCCTTAAAGTGATCTCCTGAAGATTCCATATTCAGGGGGATAGTGTTGAAACCTCGGGTACGAATAGTTTTGGTGGAGCCCCAGAGCGAAGGCAATATCGGTTCGGTTTGCCGGGCCATGAAGACCATGGGAATAGAAGAACTGGCTATCGTTGAGGGGAGAGATTACGGGCGGGAATATGATGAGAATGGAGTGCTCACCCTGGCGCTCCACGCTCGGGATATATGGCAGAAAGCGCTCCATTTTCCTGACCTTGCCTCCGCCTTGCAGGATTGCACCTTAAGTGCAGGAGTAACCCGAAGAAGGGGGAAATTTCGAAAATACTTCTCCCTTTTACCGGAGGAGTTTGCAAGGAGAGTGCTCTCCCTTACGACGGAAGTGAGTGCTACGGGGTCATCTCTTGACCACCCGCAGCAAGACCTTCCTCAGCATGACCAAGC
>CAYMWV010000118.1:0-10961 GCA_964394395.1 uncultured Sediminispirochaeta sp.
AAGTTGAGCCAATCGTAACTCATGAGAGTAATCTTCTGGGAATTGATAAAGACACTTCTGAGATTGTAGCCAGCCGTTAATTGAGGAATCAGTTCACCGAAGGTGATGAAGTCGGCACGAAATGTGAGTTCTCCATTAAGGAAGTGATCCTGGCCAATTCTGCCGCTACTGGATGTGACCGCCTCGCTTTCCTCTTTTTGATAGATGGTAAACTCAGCATAGTTAAAAAAGTAACGGCCCGAGAGGGCGAGGTGTCCGAAGGAGGGGAAGAGGATGCCAATCTCTGTGTAAGCTCCAGCTCCCGTGCTCCTAAAAGGTCCGGCATGGTACACTTTCAATCCTCCCTGGTCCCCCAAATCGATAGAGGAAGATGAGGTTTCCAGGAAAAATTGTTCCTGTCGGATATTGATGCCGAAAGGAGAAAATAGACCGCCCAGGGTCGTTGTTACTTCTCCCATTTGCATCTTCAGGTCTGCTTCAAGGATGGGAAAGAGGGAGTGGTAGCGGTAGAATTGTTTATCATAAAGAACCTGAAATCCCAATCCATCATCGCCAAGGAGGGTAAATACATCGGTGCGGCTTTCGTTGATGTAGTCCAGAGCTATTCCTGTCGAGCCAGCCAAAGAGAATGTGCTTGAATCAAGTATAGGGAGGTTCATCCGAATGAGGGAAGAGCGTAGGTTCACCTCTTCCAGACTGAAGGACTGATCAAGTTTTGAACCACCGAAATAGTTCTTATCGATCAGATCGTCAAACCGGGATGCCATGGTTAGTTCGCCGGAGAGGGAAGAGGAAAAGGTATTTGAATAGGCGAGGGTGAGCTTGATAGACCCGGTAAAGCCAAAAAGGCTTGTCTCTTGCGGAGTCTCCTGATCTATACGAAGGCGGTACTCCACAGGAACGAAGGCGGGAGCCAGGCTGAAACTGAACTCTTCAAGGAGTGTGTGTTCAGATTTTTTCCTCTTTTCGGCTTCTTTCCCCTCAATATTCTCCTCTGCCGATAGGGAAACAGTAAGAAGAAGCGAAAGAAAGATAAAAATGATGAAAATGATGGGGACGGAGCAGGAATGATCTTTTCTTGGTATTCTGTGCATGAAGGAATAGTATGCCGAAAGGACCGGAAAAACAATACTGTTTCAATCATGGGTGGTTACATTCTTGTATCAGCAAGGTCCCGCTGCAGTTCCTCATTCTCAATCCCGAAAGCGCTTATCGGATCGTTCCGGTGTGGCCTTTTTTTCGGCTTTTCCAGGGTCCGGCGGATCTTGTTGAGGGAATCATGGCAGGGGGTGATACCTGCAAAGGCGAACATGGTTTGAATGAGCTGGAATCCTGAGTCTGGGCTTTTTGTAAGCTCGTTGAACTCTATTTCCATCAACTGCCCCGGGGGGATTGTTCCCATCACCTCAGAGTAATAGCGGTAAAACTCCAGGCTCCAGCGATATTTTTCTCTGAAAAAGAGGAGGCGCTTCTCCGGGGAGAGATTCCTCCTGAGGACATTCTTGTGGAGGGAAAACCAGGAGGGAATCGTTTCTTCCGGATCCCTTTTGATAAAGATGAATTTCGCCTCGGGAAACTCCTGAAGGAGCGAGCGGATTCGAAACAGGGAGGGGTTGCTGTTGATGATGATCTGCTCCGTCCCCTTGATATAGCATTGCCGCTTTATCGCCTCCCGGAGAAACCTGATTGGCGCCATCCATCCGCTGTGGTCATTCCACCCCAATTCCCGGGCCATTACGCTATAACGGCGATCGGTGACCATTTCGGGAGAGATAAAGGTGAGGATCTCACTGTCCAGGTAGTGCAAAAAGAGCCCCTCCTCCTCATCTACCCCATCGAGGGTGATTCCGTGTCCCCGCTTTGCATGCTGCACTCGATGTAAATCGGCTGCGGCGGCCATGGTTACCAGGGGCTTCAGCACTCTTCTCAGGAGGATCGAAGGAACGAACATTTCCCAGGTACGAAAGGCGCCGCTTTTCGGCTCCAGGGCCAGGAGACGTTGCAGAAAGGTGGTACCGCTCCGGGGATGACCAAGGATAATAACCGGATCGTGGGGACGGAGGAGCGATAGTTTCGGGTAATAGAGGGTATCCAGGAGCATGAAGAGGCGGATCAAGTACCAGATTACCGGTGCGATTATCATTACAAGCAGCCAAAGGAGATACCTCCCATTGCTCCAGGCAACTTTCCTGAGCATCCTTAAGCGGCGCAATAGCTCCTTTGGCATGATGAGAGGATACGATAGTTTTTTAGTGCTGATCAAGCACTCTCTCGATATCCTCTTTCATCTCCTCCGGTTTATCCTTCGGGGCAAAACGCTTCACTTCTTCGCCGTCTCTGGATATGAGGAACTTGGTGAAGTTCCATTTGATTGCCTTGCCTACTGCTCCGGGAGCCTGCTCCTTCAAGAGTTTGAACACCGGGTCAGTTTCCGGGCCGTTTACCTTGATCTTTGCCATAATTGGAAAGGTGACACCATAGTTGACTTTACAGAAACTTGCTATCTCCTCCGCCGATCCCGGCTCCTGACCGGCAAATTGGTTGCAGGGAAACCCGATCACCTCCAGGCCCATATCCTGGTACTTCTGGTAGAGAGCTTCAAGCCCATCGTACTGGGGGGTGAAACCGCACTTGCTGGCGGTGTTTACCACCAGAAGCACCTTTCCCCGGTACTGATTGAAATCTACCGTTTCACCTCGATTGCTCTCCGCCGACAGGTCAAAAATGGTTCTATTGTTCTCTTTCATGGTATCCTCCTGAAATCATAGCTAAAAGATAGTAAAAACCTCTCCGGGAGGCAATAGAACTGCTGACCAAAGTGGATAATCGTGGCATCATTGCAGGATGAGAGGAGATACCAGGGACTTTCTGCCCGCTACTGTCCAAGAGTTTCATCTTCGTTACGGGAAAGGGGCTGTTGCCGATTTCATTATCGTTTCAGGGGATGCTTATGTGGATCACCCCTCTTTTGGTGCTGCACTGATCGGCAGGCTTTTGGAAGCTGAAGGGTACCGGGTCGCCCTGATTCCTCAGCCGGACTGGCGCAGCAGTGAGGGGTTTTCTATCTACGGCCGGCCCCGCTTAGCGTTTTTGGTCACAGCGGGTAACCTCGATTCCATGGTGGCTAACTACAGCGCCGCCCGGCGACCTCGAAAGGGGGATGATTTTTCTCCTGGAGGCAAGGGGGGTAAACGGCCGGACCGGGCCTCCATTGTATACACCAGCCGGATCAGGCAAGCCTTCAAGGGTGTTACCGTGGTGCTGGGGGGGATCGAAGCGAGTTTGCGGCGGCTCGCCCACTATGACTACTGGAGCGATTCGATCCGCCGCTCCCTGCTCCTTGATGCGAAGGCGGATTATCTTCTTTACGGGATGGCCGAGGGTTCCCTCTCTGCTCTGGCCAGACTTTTGGACCGGAGTGCCCGAAAAAGTGCTGAGGGTGGTGAGATGGTCTCCAGCCTGGGGACGGAGGACCCCGACCTGGGGACGGAGCAGGAATATCAGCCCGATAGCGCTGTTACAGATCAGGATTTAGCCGGGATTCCCGGCCTGGCCTGGATTTCCCGTGTATATGATAATAAGATCATATCACAATATGATATGCAGATATTACCTAATTATGATGAAATGAAACAAAACCCTGGCCTTTATGCCAGCCATTTTGCCCTGCAGATGGCCAATGTGGACCCCTTTTCGGGAAAGCATCTGGTGGAGTGCTACGGGAGGAGAAGGGTTGTGCAGAACCCTCCCTCCAAACCCCTGACAACAGAGGAGCTGGACCGGAATTATGAACTTCCCTACACCCGGCGGGGCCATCCCGCCTACGATGGAGCCGGAGGAGTACCTGCTTTGCGGGAAGTTCAGTTCTCCCTGGTCTCCAGCCGGGGATGTTTCGGGGGCTGCAGCTTCTGTGCCCTCACATTCCACCAGGGGCGGATCATCACCCCCCGAAGCCACGATAGCCTCCTGCGGGAGGCGGGGCGGCTTATTGCCGACCCCGATTTCAAGGGCTACATCCACGACGTTGGCGGCCCCACAGCCAACTTTCGCCGCCCCGCATGTCAGGCCCAGCTGAAGCGGGGAGCCTGCCCGGATAAGCAGTGCCTCTTCCCCGAGCCTTGTGGAGCTCTTGAGGTGGACCACAGCGATTACCTGGCCCTGCTGCGAAAATTGCGCTCCCTTCGGGGGGTAAAAAAGGTGTTTATCCGAAGCGGTATTCGCTTCGACTACCTCCTCCTGGACAAGGATGATACCTTCTTCAAGGAGCTGGTGAAGTACCACATCAGCGGCCAGTTGAAAGTTGCACCGGAACATGCAGGTCCCGGGAGTCTGGCCGCCATGGGTAAACCCCCTATCGCTGTTTACCGTCAGTTCCGCCGCCGTTTCGAGGAGGAGACAAAGCGGGCCGGGTTGAAGCAGTATCTTATCCCCTATCTTATTGCCGGGCATCCGGGGACGGAGCTCACCGAGGCGGTGGAGCTGGCTCTTTTCCTCAAGGAGAGCGGTTTTGTCCCCGATCAGGTGCAGGATTTCTATCCCACTCCAGGCACCCTCTCCACCTGTATGTGGGCCACAGGTATCGATCCAAGGACAATGAAGCAGATCTATGTTCCAAAGAGCGACCGGGAGCGAAACCTCCAGCGAGCACTGTTACAGTTCAATCGGCGAGAGAACCACCGGAAGGTGCGGCAGGCCCTGAAAGAGGCTGGTCGGGAGGATTTGATTGGCCGGGGGAAGTGGGCCTTGGTGCCGCCGGAGGGGGCTGAACGACGGGGGGGCCGTGGGGACGGAGCAAGAGGTAGCTCCCATGGGGAGGGTGAACAAGCTGCAGACAGGAAGGCTAAACACCGGAAGAATAGTGAAAGCACGGTGAAGGGAAAGAAAGGGAGGAGTAGGGAGCGGGGGAGCTTATGATTTCAGTTTTTCCCTATCGCCGGGTTTGTCCGGGTTTGCCCCCCCAGGCGCCTGATCTCTCCGCCAGATGACCAAAAAGATAATGTAGTGTCCCCGAAATAGCGCAAAAGTGAAGTACCAATAGCATCTAAGCCGTTGCGGGACTTGAAGGTATATGCGACTTACCTTAATCTGTCGGCAACAAGTGCTATTCCCAGCACTAAGTAACCATTTATCAAGCATTTATAAAAGAATTTTGCGCTATTTCGGGGACAGTCAAAAAAGATAAAGGCCGGAGCTTAGACCCCGGCCTTTGTTTGCACTCAAATGAGCTGAAACTACGCTTCTGCTTTCTCCCCCCAATACTTGGGAAGAATGAAAAGACCGGCAACAAAGAGAGCGGCAGCGACCAGCAGTCCGAGAATGGCGCTTCTGGTCAGACCGGCAAGAAGATGGCCGCCCAGGGCGCAGATTGCTACAAAGACTGCATAAGGAACCTGGGTTGCTACATGTTCCAGGTGGGGAACACCGGCTCCAGTAGAAGAGAGGACGGTGGTGTCGGAAATGGGAGATGAGTGGTCTCCGAAGATCGCTCCACCGAGAATCGCTCCAACCGGGACCAGGGTAGCGGCTACCAGAGCATCTCCTGCCAGCCCGGATGCTTCAGCAAGTCCGACGGCGATAGGCATGGTGAGGGGAATCATGATGGCGAAGGTTCCCCAGCTTGTTCCGGTGGAAAAAGAGAGGAGACAGGAAATGAGGAAGACGACCACAGGCAGCATTGCCAGCGGAAAGCCGCCTTCCACCATTACATTGGCAAGGTAGGTGGTAAGACCTAAGCCTCCTTCATCGGGACTCGACTTGATCAGACCTCCGATACCCCAGGCCATAACCAGAATCATCAGGGCCGGTACCATCGATTTAAGGCCATCTACAATCGCCTCTCCCGCAGTCCTGATGGTCAGCCGTTTTCTGATCACAAAAAAGAGGTAGGAGATAATCAGGGTGATGATGGTCGCATCCATCATTGCACGGGAAGCATCGGAGTCATTGAAGGCTTCACCAACAGAAACCTGGGCAACATTTTCCTGGAAAGAGCCGAAGTCCTCTCCGTAGCCCCTTCCCAACCATGAGGTAACAGGGAACATGACAAAACAGAGCACTACCAGCAGAACTATTGGCACCAGCATGTCGTAGGGTTTGGCATTATCCAGAAACGTTTCTTCATATTTCTCTTCAACCTTACCCGCTACAGCTCCGTACTTATCTTCATCGAATAGTCCCTTTCCATCTTCTGCACGCCTTTCTGCCTTGATCATGGGACCGAAATCCTTTTTTGTCAGGGTGATAAAAAGCACCATCAGGACCGCAAAAATGGCATAGAGGTTGAAAGGGATAACCCGGATAAAGTAGGCCATCTCGCTCATTCCAAGGGCAGAAAAACCATCAGAATCTTTTATCACCGACATGACATAGACAACCCAGGTAGATACAGGAGCCATGATAACCACCGGTGCGGCGGTAGAGTCAAGAATATAGGCAAGCTTTGCCCGGGAAACCTTGTTCTGGTCGGTAAGGGGCTTCATGACCGTACCGATGGTGAGGGAGTTAAAATAGTCGTCGATAAAAATAAGGAGTCCAAAAACCCAGGTAAAAAGCAGTGCTCCTACCTTGGTTTTGATCCGTTTCGAAGCCCACCGACCGAAGGCGTAGGCCGAGCCTGTTTTGGCAAGCATACCAACCAGTACCCCCATCAGAGCGGTAAAGAGAAAGATACGCAGGTTCCAGCCGTCGTTGAGCGAGTCGGCCAGAATATCACTCAAGGTGACCAGCGCAACCACGGGGTTTCCTCCGGCGATCATCAATGTACCGGACAGGATACCGAGAAAAAGAGCGATGACAACATCTTTGGTGATGAGAGCGAGGACAATGGTGAGAAGAGGCGGGAGAAGTCCCCAGATTCCGAATGTTTCCATACAGTACTCCTTGTTTATTTTGATGTTGTTCTATTTTGAATAATAGCGCCCCTATTTTATACCATTTTGAGCCTTTGGGTAGAACTTTTTTTGTAATAACTCGGTAATAACTCGAAATCAATCCACCACAACACATCAAACGCATCCATCGGTATCCCTTGCTTTGACTCTTTTCTACAAATGACAAAATAGTGCACAAAAATGGGTTTTCAAAGATTCAAAGTTATTTTTGTGCAAATGAAAACCGTTTTGTGCACAAGCCGTTTCTTGCACCATTCCTTTTGCATGATATCATTTTCCTGAGTTGCTTTTGAAGGAAGCGAGGAGGATTTACAAATTTTGGATACACCGATAGAGGGAAGATGGAAAAAACATCTTAGAAGGTTTCTTCACAAACAGGAGAGCAGCATTATTCTGGCGCTCCTGGTCTATGTCACATTTGTGGCCATGGTAAACAATGTCTTTATCTCTAGTGGAAATGTGTTTAATATTTTCCGCTCGGCAGGTTTTTCATTGATAACCATTGTTGGAATGACATTTGTACTTATTACCGGGGGGCTTGATCTTTCGGTTGGTTCGGTTCTGGCTCTTGGGGGTGTTATAGCCGGAATGATGGCCAAAGCAGGAGCACCGGTACCGGCCGCTATTCTTTCCGGAATTTTAATCGGTACGCTTATCGGCTCCATCAATGGTTTTCTGATAGTAAAAATTGGCATACCTCCTCTTATTGTTTCGCTTGGGATGTTGTATGCCGCTAGAGGTCTTGTCTCTGTAATCACCAAGGGAGTTCCGGTATATCCTTTGCCGAAGGAGTTTACATCCTTGGAGCAGTTAAAGCTTTTCGGAGTTATTCCTTTTGTAGTTGTGGTTGCTCTATCCATAGCTTTTGTTGCACATGTGGTGTTGAAACGTACAGCTTTTGGCCGTGCGGTATATGCGGTGGGAGGAAACGAGGAGGCTGCCAGGATCTCCGGGATAAATACCGGACGAACAAAGTTCTTTGTCTACTTCATTACATCATCCCTCGCTGCTACCGCCGGAGTAATCATGGCAATGCGTCTTGGTTCTGCTGAAGCAGCTGTAGGTTCCGGGTATGAGCTTATTGTAATCAGTGCAACTGTTATTGGGGGAACTTCAATTATTGGGGGGAGCGGTACCGTTATTGGAGCTGTTCTTGGAGGATTGTTTATGGAAATTCTCACTAATTCTCTTACTCTGATGCGTATTTCGGTGTATTGGCAGCAATTGGTTGTAGGAACAATCCTGATTCTTGCAGTTATGCTGGACCAGTACAAACGGAAAGCAATGTTGCGCCAATCAGTAAGAACAGTGAAGACAATAAAAAGTGAACAGTAAGATGGATGCAAAAGCAGTATTGGAAGTAAAAGAGATTACTAAACGCTTCCTTGGAACCGTTGCCCTTAAAAATGTGTCCCTTGCACTCTATGAACAAGAAATTCTGGCAATAATGGGGGAGAATGGTGCCGGGAAATCGACCCTGATGAAAATACTTTCCGGTCTTTATCCGAATACAGATTTTGAAGGCTTCCTCTACCTCAATGGTAGTGAAGTAAGATTCGCTTCTCCACAAGAATCAGAGCAGCATGGCATTGCGATGATTTATCAGGAACTGAATCTTGAGCTTGATTTGACGGTGGCGGAGAATATCTGTCTTGGACGCTTGCCGAAGAACCGTATAGGTTTGATCGATTGGAAGAAAACGAGAGATATCGCTCGGCAGGTACTATCCAGACTTCATGTGGAGATGGATTTGGATGAAATTGCAAGGAATTTAAGCCCCTCTCTTCAGCAGTTGGTGTGCATAGCCAGAGCCCTTGTTCGGGAGCCGTCTATTCTTATCCTGGATGAACCTACATCGGTACTCACCGCAGGGGAAACTGATAATCTGTTACAGATTATTCGGGGGTTAAAAGCCCAAGGTATCGCATGTATCTATATATCTCATAAACTGGATGAAGTTTATATTATCAACTGTGCGATCGTCTTATCATTTTTCGTGATGGCTATTATGTCAGTGAATACAGAAAGGAAGATGGTTACGATAGTGATGTAATAATCCGGGATATGATTGGGCGTTCGTTGGATGTAATGTATCCATCCAGCTCTAGGGATATTGGTAATGAGGTCTTTCGTGTTGAGGGTCTCAAGGTTCCTCATCAATCGGCTTATGGAAAATATGTCATAGAAGATCTTAGTTTTTCTTTACGAAAGGGAGAAATCTTGGGACTAACTGGTCTTGTCGGATCTGGACGTTCGGAAACACTAAACGCCATATTTGGATCTATCCCAAGAAGCAGTGGAAAGATTTTCATCAATGGAAAGCAGGTTACTATTGATTCTCCGGGGGATGCAAAACGGAACGGGATAGGTCTTTTGACTGAAGATCGGAAAAAGAATGGAATTATCGCCTCCCTAAATGTCCGCCATAACATGACAATAACCATCTTAGATCAGCTAAAAAAAGTGCTTTTTATTGACCAGGCTGAAGAAAACAAAATTGCATATACTTTTTTTGAGAAGCTGAGAATTCGAGCTCCCGGCCTTGATACGCTAATTACCAATCTTTCTGGAGGTAATCAGCAAAAGGTAATTCTATCAAAATGGTTGATGACCAAGTTGCAAATTCTGTTTCTTGATGAGCCGACCAGAGGCATTGATGTGGGAGCGAAATCAGAAATCTATTCTATTATTCAGAAACTGACAGAAGAAGGAGTCAGCGTTGTAATGATTTCCTCGGAGATTCCGGAACTTCTTGCTCTGTGTGATCGCTTTGTTGTTCTCGGCAAAGGTGTTCAGCAGGCAGAGTATGTAAAAGATGAAGCAAATGAAGTTAAAATACTTCGTGCTTCATCAAACACGTGAAGTCATTCGGTGTTTACCGATCGACAAATATTTTTTTAAAGGAGAGAAGAACCATGAAAAAGATTATTACTTTGGTTCTGCTACTGACCACTCTGGTGCTTCCAGTTTTCTCTGGGGGAAAACAAGAAGCTTCCGCCCAGGACGAAACCCATTTCGTCTATGTTTCACCTTTGCTAGCCCATCCTGTATGGCTTATTGCAAAGGATGGATTTGAAAAGGCTTGTCAGGAGCTTGAGATCAAAGGCTCCTGGGTAGGACCTCAGGGGATTTCCCCTGAAGAGATGGCTAAACTGGTAGAAACTTCAATTGCCCAAAAAGCGGATGGAATTATTACCCAGGGCCTTGTTCCGGCTGCTCCTGTACAGGCAGCCATTGATGCGGGTATCCCGGTTCTTGTAGTTGATTCGCCTATCGATCTGGAGGGTGAACTCGCCTATCTCGGGAAAGATCTTACAATCCAGGCAAATGTTATCTATAAGGATATTGTGAAACAGCTTGGGAAAAATGCGGATATAAAAGCATCCATTCAGGTAGCTGCCCTGAACTATAAAATCGCTGTTGATGCGATTGATGCGTTAAAAAAGGTTTTTACTTCTTATCCTGGGTCATTTGAGATTGTTAATATAACCGAATCAAAATCGGACAGGATGAAAGCGACAACAGAATGGGAGAATACCTTGAAGGCATATCCTGAAATTAATGTATCCATCAATCTGGCTGCAGAAGCCGGACCTGCTGCAGCTTCGGTTGTGAGAGACCTGGGTAAAAAAGATGAGATTCTGGTGTATGCAGTGGATGATATTGATGAAACCCTGGATCTTATTCGTTCTGGTGAGATTGATGGTACTGTTGTAACCTCATTCTATAACTATGGATATCAAGCAGCATATTGGTTGTACCAGCATATCACTGAAGGGAAAACCCCAGCTCAAACAAATAACGATGCTGGAACAATTATGGTTAACGGTTCCAATATCGATTCGTATAAAGAAAGGCTTATGGTTAAAACCGATTTATAAACAAACGTAGAAGGCCATTGATTGACAAAGGTAATAAGCCCTGTCGATAACGCCAGGGCTTATTGTAATAATTCTTTAGGGGTGAAAAAATGAGTGGTTATGAACGAATTAATGCTGTTTTAAGGGGAGAGAACCCTCGCCCTGTACCTACGATGCTCCACAGTTTCATGCCTGCAGCAGCTGAGAAAGG
>CAYMWV010000119.1:0-7496 GCA_964394395.1 uncultured Sediminispirochaeta sp.
TGCTTGTCTCACCAGTCCGACTATTCGGCTTGATTACTTGGTCTGAGTATCCGGTCCGAACCGATGAGAAGCTGCCCCGTTGCTTCAGCCAATACATCCCTTGCCTCGGGGTAGGTCATGGAGCTGCTCATGTTGTAGATGGTATCCTCCATCCCTGAACCAGAGGATCCGGGAAAGTGGAAGAGGGGATACGCAATGATCTTTTTTATCTCCTCTGATGAGAGACCCTCCTTTTCAAGGAAGCGGAAAAAACGGATTTTTTGCAGGGGCAGATGTTCCCCATTGGAGTTGTAGAGAAAGCCTAGTCCGTCCCGGATTTGTTCAAAGGGACCGGCTGAGTGGTGAAAGACCCGGCTGAAGGGTTTGTGCTTATCCACAATCCCCTCTTTTCTTAGAGCTGTTACCATGGCGGTTATCAAATCCTTGAATGCATCGCTGCCCAGTTCGGTCCTGAAGATCATCACCGCAATATCCGTAGCGTCACTGTTCTTATGAAGGATTGCGGGAATATCATAGTTGATGATGAAATGATTCTTGTACCGCTTTATTGTTTGTCCGTTAAGGTGAAGGAGATCCTTTTCCGGAACCCAGAGCTGGAAAAGCTCCTCCCTCGTTAAACCAAGAATCCTCAAAGCCTGAAAAGCTCCAATGATATCGGCTTCTTCGAAGGGGATGCCGAAATGGATGGTGAATCTGTCTGCCATATAAGGGGTGAAGAGCTTTTTTCCCTTTCGACTGAAGAGCAGTTTAAGATGGTAATGGTCTTCAATAATTCGATTGCGAAGGATGAAATCTCCCGGGATATTGGCCAGGTAGACCAGCCTGATCCTCTGGGGGAGCTCTCTGCTCCGGCTGATTACTTTCATCAGGGTACTTTCTACAACAACCCCATTGCTTTCCGGACGGAGATAAACAAAGATATCCTGGCACTGTTCCCTGTCACAATCTTCGGTCAACGGAACCACAACCGTGGGAAGCCGCATTGCCATATTCTGCCCCTTCTCTTAAGAACCTTCTACTACTATATGATAGTTGGGCAGAATCATAAATGCAATTCCCTAGCCTCTCTTTCCTTGATTGCCTGGTTCAGCAGTGCTACCTTGTCAAACCTTTCCCCCTCTCCCTTTTGGGTCTCCAGACTGTTAATGGTTTTCAAAGGCATGGCCCCCATGCTGGTGCTGCTGATAAAGGGTTCGGAAAAACTGCCGTAGAGGAGCTCTTCCAGGCCGATTTTTTTGAAGCGCACCGGGATCCCCTCTGCTTCCGCAGCTTCAAGGATCAGCTTTCGGGTAACACCAAAAAGAATCTCTTCTCCGGCGGTTACAAGCGTGCCATCCTGGAAGGCGTAGAAATTGCTCCTGGTTCCCTCGGTTACATAACCCTCCCGGTCCACAAGAAGAGCATCCAGAGCTCCCTCTTTTTCCGCTTCCCGGTAGGCAATGTAATTGAGAAGGAGACAGTTGGATTTTGCCCGGGGGAAGATCCGTTCCCCGTGATAGGTGATGGCGCTTACTCCATCTTGATACCAGGCATCCTGGTATCGAGGGAGGGGAGATAAAAACAGGTAGAGGTGAGGCTGCTTGCCTCCGATCATCTGGATCTTCAAGGTGGCCTCCTGTGCACTGTTTGCTTCTATCAAGCTCTGGATGTATGATTCGATTTCAGAGAGGGTAAAAGGGTGGTCCATTCCAAGGATGCGGGCCGATTCCATGAAGCGGCTCACATGTTCTGCGGCAAAGAGGGGGCGGCCGCCGAGCACTTTCAGGGATTCGTAAACGCTGAAATTGAAGAACACCTCCCGGCGGGTTACCGGCACCACCGCATCCTTCTCATCGATAAGGGAACCGTTACATATTGCCTGCATATGCTCTCCTGTTCTTGGGGTATCTCACTGCTCAAAGGAACGATTGCCGCCGGAGAGGATGATCCCAAGCCGCCTTCCCCTGAGTTCCGGCAGGCGATCTCCCAGCAGCCCTGCAAGGGGAACCGCTGCCGAAGGCTCCACCACCAGCTTCATCCGCTGCCAGATCAGCTCCATTCCCTTGATAATGGTTTCATCATCGATGGTGACAATATCTGAAAGGTGCTTTGAGAGAATGAAGAAGGTGTTGGGCCCCAGGGCGGTGCGCAGCCCGTCGGCCACGGTATCGGGGTGTTCCGGACGGACCAGAACACCACTCTTGAGGCTCTGGAAGGCATCATCCGCCTTTTCCGGTTCTACCCCGATCACCCTTACCTGGGGATGAAAAAGGGAAGCTGCCAGGGCGGTTCCGCTGGCCAGTCCGCCCCCTCCCACCGGGACAAGTACCGCTTCCAGGTCCGGCTGCTGCTCCATGAGTTCCAGGAAGGCGGTCCCCTGTCCGGTGATAACTCGAAGATCGTCAGAGGGGTGGATAAAGGTTGCTCCTGTCGTATCCATCACTTTCTTAAGATACTCCTCCCGCGCTTCCAGAGTGGAGGGGCAGAAGGTGACCTCTCCGCCATACTCCTTTACCGCATCCACCTTCACCTTCGGTGCGCTCTCGGGCATTACAATATAGGCCGGAATCTTCCGGTGCCGGGCTGCCAGGGCAAGCGCCTGGGCGTGGTTTCCGCTGCTGTGGGTCGCCACTCCCTTTGATGCTTCCGATTGGGTAAGGCTCAGGACAGTATTGAGAGCCCCCCTGAACTTGAAAGCTCCCACTTTCTGTAGCGATTCAGCTTTGAAGAAGAGACTGGTGTCCCCTCTCCCATCGATTATCTTGTCGATCCCTGTGGAGGTGAATACGGGGGTGATATGTGCTACACCTGCTATACGGCTGCGGGCACCGATAAAGTCTTCTTTGCTCATCATCTTCTATACTCCTGGCTAAACCGCTTTTTCAAGCACGAGTATCAGCGGTCGTATCTTGGGTCATTTTACCCCTCCCCCTTAATTACTTCAATGGAGAAAACAATGGAGGAAATTAATATAGTATAGTTAAAATATACCTTGACAACTATAGTGAATCCCCGTACAATTTCCATGATTAAAGGCTCATTTTTTGTGATTGGTGGAACAATATTTCTGCCTGTACAAATGAAAGCCTTAATAATAAAGCAATAAATGATGATTAAGGAGGAAAAATAGCGTGAGTGACGAAAAGAAACCGGATGCACCGGCTTCCGGCGGGAGCTCAATCCGCCGCTCAGGTTCTTCCAGAAGCAGCAGAGGAAGTAAAAAGAAGAAAAAGAATCAACTTCCCTTTGGGGTTGGAGCTTTTGTCCTGGTACTTCTTGTTGCCTTTCTTCTGGGAAGGAGAAGCGAAATGCTTGCCTTTTTCTGGATAACCGGAATTGCCTTTGGGTACATTCTCCAGAGAGCCCGCTTCTGTTTCACTGCGGCGATGCGTGACCCGTTGTTGACCGGAGGAACCAACCTTTCCAAGGCGGTTCTTATGGCCTTTGCTATCACATCCATTGGCTTCATTGCCATCAAATATGGTGCCCATGTCAAGGGTTTACCGATTCCCGGACAGGCCTATATTGTGCCGGTAAGTTTTGCAACGGCTATCGGTGCCTTTATGTTTGGTGTAGGAATGGTGATTGCTGGGGGATGCGCTTCGGGAAACCTGATGCGGGTTGGTGAAGGTTTTCATATGCAGGTGCTCTCCCTCGTCTTTTTTGTGGTTGGATCCCTCTGGGGGGCCCACGATTTCGGCTGGTGGAAGTTGAACGTGATTATGAAAGGGAAGGCCGTATTCCTTCCGGATGTGTTCGGATGGATCGGTGCTGTTATAGTACAATTGCTTATCATTGCACTATTGTGGATAGTCGCTGATAAGTGGGCAAAACATAAAAATGCTTAAGAAGCAGGAGGAATAAGAAATGAAGGAAGTAGAACTCGATTGTTATGGTGAAGCGTGTCCGGTACCCCTGGTAAAGGCTCAGAACAAGCTGAAAGAGCTTGAGATCGGCGATGTATTGATTGTTCAGATCGATCACAGCTGTGCGATGAAGAATGTTCCCGAGTGGGCCCGGACAGAGGGACACAATGTCGAAGTTGAAGAGATTGACGACGGCGAATGGGAAGTTGTCATCGAGAAACAGAAATAAGTACCCGGAGGGTAGCTCTTTGGCTATAAAGGATAACGAATACTATAAAACTTTCCTGAAAGATGCCTGGCCCTATATCACTGGTGCTGTACTTCTTTCGCTGTTCCAGATCGTTACCCTGGCGGTTACCGGAAATCCCTGGGGGGTTTCCGGAGTTCTCGCCAATTGGGGAGCCTGGATATTCGAAGCTGTGGGCGGTACGGTGGATAAGTGGTACTACTTTGCCAGCGAGGGAGCCCAGCGCACCCTGGACGGCGGAGTGTTGAACCATGGCGGAAGTATGAGGAATTTCGGGATTATTGTTGGAGCTTTGACAGCTACGTTGCTTGCTTCAGGATTCAAGATGAAGAAGATAAAATCGTGGCGGCAGGTTGCTGCGGCCATCCTTGGCGGTTTGCTGATGGGATATGGTGCCCGGATCGGTTACGGTTGTAATATCGGAGCCCTCTTCAGCGGTATCGCCTCCTTCAGCCTTTCCGGCTGGGTTTTTGGGATTTTTATCTTTCTTGGGGCTGTAGTAGGAAGTAAATTGTTAGTTAAGTTTTTCATGTAGAGTTTTTGAAAGGATAAGAAATATAATGCGCGAAAAGAAACGTGAACAGTACGATGTTGTGATAATCGGCGGCGGTGCCGCCGGACTTACCGCAGGAATTTACTGCGGGAGGGCAAGGCTCAAAACCTTGATCATTGAGAAGGCCCTGGTAGGTGGTCTTGCCACCTACACCAATGAGATTGCCAATTTCCCCGGCTTTCCCGAGGCGGTAGGCGGACTCGACCTGATGAACCTGTTTAAGAAACAGGCCGAGAACTTTGATGTAAAGTTCAAGGGAACCGATGTAAAGAGTGTCAATTTTGAGGGTGAAAAAAAGATTGTAGAAACCTTCAGGAACATCTTTGAAGCGAAGACGGTAGTTGTCGCTTCCGGAGGGCGTCCCAGGGTAACCGGCGCCAAGAATGAAGAGACCTTTCTCTTTGACAAGGGGATCAGCTTCTGCGCCACCTGTGACGCTGCGGCCAATACCGGTAAGACGGTTATGGTTATCGGCAGTGGCGATGCGGCGATCGAAGAGGGCATGTTCCTCACCAAGTTTGCTGCAAAGGTAATTGTCTCGGTTATCCACGACGAAGGGAAGATGGATTGTAACGAGATAGCCCGGGATCAGGCGCTGGCCAACCCGAAGATGGAGTTTAAATGGAACACCATGGTCGACTCCTTTGAAGGGGGGGATCATCTTGAGAAGGTGGTATTGAAGAATCTGAAAACCGGCGACCTTGATCCGGTAACGGTGGACAACTGTTTCGAGTTTATCGGCTACGTGCCCAACACCGAGATCTTTGAGGGCATCCTCGATATGAGCAAACAGAAGTATGTCATCACCAACGAGAAGATGGAAACCGGTAAAGCTGGCGTCTTTGCCGCCGGTGACGTGCGGGAGAAGGAGCTCAAACAGGTTGCCACCGCCGTGGGAGACGGTGCTATCGCCGGGGTTGGTGCGGAACGGTACATCGCTGAGACCGAGATGTTCGAGAAGCAGATTATGCAGGAAGAGAAGGTGGGGCTGATCTATGTCTACTCTGCTATCAACGCTCCCAGCCGGGAACTGCTTCCGGTACTGCAGGAGGCGGCGGACTCCTTCGACGGCAAGGTGAAGATGAACGTCATCGACCTCTACAAGGGAAAATCCCTTTGTGACAGGCTCAGCTGTGATGTGGACCCCATGACCATCTTCTATACCAAGGATGGAGAGGTTGTTTCGGTAAGTACCGACTGCGCCATCCCAGCGGTGAAGAAGCAGCTCTCGGAGCTGGTCGGTTAGCTGTGAATCGGTTAGCTGAAACTGCCGGGGCCTCTATGATAGAGCCCTGGGGCTAAGCACTAAATTAAAAGAGGGGCGACCCGGTATCTGCCGGATCGCCCTTTTCTTTGTGTCTACCTTTTTGTGTTTACCGGATTTTCTCCTTAATCTCTTTTAAGCAGCTTTAACGGTTATTTTCCTTGGCTTTACCTCAGGAGCTTTCTCAAGGGTCAGAGTCAGGACCCCGTTCTTGAAAGAGCCGGAAATCTTTTCACTCTCCACATCCTTGGGGAGAACAAAGCTTCTGGAGAAGGGGGCTTTTCGCCGCTCCCGGATCAGGTAGGCAGGTTTTTCCTCACTCTTCTCAGGGGCCTCCTGCTTCTTCTTCTCCTCCTCGGGCAGTGAAGAGATGGTAAGGAGCCCGTCGTTAACCTTTACATCTATCTCATCCTCTCTATATCCGGGAAGTTCTGCTTCCAGAATGTAGCGATCCTGCTCTTTTACCACATCCACCAAGGGAGTTCGGCAAGAGCCTGATGTGGCGGGAGTAAAGATGTTATTCAAAGCCTTCTCAAAATCTATCATGTATCTCATTTCGATACCTCCATTAAAAGTCTTTTCATATATTATGTAGCAGGAAGCGTGCCAATTTTAAGGATGTATAAGGATAGATTAATAATTGCTTATAGTGAAATGAATTATCTGCCTGTGCTGCAAATGGAATTTCAGATGGCTTGATTCAGGTAAGCTTTGAAGATGTTGGAGTGGGTCATTACGACCCGGAGCTTCAGTACCAATCAAGAGGTGTGTCAAATAGAACCAGTAGAGTCAAAAAGAGCCTCTTCGCGGGCCTCTATGATCCGCAGGATGGTCCTATTCACCGGAAACGTAAGACCGCAGATTAGTCCCAGGTCAATCAAGGTGCCGGCGAACATCTCCACCTCGCTTTTCCGCCCCGCCTCCATATCCTGAAGCATGGAGGTTTTACCCTCTGGTCCAAGAGTATCAAGGATGGTGTACCACTTCTCAATATCCTTCTGACCCAGATCAATACCCATATTGGAAGCAAGGCTAAGCACCTCCTGCATGGCATCATCCATCAAGCGACGGGCCTGGGAGTTTCGATCCTGAAAAAAGCGGTATGTCGCACCGGTAACAGCAGAAGCCTGGTTTATCCCCACATTGATCATGAACTTCCACCACTGGTCCCGGATAATATCATCGCTGAAAACAAGAGGGAAGGCGGCGGAGCTCAAGATATCCTTGATCAGAAGCAGATCAGGATCCTCCTCTTTTGCCGCACCGGAAACTCCGGGCTTTCCAAGAAGCAGCTTCCCTGCAGTGGAGTACCGCACCTCGCCATTACTTCGAACAGAATCCATCCCCAGGGCAACGCAGTGAACAATCCGCTGATGACCAAGGAGGGTCTGGATAGTTTTTTCACTGCTTATCCCGTTCATTACGGAGATAATGATGGTTTCCTTGTTGATGAAGGGCTTTGCCAGGGGGAGCGCATCACCAAGGTGGTGATGTTTCAGCGCAACAATGAGAAGGTCAGCTCCATCCGGCCCCGACTGGGCGCCCTGATGGGAGAGCTGCTGAGAGACGGGCTGGCCGCCCGACTGG
>CAYMWV010000119.1:7596-10938 GCA_964394395.1 uncultured Sediminispirochaeta sp.
GCTGGCCGCCCGACTGGAAGACCGGCAGGGAAAGGTGCTCTCCGTTTACTGTGATTCCCTTCTTCCGGAGTTTTTCCGCCCGGACCCCTTCAGCGATAAAGAAGCATTCAGCACTCCCTGTGTGGTGCAGTTCCCTTGCGTAGAGGCAGCCAAGCGCCCCGGCTCCAAGAATGGCAACTCTGGATCTCATATCATGCTATCCTGAAATCTTCCGGTACCGTTTCTCCCCGGTCTGGGGGTCATAGGCGAGGGTGGAACATTTTACCTTCCCTATCCCCATCTCCTTCAGCTGACTGCAGAACTCAATGAAGTGGTCCAGTTCGGTCAGAATAGCGTTGTGGGCCTCTTCTCCCAGGCGATAGGGGATGTAGTGGTCAAAGTCACCGGTAAGGTTTTCTTTCATCGCCTCTGCCGATTTGCGGGTCCGGTCGATGGAGTAGTACCTGTTCTTGCGGAAGGGGTTCATATCCTTCCGGGCGTGGAGCCACATGGGACGGAAGAGGTTTGGTTTATGGGCGAATTGTGCCAGGGCAGGAAGCTCCGGGGTGCTTATCTCCGGATGAACCGGGTGCTTTCCCTTTATGATGAAGCTGAATTCGAAGGAGTACTCCTCCCGCATCCACCGTTTGTACTGGGCTTGTTGCTCCGGTTCCAGGAGGCTGAAGATCAGATCCGCAAGTTCCCTGGATGCCTTTTCCAGCTTTTCAGCTCGTTCTTTCTTGGAGCCTTCGTTACTGATTGGGGCAATCACCTTTCCAAAGCGGAGGGTCAGTTTCGGTTTCCCGAAGAAGAAGGCGGAGCGCCCTTGAAGGTAAGCTCCGCTGATCCCCGCTGGCAGCATCGGGGTCTGGGTGAGCTGGCTGAAGTAGAGGGCTCCGGTCTTATTTTCAAAGCTCCGTTTTTCCCACATCCCCCCGGAGGGAAACATCAGTACATTCCTTCCCTTTTTCAGATGATGCATGATCGCCGTCATTCCGGAGCGGTCCGTGTAGCCCCGTTTGATCAGGGTCATTCCGTAGAGGCGCATCATGACAAGTTTCATAAGCTCCACACGAAAGTCCCCCGGACCTACCATCTCCACATCGTGGGGAAAGAGCCCAAGGATCATCGGTCCATCCAGGTTGGATAGATGGTTGGGAAGAATCAACAGGGGGCCTGTCTCGGGGACGTTCTCCACTCCCTCAATGGTAAGGTCTACATGGTTATGAAAAAACCAGTGAAGCACCCGTTTGCCAAACCTTCTCCTGCTTCGAAGGAGGAGTCCTTCAAAGGTTTTCCTGTGAGCTCTATCGAAATCATTATCTTTCACACATCACCTCGCCATATTATAGAATCACTATTATAGAATCCTCTTATCCCATGGAGAAGAGGTCAAGGAAGTTCCTTTGTTAGAAAACGCTTAATTTGATCCAGATAGCTTATCCGGTCAACTACTATCCCCTTTGCATGTTCCGCTTCCGGGGTAAGATAGAGGCCGGTATAGCTCTCCGGAAGCTGCTCTTGCCGTTTTTTCACCGTTTCGATACTCATTTTGGTTGGGACATAATCATCCGCCTGGCCGTGAAGAAAGAGCAGTTTTGCCCGGCATTTGAGGGCGGCATCAGCAGGATTGACATCGGCGATCCGAAAGGCCCCGTGTCGCCTTATGTAGCTATCTGCCAGGATGAGGAAAAATGGATGAAGAAACCGGGGGATGCCCATCCGTTTCAGCTGATGAAGCAGCTCCTCCCGGAGGGAACTGAAGGGGCAGTCGAGAATAGCCGCCGTAACCGTTTCGTCCTGAGGGAGATACTGGAGGATCGTAGCGGAACCCATGGACTCCCCATAAAGGAGTAAGGGACCGGTGCCGATTTGGTGCAGACCCTGCCCCCGGGCGAATTGGACGATTATCTTCAGATCCTCCTTCTCCCGGTAGCCGTAGGTGGGATAGACCCCCTCGCTCTCTCCGTGGGCCCGGTGGTCGTAGAGGAGAATATTCCAGCTTCCATCCAGAAAGGGTTCCAGGTACTTAAACATGCCGTACCTGGTCCAGGTGATCCCGTGACAGAAGATCACCACTCCCGGAGCCCCCTTATCCAGGTATTGCCCCCGGAGGAGAAATCCATCGGCTCCAAGGATTTCAAAAGGTGCCCAGGGCAGGGTGAGCAGTTGGGGCGGGAAAGCTTCATCCAGGATACCGTAGCCCAGGGTGTAGGCGCTGCTGCGCCGGTTGTGGTGGAGCACTTTGCGGCCGAAGATGATTGAAACTGCTGCAGCCAGGGCTGCCAGAATGAGCAGAATAGGTATGATGATCAGTAAAGCGGTCATGAGAGTCATTCCTCCGTTTCCTCAGTTTCATCTTTCAGTATACCCAAGATTTCCTTTTCCCGATAGAAGAGAAAGAGGAAGAGCCCCGCCCCGAGGAAAATGAGAGCTGCCACAGCGGTGAGGCGGATCCCGATGGCATTGTCCCGGGTCTGCCCCAGAAGGAGCAGACTGGGAAAGATAATGCCTCCAGCCATCTGTCCCAGTTTTGACATAAAGGTGCGGGCTCCAAAGAAGATCCCCGCTTTGAAGTTTCCGGTCTGCCGTCCATCCGCCTCGGCGATATCGGCGATGATTGCGTTGGGCAGAATCCCGAAGATCGCCATGGGCATGCTCAGGAGCATCACCAGAAGGTACCCCTGGGCGGCTGCTCCAAAGGGAAGCATCCCCAAAAAGAAGACCAGCAGGTAAACTCCAAAAAAGAGGAGGAAGGCGACAATAAGCAGTCTCCGCTTCCCCGTTTTGCCGGCGATCAGGTTTACCGGGATGTAGAAGAGGAAGGAGAGACCGAACATCACCAGCTGCAGGGTGGAGGTAAAGGCCTCGGGCAGAGAGAGGAGGATGGTAACATAGTAGACCAGGCCGGTGCTGGCTATGGTCATGGCGATCCAGTAGGAGAGATCGGAGAGGGCGAAAAGGAGGAAGTTGCGGTTCTTGAGACTGGAAAAGAGGGCCTGGAAGATTCCCTCTTTGGACACATGGTTGATGCAGTAGCGCTTCTCGTCGATGAAGAGAACCGGGAGCATCATGAAGAGTAAACCCGCCCCGGCAAAGAGGGCGATAACGGTGCGGAACGCCTCATCCGGAGATAAGCCAGCTGCTTCAAACAAACCCTTAAAGGTGTAGACCTGACTTCCGATGGCGGTTCCCACCGCCCAGGTGATGGAGATGAGGGTGGAGAGGAGGAGCCGTTCCTTCGGGGTGTGGCCCAGCTCGGACATCCAGGCGAAGAAGGGGGTAACGTACATGGTCATGAACCAGTAGAAGATGATTACCGATGCAAATACCCACACCGTATTAACCAGGGTGCTCCCCCCG
>CAYMWV010000120.1:0-2592 GCA_964394395.1 uncultured Sediminispirochaeta sp.
GATCCGGGACATGTTCTCATCGTAGTGCTGTCCCGTATGGAGCAGCACCTCCTCGATCCGGTCCGCATACTGCTCCCGGATCAGGCGGCTGATTACCGCTGCTTTGACAAACTGGGGCCGGGCTCCGACCACGGTAAGGATCTTCATCATCAGAGCTTGTACACCTTGTCGCTTGCCTCGGGAACGGCGTTGCGCATATCCACAATCAGATCCGAAGCGGCCACAATGGCATCGATATCGAAGCAGGAGTGGTTGGTGGTAATCACGACACAGTCACAGGAGGATAGAAGCTCATCGCTCAAGGGGGTACCGGTGTAGCTGCGATCCTCCGGTGTGGTAACCTGGTCGATGTAGGGATCGTGAAAGAGCACCTCTCCCCCTTTCTTGGCCACCTCGTCCATGATCTTCAGGGCTGGAGACTCCCGTTCGTCGGCGATATCCGGCTTGTAAGCCACCCCGAGGAAAAGGATCTTCGAGCCGTTGAGCGGCTTCTTCCGGCGGTTGAGAGCGGTGTTGATCTTGATCGTCATCCGGTGGGGCATCAGGTTGTCGATGTTTCCGGCGGTGTGGATCATGGCAAGATCGAAGTTGTAGTTTTTGGCGATGTACTCCAGGTAGAAGGGATCCAGAGGGATGCAGTGGCCGCCGATCCCCGGACCGGGGTAAAACGCTTGAAAGCCGTAGGGCTTGCTCTTTGCCGCATCGATCACCTCCCAGATGTTGATATCCATCTTCCCGCAGAGCAGGGCCAGCTCGTTAATCATGCTGATGTTGATGAGCCGGTAGGTGTTCTCCAGGATCTTCACCATCTCCGCCACCCGGGGACTGGAGACGGGGTAGATGCTCTCAATGGCCATGCCGTAGAGGGCTTTGCCGATCTCGAGGCCCTCATCGGTGAGGGCGCCGAGAACCTTCGGGGTATTGGCGGTCTTGAACTGCTTGTTCCCCGGATCCACCCGCTCGGGGCTGAAGGCAAGCCAGAAATCGACCCCGCACTCCATTCCGGAAGCCTCTTCGATGATGGGTTGCATCACATTCTCGGTGGTGGTGGGGAAGGTCGTACTTTCCAGGGAGATAAAAACCCCCTTCTTCATATAGCTGCCGATCTCCCGACAGGCCGATTCAATAAAGCCCATGTCGGGCTTCTTGAACCGGTCCAGGGGGGTGGGAACGCAGATGATCAGGGCATCGCACTCGGCGACTCGGGAAAAATCGTCGGTGGCCGAAAGGCGCCCCCGGGATACCACCGCTGCAAGATCCTCATCGGTCACATCGGCGATGTAGTTTTCGCTTCGGTTGACCATATCCGCCTTGGCGCTGTTCTTCTCAAAACCGAGAACCTGCACATCCTTTTTTGCAAAGGTTACTGCCAGGGGCAGCCCCACATAGCCGAGGCCCAACACCCCCACAGTGAGGGAGTTTGCTCTGATTTTCTCTAAAAATGATGTTGCCTGACTTGTCACTTACTTCTCCTCTATTCCATTATCAGCTTTTTCATACTGCTTCCCGCAATCGGGGCAGCTTAAATCCTCTCCAAGTTTCACTCCGCAGCTGCAGACCCAGCCCCGGTGCCGGGCGGGGCTGCCGTAGACCATGGAGTGGTCCGCCACATCCCGGGTTACTACACTTCCGGCACCGACGAAGCTGTAGCGGCCCAGGGTAACCCCGCAGACCACTGTTGCATTGGCTCCGATGGAGGCGCCCTTTTTTACCAGGGTGGGCTTATACTCGTTTTTCCGCTCCACAAAGGACCTGGGATTGATCACATTGGTAAAGACGCAGGAGGGACCGCAGAAGACATCGTCCTCCAGAATAACATCATCGTAAACCGAGACGTTGTTCTGTATCTTAACCCGGTTCCCCACCACCGCTTTTGAGCCGATGTTGACATTCTGCCCCACCGAGCAGCCTTCGCCGATCACGGCGCCGCCCATGATGTGGGAAAAGTGCCAGATTTTTGTACCCTTGCCTACCCGGGCACCTTGGTCCAGATAGCTGGATTCGTGGATGAAATAATCCTTATGCATGGGTTTATCTATCATGGTTTTACAGTCCCTACCGGTTTTTACTTAACAGTTTTGCCTGTATCGTTTCCAACAAGCCATCACGAATAAAACGCGTAGCATTTTGTATCTCAACTCCCAGCATTTCTCCATTCTCATCCAGTTCGACAGTTATGTCTGGAGACATCTCCACACTACCTGCCTCATTCCCCTCTTTTATAACAATGTGGATGATATCTTCCTCCTGGAAATAGTGCATATGTTCACTCATCTTAACCTCCCCATCTGGAGCCGAAATCTTATCTGTTTTCTGGTAATCGTATAGATGGTAACTGGCTGGACATCACCATCCTTCTCATCATATGGAATGAGAACCAATACATCTTCATGTAACAACCACTTCAGCTCACCCGTTCATCGCTCTCTCCAAAGCCTCCGCCACCCGCTCAATCTCCTCCTGCCGCAGAAAGGGGTGCATGGGCAGACTGAAAACCTGGGCAGATATCTCGTCGGTGACGGGACAGGAGGGGAGGGATCGCCCGGCGGTCCGGGCCGTCGCGAAGGCTTGTGCTGCTCCGGCGGTCCGGGC
>CAYMWV010000120.1:2692-10903 GCA_964394395.1 uncultured Sediminispirochaeta sp.
GGAAGCCTTCGCTGCCGGAGAACCCGCTTCCCTGAAAGAGGCTGTACCGGCAAGGGACGCTGCAGAAGCAGGATTTTCCCCGGCAAGGGACGACAAGACCCGGGTGTAAGCAGCCGCCACCCGGTCCCGCAGCTCCACCTCATCAGGGAAACTGCGGAGCTTCACCGAGAGCACCGCCGCCTGCAGGGTATCGAGCCGACCATTTACCCCGATCACCGAGTGGTGGTAGCGCCGGGTCTGGCCGTGGTTGAGGATTACCCGGATCCGGGCGGCCAGGTCGGGGTCGGAGGTGAAGATGGCTCCCCCGTCGCCGTAGCAGCCCAGAGGTTTTGCCGGGAAAAAGCTGGTGGTGGCCACCCGGGTGAGGGTGCAGGATTTTCGCCCCTTGTACTGGGCCCCGAAGGACTGGGCGCCATCTTCCATCACCCAGAGACCGTGCCGATCCGCCACAGCCTGGATGGCATCGAAATCGGCACACTGGCCGAAGATGCTCACCGGGATGATCCCCACTGTCCGCTCGGTTATACAGCTCTCGATCTTCTCCGGATCCAGGTTGAAACTTACCGGGTCCACATCACAGAAAACCGGAGTTGCTCCCACCAGGGAAACCACCTCGCCGGTGGCGATAAAGGTAAAATCGGGAATGATCACCTCGTCCCCGGGCTTCACATCCAGGGCCATCAGGGCAATCATCAGAGCATCGGTACCGTTGGCGCAGCCGATCGACTCCACCCCGCCGCCCAGAAAGTCCGAAAGTTCCTGCTCCAGCCGGGCCACCGGGGGCCCCTTGATGTAGGCGGTAGACTCCACCACCGAGAGGATCTCCCGCTCCATATCGGAACGGAAGGTGTCCAGCTGGGCGGAGAGATCGCAGAAGGGCATCCGGGGGAAAGGCTCCTCTGCTTTTCGCGCTAAAAGCGTGAGCATCTCATCAGGACTCACCGCTTTTTCAAAATCCTGAAGAAGCCCCTTGTCCCGGGTGACAATGAAGCCCTCCTCTCCCAGGCGCCGGGCAGATAGAACAAGCTGTTCATCCTCCGGATCAATAGCATCCCAAACCTGCCCATCCTCCGAAAGTGCAGAAAGCCACTGAAAAGGAACAGAAAACTCCTTCAGTCCCTCTTTTGCCATCTTCATGGCCTCTCCATGACTCACATCACACTGCTGTGAAAGCCCCGCAGCCAGGGTATAGTGAAGGGTTTGGACCGAACCTGTATAGAGCCAGAGCCGGATCCCCTGTTTAACCGCCCGGTTAAATACCTTCAAAGATTGATCAAAATGGGGATGCCGTTGCAAAAGAATATCCAGAACAATGTTCACATCAAAAAGAAGATCAGATACCATACTTCCCCGACTCCTTTATCCCGCGGAGGAAAAGTTCCCCGTCGCCGACCGACCTTTCCCCTGCACCCCCGGCTGCAGTAAATCCTTCACCGAAAACCTGACTCACCCTTCGCAATATGTGATCAACCCTGGGATCAATTGGCTCATCCTTTAACTCCGGATCCGGTATTTCCACCTTTACCCGGGTATGTTCAGGCAAATTTCGATACTGCTCCGGGATTTCAATAACCCCTTTATGGTAATACCCTGTTACAAGCATTAAGCGCCTCCTTGTCTGTACTTCTCTTTATGGCTTTATGGGCGTGTCCCCGTTTCCCCTCCGGGGAAACGGGGAACGTTCTCTCCGGGGGTCCCGTCCCGGCTGCTTCAGAGGACTGAAGCAGCCGGGACCGCCTGACGGCGCCCCTCCGGCCACTCACGCGGGGGGAGGTTGCTGAGAGCTTCACCGCCGCCGGTATTAATAACTGAGCTGTTCCATCAGCCGGATCCCCGAGAGGATATCTTCCCGGCTGGGAAACATCTCCCATCGCCGATCTGCAATGTAGGAGTAAAGGGTGTCGTGCCCCTTCCCATAGACGTGGTCGATGGTGAAATCCATATCGGGCTTCTCCATCCCCTCCACATCCCAGAACTCGATGGTGTTGAGGTTGGTTCCCGAGAGACGAATCGTCCCCTTCTCAGCGATGATGGTAAACTCGGTGAGATAGTTTTTCCGGAAGGTGGATACGGTGGCGTTGATGGTTCCCACCGTACCGCCCTTGAAGCGGCAGACCGCAGACACCGAGTCGTAGACCTCCAGATTGCGGAGGCTACCTCCCAGCCCCTTGCCCTCCTCCAGTTCCCCGAAGAAGAAGTGGATCATGTCCACATAGTGGCTCGCCTGAGTGTAGAGCACCCCGCCGTCCAGCTCCCGGGTGCCGTGCCAGTCGATGGCAAAGTAGTCGTCGTTCCGGTTCCAGAAGACGTTACAGGAGAACTGGTGCACCTTCCCCAGCTTCCCCGAATCGATCAGCTCCTTGGTAAAGGCCACCAGGGGGTTGTAGCGGTTCTGGTAGACCGGCAGCAGCTGCTTTCCCGCCCGGTCCATCCGGCCGAAGAGCTCATAAACCTCCCGAACAGTGAGGGAGATCGGCTTTTCCACCAGAATGTTCGGGACATCGGTAGTCTCGGCAATCTCCGCCGCATGCCGGGGGTGAAGCCCCGAGGGGGTGAGGACCGATATCAGATCCACCCCTTCGATCTTCCGATAATCGGTTAGATAGGGGACCGAGAGCCGCTCACCGGCCGCCTTTGCCCGCCCTTCGTCGATATCACATACCAGGGCGATTTCTACATTCTCGTTTGCCCCAATGGCCTCGATGTGCCGGTTCGATATCCTGCCGCAGCCCACCAGGGCCACTTTTATTGTTTTTTCATCAACAGCTGTGCTCAATTCCTCTCTCCTTTTGGTAAACTGGTGAACCCCCGACCCCCGTTACAGCGATTTTTCAAAAAAGTCGCGAATCTGCTTTTTACTCACCTGCTCTTTCGGTTCGAAGTGGTCGATATCGTCATCTTCAATGTCATCAATATAGAGCAGGGCGGTAATAAACAGTTTGTAAGTTACCCCCTTTACAATCTGTTCGCTCACTCTGAAGATGTCCCTTAGGCTGAAAGCCTCTTTTGCCAGGATATAGAGGTCATAGTAGTCTCGATATTTCGCTCTCAAGAAAAGGACATTCACCTTCATGGCGGCAAGCTGTTCGAGAGTGGCAAGATTCATCCTTCCCGGCGCTGGTGGGCTTTTCGGTCTCAGAAAGCTCCATTTCGAATCGAAAAAGGTGACCTTTACACCATCCAGGAGTACATCAATCTGCTCATCGGTCTGGTTGAGGATTTCCGTGTTGCGGAATTCTGAAAAAAAGTCGAACAGTTTTTTTTTGGAAAAGCTATCGTCATAGGTAAAAAAATCCAGGTCTTCGCTCTTACGGTGACAGAGATGTAAGGAGAGGGCGCTGCCGCCGACCAGAACATAGTGGTGCAGAAACTGACAGGTGTCCCGGAGTTTCAACAGGAGGTTCCTTGTCTCAGGAAGCAAGCATTCCAGATTTTTTAAATCGTCCATGTACTTTTCCTACTTCCTTGAAATAAGCGCTCTCCACATCCATCCCGAAGAAAAGACGAGCCAGCATCAGATTCGTTTTGATGAATCTACCGTCGCCTTTCATCCTCCGCTCCCACACCTTTTTCACCATCCTCTTTCCAAATAGCTCGAAACAGAGCTTGATATCATCAAAGTCGGCGTACTTCAGGCAATGCTCTATCAGGAGCTTGTCGCTGGCCTCTTCATAGCGCAGGTCCTTCCGGTAGCTCCAGAAGATGCCTTTATCCCGGAGTTTCAGGAAAAGTTTCTCTTTCCGGGCATAGGTACTGCACCGTTTGGAGATGGCCGCTTTCGAAAGGCCCAGATAACGCCCCACATCCACCGCCAGGTGGCCGTCCCGAACTGTCCGTGTTATGGCAGTGTCGATTGCTTTGGAACGGAGGGATTGTTCGCCGGGGAAACCGGGGAAACCGGGGAAATATTCGTTTAAGGGAGGGAGAGCATGTGGGTCCTGCGCAGGTGGTTTCTGTTTAAGGTTGTGCAGCTCAGTGATTTGAGCCAGTTCTTCTTTGCTCAGACCCTTCTCAAGGCTGACGGTCTGGAGCAGCTCGTAATTCAGCACCGACAATTGGCTAATATCATCAGGCAAGTCATCGGACAGGAGCGAAGACATTGCCCATCGGTAATCCCCGATCTCCTGGGTGATTCCTGCCTTGATGGGGTTAAACTCAATGTAACGAAGCAAAGTGTTCAGATATTTCTCGGTGTAGACAAAATAAGCTTTGAACCTGTCCTGCCAGAGCGGCCCCACCCTGTCGTAGCGTTTATTAACGTAGATGGTGTATCTCGATCCGATCTTCTGCATGAAAAGCGAAAGGTTTTCCTCCTTTGTCTCAACAAGAAGATGGTAATGGTTGGGCATCAAACAGAAAGAGTATATCGCGAAGCCGTATTCAGCACTTGCATCATCGACAATCTCCAGAAACTTTCGGTAATCCCTCTCATCGAAATATATCCTCTCCTTCGCAACCCCCCGATTGAGCACATGATAATACCCGACTCTGGATAATCTTCTTTTTCTGGCCATTTATGTAAAGGTAATGCTGTTTCAGGAAAAAGTAAACTGGTGAACCCCCGACCCCAATTCAGCAATAATCTGTTCCCGGTTGAACTCGGTCTGTACTATCCTCGTTGCTGCGGCGGCGATCGCATCCCGCTCCTCCTGCGAAAGGGATCGCAGCTTCTTAAGGGCAGTACGAACCGATTCGACATCATCTGGATCGGCCACCGCTCCCAGGTGGTACGCAGTTATATAGTCTGCCACAACTCCATTGAGCACTCCAAGCAGGGGCTTTCCATAGGAGAGGTAGGCCTGGAACTTGGCAGGCAGGGTTTTATTCAGGATAGGCCGATTCAGAAGGCTGATGACCAGGACATCCGCACAGGCGAGGTAGGGGCCCACATCGCTGAAGGGGATCCGGCCGTGGAAGCGTATCTTTCCGGCGCTCCCGCCGTCGCCAGCCATTCCGGCGGCCCGCTCCTTCAATGCTTCAAGCCGGGAGCCGTCTCCCACCAGGTGGAGCCTGAAATCATCCGGTAGAGCGGTGAAAGCGTCGATCAGGATTTCCAGATTCTGCACCGTCCCGATATTCCCGGCGAAGACCACATGGAACAGCCCGTCCCCACGCAAGGAACCTTCCCCGGGCTCTCTATCCCCGGATTCTCCCTGCCAGGAGCCTGATTCAATCCCAGGGCCTGGTTGAACCCCGGCTCCCCGGTAGGGGTCCACCTCGCAAGGCTTCTGCTCCTGCGCCCCCTGCTTCAGAGCCCCCTGCTCCGGCGCCACCCGCTCCGCAGAACCCTGAAACCACTGGGGGATGTATCGGATCTCCTGGCGCTCTCCCCGGTGAGTGCCCCGACGCACGTAGGAGGAGAGGGAGTCCACAAAGCCGGGGCTGGAGACAAAAATTTTCGAAAAAGGGCGGTAGATCGATTTTACCAGGAGATCCAGGAGAAAACGGTTGATCCGGCTTTTACGGAAGCCGTAGGCGTAGACCGTATCGGGCCAGACGTCCTGGGTCCAGATGTAGCTTCGGACAAAGCGGCCGAAGACCAGGTTTGAGGAGGCCATGGTGAGGGGGCCGGTGTGGACGAAGAGGACCGAATCGTAACGGCGGTGGAAGAAGAGGGCGAAGAGGGTGGTAAAGAGGGCGAAGGAGAGGTAGTTGAGGATTTTTATGATGACGTTTTGTTTATAGCCCAGGATGGTGAAGAAACGATGGACCCGGATCCCCTCCCAGCGCCGGATCTGAAAGAAGCGGTTCCGGTAGCCCGGGAAGAGGCGGTCGGCGGGGTAGCTGGGAACCTGGGTCAGCACCTCCACCGGGATTCCCCGGTCCCGGAAGGAGCGGACCAGGTCGTTTACCAGAAAATCCTCCGGGGCGAAGCGCTCGGTGACTACTAATACTTTTGCCATACCGCTACTTTCGCCATACTAATACTTTTGCCATACCACCCGGTTCACATAGTCGGTGTAGGAGATGATGATCCGGACAATCTTGTCGGAGACATTTCTGTGCCGGTAATCCTCCACCTTCTTCAAGGTGCGGATGGGCCCCCGTTTCTGGGACTCAAGGATATTGAGGGCCTGCATCACCCGGTCGACGGAGAGGCCGGTCATCATCACCGCCGCCTCCTCCATCGCCTCGGGCCGTTCATGGGCCTCCCGGATGTTGAGCGCCGGGAAGTTGAGCAAGGAGGACTCCTCGCTGATGGTGCCGCTGTCGGAGATGACGCAGCGGGCGTGGAGCTGGAGATGCACATAGTCGTGGTAGCCCAGGGGCTTTAAGAGCTGCACCAGGGAATGAAACTGAGTCCCCTCCGCTTCGATCCGCTTTTTGGTCCTGGGATGGGTGGATACCACCACGGGGACCTGATAGGTCTCGGCCACCCGGTTTAAGAGCTGGGCAAGGCGGGCAAAATTGCCAGACTCGATATTCTCCTCCCGATGGGCGGAGACGATGAAGTACTCCTCCGCTTTCAGGCCAAACCGGGGGAGGACATCGCTGGTCTCTATCTGCTCCCGGTTGGCATCGAGGACCTCCCGCATGGGGCTGCCGGTCTTGATTATCCGGTCGGGAAGAAGCCCCTCCCGGAGGAGGTATTCCCGGGCGATGGAGCTGTAGGTGAGGTTGATATCGGCGATGTGGTCCACGATCTTCCGGTTGGTCTCCTCGGGAACCCGCTGGTCGAAGCAGCGGTTCCCCGCCTCCATGTGGAAGACCGGGATCTTCCGTTTCTTTGCGGGGATGGCGCAGAGGCAGCTGTTGGTATCTCCCAGGACAAGAAAGGCGTCCGGAGCGACCGACTCCAGGAGGGGTTCGATACCGATCAGGATATTTCCGATGGTGGCCACGGCACTGCCCCCGGCGGCGCCGAGGAAGTGGTCGGGCTTCCGGAGCCCCAGATCCTTAAAAAAGACCTCGTTGAGCTCGTAGTCGTAATTCTGTCCGGTGTGGACCAGGGTGTGGTCGATGGCGGGATAGGAATCCAGCTTTTTTATCACCTCCGAGAGGCGGATAATCTCCGGCCGGGTTCCCACCACGGTCATGATTTTCAGGGGTTTCATTCTACTTCCTTGAAAAAGGTGTCGGGCTTTGCAGGATCAAAGAGCTCATTCGCCCAGAAGAGGGTGATCAGCTCCCCCTCTCCCACATTGGTGATGGCGTGGGTGAGCCCCGGGGGGATGTCGATTATTGCAGGCTTTTTGCCGGAACAGCGGTAGCGCTGCACCGCTTCCCCGTCGATCAGGCGCATGGTCACTTCCGCCTCCCCTTCGATGACACAGAACTTCTCCACCTTGGTGTGGTGGTAGTGGTTTCCCCGGGTGATCCCCGGCTTTGTCCGGGAGACGAAGATCTGCCCGATGTGGGGGGATTTAATCAGTTCAAAGAGGAATCCCCGGTCGTCGCTCTTCAGTTCCGGATAGTAGAGCCGTTCTGCTTCGGGCAGGTAGGAGAGGTAGGTTGAGTAGAGCTGCTTTGTAAAGCGGTCAGACAGTTCCGGCAGGATCCCCGTCTCCCTGATGCTGCGGAAGGATGCAAGGGTATCGGCCAGCTCTCCCAGGGAGATCGTATGAGAAACGGTGATGGAGAGGATCCCCGAATCGCTCTCTGCCAGGGGAGGGACGGGAGATGCAAATTTGAGAAAGGCATCCACCACATCGTCGATGTAGTTGAGGGTGATCCGGTTTTTCCGGTCCGATATGGTGAGGGGGAGATTCCGGGCGGTGTTGTGGCAGAAGGTGGCCACCACGGAGTTGTAGTTGGGTCTGCTCCACTTACCGAAGAGGTTGGAGAGGCGGTAGATGGCCACCCGCCCTCCCCGGCTGCGGTATTCGGCCAGATAGTTTTCCCCCAGGCGCTTACTCCTGCCGTAGTCGCTCTCTCCGGCGGCGTGGACCGTGGAGGAGAAAACGATAAGGGGGCGATTGCCGGAGGCCTCCGCAGTTTCCACGATCCGCCGGGTAAGGTCGCCGTTACCCAGATAGAACTCCTCTTTGTGCTCCGGCCGGTTTACCCCCGCCAGGTGGTAGACCAGATCGGCATCGGCCAGGGCTGCCGGGAGCAGCTCCTCTCCGCTTTCCAGATCGTAGGGGATGATCTTGTGGCCGGAGCCATCACCCTGCCGCTCCATCTTCAGGCTCTCTTCCTGAAGCCGGGCAATCAAATTGCGTCCCAAAAAGCCTGCGGAACCGGTGACAAGAATCTTCATCGGCCCAGCCC
>CAYMWV010000121.1:0-8380 GCA_964394395.1 uncultured Sediminispirochaeta sp.
TTAGTACCCCATCCATGTCGAAGAGCACTGCATCGATCTTACCCGAGAAAAGGGTGGTTAAATCCGGCTTGCTTCCCTCCTGCTGCGTCATATCCCGTTGCTTCATATCCCGCCTCCTCCTCACCTGCTTAACTTTCTTCAGTTACAGCCCGGTCCCGGACATCTTCTCCCACCAACAATCTTACACCTGAAAAAGGTGAAACACAAAGCCCATAAAAAAGAGGACACTGCCGGCCAGGACAAAGAGATGCCAGATTGCGTGGTAGAAGGGCAGCTTTTTCATGGCGTAAAAGATGACACCCCCACTATAGGTGATTCCCCCAGCCAGAACCCAGGAGAGGAGATCATCCGGCAGAAAGGGAATGATATCCCTGCGAAACAGAAGGATCATCCAGCCCATGGCCAGGTAGAGAGCTACATGGAGAAATCCATAGCGCCCCCAGAACACCAGGGTGAAGACAATTCCCAGGGCCGCCACCGCCCACACCACCCCCAGAAGCTGCAGGCCCCTGGCAGAATTGAGATAGACCAGCACCGGCGTGTAGGTTCCCGCAATCAGAAAATAGATATTACTGTGGTCCAGAATGCGACAGATCCGCTTTCCGTTCCCCCGCGGCAGGGCGTGGTAGAGAGAGGAGGCGCTGTAGAGGATAAACATGGAAAGCACATACACCAGGGAAGCCCAGGCCAGGGCCGGGCGGTGAAAATCACTGAACCGGAAAAGCAGCCATATCAGGGTTCCAAGAGAGAGGAGAGAACCAAGCAGGTGGGTCAGAGAATTTGCCCGCTCTTCCCGGGGATCATCATGCTCATGGAGGGTGATATAGGTCTCAAGCCATTGTGTTATTGTCATGGTTTTACATCGATACTGGCTTCAATTTTATGACGCCTTCGGATGAATCTTTTCATACTCTTCATTATTCCTTTCCATAGCGACATCCAGGTCATATAAAGAGTGAAGATTAATCCAATATTCAGCAGAAGTTCCAAAATACCTGGATAATCTAATAGCAGTATCCGCAGTAATTTTTCTTGTTCCTTTTATAATTCTTGAGATTCTCATAGGCTCTACTCCACTACTTTTTGCTAGGTTCGGTTTATCGGTCCCTAACTATCCGCCAAAAAGGGCATGTAATCCCGGTCGCTCCCCTTGATGTGGGTAACCAGCCAGCGCTGCAGGAAATAGAGGATATCCCGGGCAATATCTGCGGCCTCGCCGCCTCCATCCAGGGTATCCTTGAAATGCATGATCTCCTCCCGAAAATCATCATGTTTATGCTTGTGATCGATATAACCGGGGTAGGAAGCCTTACGCATCAGCTCCTCTTCATGGGCCAGGTGTTCCTCTGTGTAGCTGAACATCTCCAGGATAGCTTTATTGATGTCAAACGTTGAAATATCGCTGAAGAGTTTCTCCTGCAGTTCGTTGATAAGAGCAACCAGTTTCTGATGTTGTCCATCCAGGTCGGAGTTTCCGACACTCAATTCCTTATTCCACTGAATCATTGTGCTATTGTAATCATTCTTTGGTGCTTTGACAACAAGGAGATAGGGAAGAACACGTATTCAGTCCAATATAGTTAATTCCTCAAAGTCCACAACGGGATAATGGCGAAAGCGAAGGATATCCGGGTCAGGAGCTTCAGGATTGGGGGTGGTGATGGTTTCGATGAGCAAAACCAGAGCATCAGGGAAGCGACGCTGCATCCGGTTAGCGTTGGCCGGTTCATTTTCCAGAGCAATAACAAGCTCTCCCCGGGCTGCCACCTCCGACAAAGCCCGCTCCTTGAAAACCAGATCCGCCTCATCGGGTTGCGGTTTAAATATAAAATCCTCCTCTCCCCGGAAAGGCAGATTATGCTGCTTGAATGATGCGAGGGTGCCCTCTGCCATGTTGGGACTATCCCGGCCGGTGAGGTAGATAAGATGCATCCCTCTGTCTGACAGCAACCGAAGAAGCTCTGCAACCCCGGGATAGGGCTGGTCATGGTGCAGGTACGCATCATCAAAGAAACGCTCCCGCCAGAAAGTCCAAAGCAGTTTCCGCTCCCGGTCACTCAAGGATAGTCGCTCTGCCACCGCATCGGGAACGTTCCAGCCCAGGTTTTCTGGGGTAATATGATGAAGAATCTCACGCAGCCGGGGCATCTCATCCAGCGCCTCATGAAGGATAGCGATGTTTCGGGGGCCGGTATCGAGAACGGTGGAATCGATATCGATCAGGGCAAGGGGCTGCGAAACGTCCTTGTATCGCTCCAGATGTGCCTCTAACAGGTCAAGCGGTAGATATTCATGAATAAAAGGGGTTTCCTGTGTCATAGAGAAGGATAGTAGGGGAAATGACAAGAAAAAACAAGAAAGGGGTACCCCAGGCAATAATTGAGGCTGTCCCCCAGGGTGCCCCAGGATAGCAGCCAGGAGCTGTCCCGGCTTCAAACCCCCTTCCCGGCCAACTCCTTTTCCGGTACTATGTTAAAAAAAGGGGGGCGCTGTGGAATATCTTGGGACATTGCTTAATGATATGGGCTTTTCCGCTGCGGGAGCGCTTTGGGGAGCCCGGGGGATCTTGGTTGCCGCCGCACTGCTCCTGGCATTTCTGGCGGATCTAATCACAAAGCGTATTCTCATCACCCTGATCGGGAAAATAGTAAAAAAGACAGCAAACAGCTGGGACGACATCCTCTTCCGCCGGAAGCTCTTCAATAAATTGAGCAGGATAGCCCCGGTGGTGGTGCTCTACCTGGGAGTAGATCTCATTTTTCAGGACATCCCGTCGGTGGCTGCCTTACTGCAACGCATTTTGATGGCCTACACTATCGGTCTTATCATTGTGGTGGCAGAGTCTCTCATCTCCTCTGTCAACGACATCTACCAAAGCTACCCCATCAGCAAAAAGCGCCCCATAAAAGGGTACCTGCAGATCCTCAAGGTTTTCCTCTACATCCTCGGGGTGATATTAATTATCACCACCATCATGAATAAATCCGCCCTGGGCCTCCTGGGCGGCCTCGGGGCAATGTCGGCGGTGATCCTGTTGGTCTTCCGGGATTCCATTCTGGGACTGGTGGCCTCGGTGCAGCTTTCTGCCAACAACATGATCAGTATCGGTGACTGGGTAGAGATGCCCAGTTACGGGGTGGATGGGGAGGTGACGGATGTAACCCTGCAGACGGTGACGGTGCAGAACTGGGACAAGACCATCGCCACGGTTCCCATCTACACCCTGATCAGCTCCTCCTTCCGCAACTGGAGAGGGATGACTGAATCAGGAGGGCGGAGAATCAAGCGAGCCATAAAGATCGATATGAACAGTATCCGCTTCTGCGATGCTTCCCTGCTGGAGCAGCTGCGCCGCTTTCGGCTCTTGAAAGATTTTCTGGAAAAGCGGGAGAGGGAGATTGCCGAGCACAACCGGCAGCTCCAGATTGATGAGGAGGTGGAGTACTTCAACGGTCGCAGGCTCACCAATATCGGAGTCTTCCGCGCCTATGTGGCCGCCTACCTCCATCAACATCCCCTGATCCACGACGAGATGACCTTCCTGGTGCGCCATCTTCCCCCCAGCGAGCATGGACTTCCCTTGGAGATCTACGTCTTTTCCAAAGATCAGCGATGGGCCTTTTATGAAAATATCCAGGCGGATATCTTCGACCACCTTCTGGCGGTACTTCCCCTCTTCGACCTGGCGGTATATCAGGCGCCGGGGAGTCTGGATCTTCGCCTGTTGGCGGGGAAAGATCAATAGGGTTTCACCGTTAGCCCGTCAGCCGGTTTTACGAATCATCCAGATAGAGGTAAGGATCACCGCCTCTTTGGAAACAGAGGCAAGCCAGGGCAGGAGATCCGGTTCCAGGAATCCGTTTATAACGAAACGGAGAACCATATTGGCGGCAAAGAGAATAAAGACTACCAGGTGGAGAATCGACACAATCCCCGAAGGAATCACCGAGAAGAGATCCACCAGCAAAAAGATCCCCGCCGCCACTTCTATCACCGAAATAACCACATTGAGATTCCCTGAAGAGCTGCCGAACATCCGGCCCAGGGCCCTTCCCACTTGAGCAAGATCGGAATTGTAATTGCTGAGGCCGAGGATACCCAGGGTAAGAAACATCACCCCCAGGAGAAGTTGCAGGATAAAGCGCTCGTTAAACTGTTTAGCCATGGTCGCTCCTTTACAATATGCTTCCCGGCACCTGAATCAGCAGGCACCAAGTTTATCATCAGTATAGGGAAAGCCGAGAGGGAAATCTACCACCTGTTATAAACATCCTCGGCAAAACCGGGGATATTTTCTATTATAACCTTGCTCCCATCATCAAGAACAACAGTTCCGTGGTAATACCCGAAAACCTGGTGCTGCAGGGATTTTATGATCAGCAGATCTGTATTGCCGTACCGGTCCAGCCGGGGGGTAAATTGCAGATCCACTCTTCCTTCCGAATCCTTCATCTCCCAGGGTTTCATATAGTCCCTTTCGTCGAAGTGGAACACTAGATCCCCCAGTTTATGGGGAATTCCATGGTAAAAGAGCATGTTTTCACTGGCCGGGGAGCGGTCGGAAAAGCCGTACCCCAGGTTGAAACCGAAAGGGACACCCCCGGGAAGAGCCGCCGATGCAGAGGCCCAGAACCAGCGGTTTTTATAGGTCCAGTGGCCCCGCCCCCAGTCGAGAACCCCGAAGCTTGTGGTCGGTTCAAACCGCTCCTCCCGACTGCCTGACTTCACCACTCCTGTTGCGGGCATGCAGTTGATCTTCTGGTTGTAGTAAAAAGCTGTCCGTTTCTCCTGCCAGCTGGTAGCAATGGCCATCCGGGGCTTATGGGGTGGCTGGTACAGCTCAACCTCGCCGGAGACCGGGCCATCACAGAAGGAGCTGAAAGCTTCGCTGGCAAACTTGAGTACCCGCTTATCTCCCTGGCGCTGCAGATCGAGGAGGAGCTTCTTGTCCCGAAAGAGGATCCGATTATCCTCATCGGCAGTTTCGGCAAAACCGATGCGCCCCGCAGGCATCACCGTCAAGGTATCCACCTGCTCCCACCGCCCCTCCTTGAGATCCAGTAGACAGAGGGCAAAGAGCCCTGCATATCCCAGATCACTGGTAGTGATGGTGACGCCAAAGCCGCTCTCCTGGTTGATAACAGCGTAGTAGTCCCACTCCTTGACCCTCCACCAGGGAGCTTTTACCGCCCTGCGGCGGTAGCGCCAGTGAGGCAGCCTGGCATACCCCTCCTCGGTAATGTGGCCCCGCACATCAAGAAGCTCCTTTGGTGTAGTTATCTCATTCTGCATGATATTCCTCCCCCTCATTAAGGGTAAGCACCACCGGACAGTGATCAGAACCCATCACCTCTGAACGGATTTCCGAAGCGTGCACCCGACCGGCAAAGCCCTGGTCTACACAGAAGTAGTCAAGCCTCCAGCCCACATTCCGCTCCCGTCCCCGGGTCCGGTAAGACCACCAGGTGTAGTGCTCACCCTCTGTATTGAAGATCCTGAAGGTATCCAGATAGCCGGCACCGCTGTATTTGTCCATCCAGGCCCGCTCCTCCGGAAGGAAGCCGGGATTCCCTTCATTCTCTTTGGGCCGGGCCAGGTCGATAGGTTTATGGGCGATATTGTAATCTCCGCAGACCACTACATGGTTCCCTTCACCAGTAAGATCGTTGCAGAGTTTCAATATGGCATCACAGTAACCCAGCTTGTAATCCAGCCGGGCGCCTTCGCTCTGGCTGTTGGGGAAATAGCCGTTGATCAAGACAAAATCGTTGTACTCCAGCACCAGGGCCCGGCCCTCTGCATCAAACTCCGACAATCCCAAAAGCTGCACCGACCGGGGCTCCTCTTTTGTGTAGACTGCCACGCCGGAGTAGCCCCCCTTCTCGGCGGAGGCGAAATGGGAGCGATAGCCCCGGGGAGAGATAAGCTCTCCGGAAAGCTGTTCCGGTTTCGCCTTCGTCTCCTGCAAACAGATGATATCCCCATCCTCTTTCATCATATAATCAAGAAGGCCCTTCTTCTCAGCCGCCCTGATGCCATTAACATTCCAGGAAACCAGTTTCTTTATCATACCCTAAGGATAGAAATAGAGAGCCAAAAGAGCAAGGGGGCCGGTTAAACCTCTCCAGGATCCAGAGCCGTAAGCCACTTTCCCCGGCGCAGAAGCAGGAACCCTGCGGCTGCCACCCCCACATTGGAAATGAACATGGCCCACCAGATCACCTCGGGCCTGCCGGGAAAGAGAAAGGCTCCCAGGTAAGCCACCGGCAGCCGGAGTATCCAGAGTCGGGCAAAGTTGAGGCTCATCACCGGCCGGGTATCGCCGCCTCCCTGGAATGCGCCGGTGATCACCGTAAAGAGGGCAAAGAAGACCACCGACACCGATACAATCCGGAAGAGAGCATGGCCATGGGAGATAACCTCCGGATCGTCAATAAAGAACCGAACAAAGCTGTTACCCCAGAAAAAGGTGAAGGCCATTCCGGTGCAGATGAAAACCAGGATTACCACCACCGCCGTCTTCACCGCCTCCTTCGCCTTCTCCGGCTCCCTGGCCCCCAAATGCTGCCCCACCAGGACTGCGGTAGCCCGGCCAAGACCCATGGCGGGCATATTGAACATCCCGATGATCCTCCCGGCCACTCCGAAAGCGGCGATAACTGCAGTACCGAAGCTGTTCACTATCCCCTGCATCACCACGAAGCCGAGTCCGGAGATACCCTGTCCCAGGGAAACGGGCACACCAATCCGCAGGATAAGCTTTACCGAGGCCCTCTCCAGCTTCAGATTCTCCCGGCGAAGCTTCATGCCGTACCGCCCCGAGAGGAGAATCCAGATCGCCACCCCGGAGCCCATAGCCCTGCTAATTACCGTAGCCCAGGCTGCCCCGGCCACCCCCAGGGCAGGAAAGGGGCCGACCCCGAAAATAAGAAGTGGGTCCAGCACCACATTGATCAGCACCGTAATCCCCTGCACCGCCAGAGGGGTCATGGTATTTCCAATCCCCTGCAGGGTAGCTTGCAGGGCAAAGGCCATAAACATGAAGGGCATACCACTGAAGATGATCTGCAGATAGATCCGGGTGTGGCCGAAGGGCTCTTCGGGCACCTGCAGCAGCTTTAATAGAGGGACTGTCAGTACAACACCGGTGATAGCGATCATGACGCTTACCAGCATAAGGATGGTGGTGATCTGTCCCAGGTAGAAATCGACCCGCTCCTTATCTCCCTTCCCCCAGGCCTGACTGATCAAAGTGGTTCCCGCCATGGCAAAGCCAAATCCGAAAACAATCAAAAACATCACAATATTCATGGCGATGGAGGGGGCACTCACCTCCGCAGCCCCCAGTTTCCCCAAAAACCAGGTATCCACGGCGTTGTAGAGCATCTGCAGGAAGTTCCCCGCCATAATGGGCAGAGCCAGGGTGATGAGTTTTCTGAACATCTGAACAAGGTAACCGAATGAAGGGAAATGGGCAAGAATGGGCTTTCAGGAATTCTCAATGTGGCGAAATGAGAATAGAACCTCGATTGCAAAACCCACGCATGGGTTTTGCATCAAATTTCAACTTTTTTCCTTGCCACATTGAGAATTCCTTTTCTCTTTTCGTTTTTCGGTCGACCACTAATCGTGGTCGTCTCACATTTAGAACTGCTCTTTACCAATCGGCTCTCTAAACTACCAGGGTCTCAGGATATACTCCAAATCTATCACCCCTTGTCGGAACGGTAAAAAATGCGTAGGAGAGGGGGGGCACCGGAAGATCCATCCCTGCATCGGTACCTTCTGCGGGCACCTCCAGGATTCTGCACTCCCTCCCGGAGAGATCCGGAACCCCCATATCATCGGATACATCCAAGGCTTTTCCGTTCAGCAGAATCTGGGAGGAAAAGGGAGAATCGGAGCTAAGGAGCCACTGCTCCTCAGGGCTGGCAAAATCCTCCGAGAGCAAAAGCCGCCCCTCCCGCTTCCACTCCAGGTTGATGACCAGGAGGCTATACAGCCCGGGCCGGTGGGGATGGCTGTGTAGGTAAGCCCGCAGTTTCCGGCTGCCCTTCACCTTGAGACGATAGACCCGATCTCCCATCAAGCTGTTCCAGAGGATGGTGGCCCAGTAATCGGGATTGGGAACCTTTGTTTTGTAGTTGATAAGCCCGTAATCCCCACCGATCAGGGACTGCCGGATCACCTGTCCCTGGCCCATTAACGCCATCTGTCCCAGAGTGTCCAGCCACCAGAGGCTTGAGATAAACCGGTCCGAAAGGCCCGGTTCACCGCCGCACTGGGCATGACCCGTTTCGCCCAGCCACACCTGGGCCTGGGGGATATACCGATCCCGGAGTCGGTTGATCCGGCCGGCTTGACGACCCAGAGCATCCAG
>CAYMWV010000121.1:8480-10771 GCA_964394395.1 uncultured Sediminispirochaeta sp.
TTGCGCTCTGGGTTGCGCTCCGGGATGAAAGGTTCTTGAGAAACCGTCGAAGAAAAGGAAATACTTCCCCTGCCACCGGCCACACCACCAGGGCTGGCCCAGCGGTGGAGCCGCCCCCCTCTTTCTCAAGCATGGATTTCAATTTTACCACATCATCGGCATAGCAGCGGGGAGAAATCCCCTTTCCGGGGCCGTAAAAGAAGCGGTAGGCATTCACTTCATTTCCCAGCTCCCAGATCGGCTGAAGGCGCCCCCCTTCCCGGCTACTCCTTTTTCTGCTGTACCGTATAAGGGAGCGGGCATTTTTCCGCTTCCAGGTGTCGTCCTCTTTCCTCCGGCCGGGCCCGGCATTAAGGGTCATAAAGAGCTCAGCATCAATTTCCCGGCAGAAAGCTTCAAGCTCCTTCCAGCGGATCCGATCCAGCACGTAGTTCCCATCCAAGGGCTTTTCCAGGAGCTCTCCGGCGTCACTGGACCGATGATGCTTCTTTGCCTTCTTCTTTGCCTTCTTCTTTTTCACCTTATAGATGAGCTGGTCCGCCTCGGTTCCACCAATTCTCAGATAGGCAAGGTTCAAATTAAGGGCAAGTTTCTGCAGCTTCGGATCCTGCAAATCTATCGGATCTACCCGCTCCGTTCCCAGCCCTCTTCGGGTCCCTTCACTCCCCTCCCACCAGTAACCTCCCATAAGAAGGGAGGTGTCGATTGATGCTGAGACAAATCTGCAAGGAATCTGCACCGGTACACAGTGCTTATCCAGGGTGATAGTTACTTTGATCTGACCCGACACAGCTCCTCCTGATATTGATGTTCAGGGAACAGAAAGAACGATGCCCCCGAAAGTGGGGAAAGTCAAGCGGGAGACTCCGCCCAGGAGACCCAGAAGCGATAGATGAGGGCTAAAAGGAAGGAATAGAAGAGCAAAAGAATAGGGATAGCTATCAGCCCCAGGAGCTCCACCCCAAGCCCCACCGTCAGGGGTACCACTGCAGAACCGATACTGGCTGCAGCAACTTGCCGACCAATCAGGTCCGAAGCTTTAAAGTGACGCACCAGATGGGGAGTAAAACTGACAAAGAGGGGGAAGAGGGGTGCACAGGAAAAGCCCATCCAGGCGAGACCAAGGAGGGACAGGAGCAGGTTCCAAGGCTGGAGAATCAGAGCAGCCGCAACAAGGACGGAGATGATCATCACCACCATAATCTTCCGGATCTCCCACCGGCCGCCGAAAAAGCCAAAGAAAACCCTTCCCAGCATCAGGGATCCCCAGTAGAAACCCGTCCAGAGTGCCGCCAGCTCCGGAGAAACGCCCCGCCCCCGGGTGAACCAGGTGAAGGACCAGGCACCAGCGGTAACCTCCACCCCGGTATAGATGAGGAAGAGCGCCATCCCGGTTACCTGCAGAGCCAGGGGTATCGGAGCTTTGGGAGCTGGGTTTGACTTAGCTTTGGGAGCTGGGCTCACTGAAGCCGAAGCAGAGAGCTCAGCCGAAGCTGCGCTTTGGGCTGAAGCTTGCTTCTTCTGTTTCTTCCGCTTTTCCCGCTTCCCCCGCTTTCGCTCCTCCCACAGGTTCCGGGTAAAGAAGAAGAGAAGGATCAACATCGATGTAAAGATAAAGATGACCAGATAGCCCCGCTGCCAGGGCAGATCGGCTCCTAGGACCTGCCGCATCACCACCGGACCGGTCATGGCCCCCAGGCCAAAAAAGGCGTGCAGCAAGGTGACCTGCTCCTTGGAAAAACGCTCCGCCGAATAGCCATTGAGCCCCGCATCCACCGCCCCGCCCCCGGTTCCCAAAAGAAACATAGCTGCCGGAACAAAAGCCCAGGCCGGAGCAAGGATGAATCCCGCCAAAGCGAGAGCCACTATCACATTGCTGAAGAGCAGCAGCCGCCCCACCCCCAGGCCACGGATAAGCCTACCCGCATTGGTACTGGAGATGAAAAAACCGCAGGTCGCTGCCAGCTGCAGCAGGGAAAGATGGCTCAAGGATCTTCCAAAGGTACCGGCGATGGAGGGCCAGGCCACCCCGAGAAGTCCGTCGGGAAGCCCCAGGCTGATAAAGGCGAGGAAGCTGAGGATGAGGAGGAAAAGCTTTTTCCTCTCCCCCCGAAACAAATCGCTGCTTGCTTCAGTCTTCGTTTTCAGCCCATGATTCATTGTGTGAGCTTAATAGAGAAGGGATGGATTGTTAACCGGTTTACATCCTATACCTGTCCCTGTCCCTATCCCTATCCCTGCCGAAACGCCTCAACCATGGCCAAAAAGCCCTCTGGAGGCACATAATCGGC